>JBOGXF010000116.1:0-9272 GCA_050694275.1 Actinomycetota bacterium | reverse complement strand
GCGATCGCGTTGTTGGACTTTCCGTCCGCGGCCATGAGGGCGATGCGTGCCCGCGTCACGTCGCGCTGCGGAGCGGTCTTCGAACGGGCACGTCGCTCCAACACCGCGCGGTCGAGATCGGGCACTTCAAGCGGGGGAATGCGCATGGTTTCTCCTCTCTCGGATGGACAAGAGGAGTAAATCACATGGATGTAATTAACGCGAGGAAGCACTAGTGCCGATTCGTTACTGGGCCAGGGGTCGGTCCCTTCCCCCGGCTCGAGAACGGCGCGCGAACATCTCGTGGCGCGCCGCCCCGAGTTGCGTTACGGCTCTCCCAGCCCGGCGAGGATGTGCTCGGGCTCCATGGCGCTCTTTAGGATTCCGTAGTTCGGGTCGAGCCGCGGCACCGGGTCCGAGTACTCGTACGGCCCCGGGTCCTTGATGTCCGCGTCTTTCACCGCGGTCATGAGCCGGCGGAACCACTCGTGCTCGAACTCGCCCGATCGGGAAGTGAAGACGGTCGATCGCGTATCCGGCTCGCGGTTGCCGGAGCCTCCGACGCGCACGATGAGCAGGTCCAGGCTGGGGATCACGTACACCCGCTGTTCCTGCAAGCCCGCCATGAAGTACATGTCTCGGGGCGCGCTCGGGATCGCCCGGCCCTTCTTCACGTCGCGTGAGTACACCGTGGGATTGATGACTTTGGATCCCGAATTAAGCCAGAACATGAACCCGTAGCCGGGGTTCCTGCGCGACGGAATGACCGCTGATTCGACGTACTGAGAATCGATCAGACGCGTCCCGTTCCACACACCGCTATGGAGCATCAGGTATCCGAGACGGGCGAAGTTGTCGACCGTCATCCGCAATCCGAAGAACGCTTGCGTGTTGTCCTCGGCGTCACGCTCCCACGTCCATTCCCCTCGGCCTATGCCGATCGGCCCGAAGAGCTCACGCTGCACAAAGCTCTGAAAGTCCTCGCCCGCCGCCTTGCCGACCACGAACGCCACCAGGGTCACGGTGCTCTGGGCGTACTCGAAGAAAGTGCCGGGCTTGTGATCGAAGGGCAGCGACAGAGCGTCCTCGACACGATCGCGCGGGGTGAACACGTTGTAGTCACGGAAGAAGTTCCAGTGAAGCCCCGACGTCATCGTCAGCAGGTCCCTCACCGTAATCCGCGCATGTTTGGCATCCGCGCCGCGAACGTAGCGACCGATCTGGTCGTCGAGATCAAGCAGGCCAAGCGTCGCCGCTCGACCGACGGCCATCGAGGTGACGCTCTTGGCCATGCTGTAGCTCTCGTAACGCTCGTCCTGTTCGAACCAGCGTCTCTCGGTGACGAGGCAGCCGTGCCGGAAGACCGCGATCTCTTGCGAGTTGCGAGGGCGCGCCCAGTCGAGCGCCTCTTCGAGCTTCGCCTCGTCGAGGGCGACCGCGCCGGGCTCGGCCCGTCGCCAGCTCTTTTCCGGCGGTCCACAGGACGTTGCCGCGTGCCCCGCCGTCGCCAGCGACGCCACAACGGCAAGGCAAGCCAGGATGGCAAGCATCCGCCGCATGCCTAAGTCTTCTACGGAAGGCGGCGGGGCTCCTTCACATTCGGGCAGGAGGCAAGGGGGCCGTGCCGAACCTTCAACTACGCGGACTTTTTCGATTTCAGGGAGGCATATCGTGAAGACTGCGAGGATCCTGGGCGCGGCCATCTTTCTCATTGGAGCGATGCTGGTACCGGCCTCGGCGCAAGAGGTCGACAAGTCGAAGAACGTGTCCGTCGTGGCGCATGTCCCCTATTGGGGGGGAACCCACCTCGCCTTCGGGGCCGGCTATGCGTACGGGGGTCAGTGGAACGGTCGCGGAGAGAAGCCCAACGTAGGCGGCGTCCGCATCTTCGACATTACCGGCAAGCCCCGCCAGGTCGGTTTCTTCAAGTGTCCCGGAGACGACGTGGACGTTGCGTTCGTGCGGCCGGGCTTGATCGCGGTCGGGCACCACGCGGCGGTTTGCAATCCGTTCGAGAGCGACGAGGACGACGCCGGCCTCTACACGTTGGACGTGAGCAACCCGAAGAGACCGGTTCAGCTCGGCCAGGTCAATCTCCCGTCCGGTAGGCAGTCACACTCGATAACGCCCTACCCGGGCAAGCCGATCATCTACAGCAACGCCGGTGGGTTGCCGACCAACGGGGGGACATTCACGCACATGATCAATGTGTCGAACCCGCGGAAACCGAAGGTCGTCGCGGAGTTCAGGCCCCCGGCGCCGCCCACCGGCTGCCACGACTTCTCGTTCCATTTCGACAAACGCGGCAAGTTCGGAATCTGCGCCGGGCTCCAGGGGACGCAGATTTGGGACGTCTCCGACCCGCTTGCTCCGACCGTGGTATCGACCATCTACAACCCGCTTATCCAGTTCTCGCACTACGCGGTCGCGAGCGCGGATGGGGAACTGCTCGTGATCAACGATGAGAACATCACCGCAAATGACTGCGTCGAGCAGGAAACCCCGACCGGTGCCATCTGGGTCTACGACATCAGCGACATCGAGAGCCCACAGTTCGTGTCCTTCTTCTCCCCACGCCGGGGCAACACGGGCAGCCCCATCGGGTCGTTCTGGACCGGCGGTGGAACCTGTACCTCTCACGACTTCAACTTCGTCGACAACAAGAGCGTCGTCGTCCCGTGGTACACGGGGGGCTTCAGCGTCATCGACCTGAAGAACCCAGCGGATCCCGAGGAGATCGCCCACTATCAACCCGAGGACACCGATATGTGGTCGGCCCACTACTACAAGGGCCGCATCTACACGAACGACATGGTGCGTGGGTTCGAAGCGCTGGAGGTCGCCGGCGTGACCAAGTGATCCCCCGCCGGACGGCAACTGCCAACGACGATCGCTGTCGGACGAAATCCGTGCTCAGAAGTCGATGCCGAACCAGGGCATGACCTCGACCCGACGGTTGCCGGGCTTGCCTTTCAGAATCACCTCTCGCAGCACAGAGTTGTTGGATGCGTCCTGCTCGTGCAGCAAGCCCAGGGGATTGGCCTGGACCTCCACGAAGTAGCTCCCGTTGGGGAGGTCGGTGATATTGAAGGCCTGGCCCCCCGCCTGGTAATAGGTGTCCCCCCATCCGAGCGGCAGGACCTCGCGGATCCACAGCGCTTCCGCCCCACCGCACGCGGTGTGAAGGCCGGTGCGCTCGGTGTTCCACGAAGCGTTGTCCAGGCTGAGATCCACCGGATCGGTCGGAGCGAGGCAAAACGACTGCTTGCTGCTCCGCACGACCTCGTTGGTCTCGGTGTCGACCATGCGGTACGCGGCGAACTGCTGGATGTGCCAGTGGAAGTGACCGTCGCGACGGTCGTATTCGAACGTGCCCACCGGAGCACGCCCGACGACCTCATCGTCCTCGTAGAAGTACTGATAGGCGTCCATGACGTCCTCGTCGGGGCGACGGAAGCCTTCGACCACGAGCGAAGACGCGCCGCCCGTCCAGAACATCGAGGCGAAGCTCAGCTTGCTCTTGCCGTTGCGGCGATTATGCACGTCCATGTAGAAGGCCGGAAGGGCCACGAGGTCCGGCAGGATCGCGGGGTCGGGGTTGTCCATGGTCGGCACGCCCGCGGTCTGCTGGTCCTGAGGGTCGGACTCGGCCTGCTGCGCGTGGAAGCAACAACGCTCGCGCCTGATCTTCTTGACCCTGAGGTCGAGCGTGGTCGACGCCTGCGAGCCGTCGATTCCGAACAGTTCCTGATAGCGCGGCGCAATTGACAACGTCAACACGTAGCGGCCGCGTGGGACATCGAGCTTGATGCCGCGGCCCCCGGAGAGGTTCGTCGCCCAGCTCTGGTCGACGCCCCACACCATCCCGCGCAGGAAGCTTCCCCGGGCCCGGCCCCCGTAGCAGCCCTGGGGATACGTGGGCGTGGGGGGCCCTGCGTCGTCGATGCGCTGCCGGTCGTAGCTGTTGGGACAGAAGGCCCGGGTCGTGGAGAAGACGACGTTTCCCTCGAGATCGGCGACCTCGACCTCCGTGAAGTCGATCAGGCCCCGCCACCCATTAAGGATGTCCGCGGAAAGCTCGAGTACCTCGGTGCCATTCGACGTGTGCAGCACTTGACTGACGGTAAGCGGATCCTCATAGCCGGCACGCCGGACGCGCAGGTCGAGCGGGGCGTCTTGGACCTGCAGGAAGACCGGCGCGTACAGGCGCGGCTTCCGCTTGCCGTACTTGTAGGCAGTCGCCTCGCTGCTGGTGCGGCGGAGCGACAGCCGAGGAGTGCCCGTCTCGGGCGCGGCCCCCGTTACCGGTGCCGTCCCCACGATCATGGCGAGAGCCACGACGATCGCGGCCACCGTCTCTTTTCTCACGGTCCATCCCTTTCTCGAAAGGCGAATGCTGGCGCACATAAGACGTTGGAGAGGAACCCAAGGTTGCATCCTCCACCCTGGGGCAGGCCCGGGGAAGGACCTAGACCGAATCTCGCTTGGTGACTCTCCCGATAACCTCGATCCTCACCGGGACGCCCTCGAACTCCTGGGGCAGTTCCTCATCAGACGGCTGCACCAAGTTGATCTTGATGCAGAAACCGCCCTCGAACGGCGCGATGCCGACGCCGTTGACCGCGGGCCGATCGGCAATGAGGGCCGCCAGTTTGTCCTTGGCGGCGCGAGCCCGCTCGAGATCGGCTGCTGCCATAAAGCTAGGTTAGCAACCGCACGTCCAGCTCCGAGAGCACGACCTCGAGCGGATTGAGGTACGTGACGCCCAGCCCGTTCGATCCGCCCTGATCCGAGCCGGCAAACAGGAGGCCGAAGCCGAGACCAGATTCGCCAATGAAGACCAGTGACCCGCTGTCGCCGCCCAGGCTGAAGGGACCATTCCCGGTGCTCTCGACCTCGATCTGATTGTCGAAGCGCAGCGAGCCGGCGTCGTAGCCCACAGTGAGGTTGTCGATCTCAAAGGCGGTGATACGACCTCGGGTGGGACCGGTCGTGCGACCCAGCTTCTCGATCTCGAGACCGCCCGCCTCGATGACGTCGGCGGTCCCGGCAAGCCGCAGGTCTTCGATCAGTGTGGTGGGATCGAAGTGGATGCCCCCGTCCAGGCTTGCGATCGCGCAGTCGACGAAGTTCGGCTCGTCGAGCTTCAGCGGCACGAACGCGCTCAGCGACGCGACCCGGTCCCGCTCCACCTCGCCCCCGTCGAACGGGGCAGGTTGCAGGATCGGGTCTGCGACCGAGCCCTGGTTCTCGTCGGCGAGCACGTGGTTGTTCGACAGGATCGCCGGATCCCCGTCCGGCATGTCAACAAAACAGCCGAGCGTTCCTGCGGTGACCTCGTGATGGCCGACCGAGTTACCGATTTGCAAAGGTCGCTGCCGGCCTCGGAAGCGATCATCCTGGAGTTTGAAGACACGACCCACATAGCGAACGTCGATCTCATCGTGTGCCCGTTGCCTGATGTCTTCGAGCACGGGATGGCTCTGCAGCCCTCTTCTTTGCACGCGCACCGCGAGCTTGAAACCGCCCTGGTCGGCCGAGCTGACACCAAGACCCAAGGTGTCGAAGAAGTGACCGAGGACGCGGCTCGAGGTCGCGCCGAAGTCAAACGAGCCGATCCCCCGTGCGTCCGTCGTCAGAGGCTCGAGCAGGTCGCGCACGAGTTCGAGCTTCAGCTCACGAACCGAATCGAGATGCATCCACCCTCTTTTCGATTACACCTCAGTGCGTGGCACCAGATTTATAGCCGTTTCCGTCGGAGACGCGCGACGATTGGCTCGTGATCGAGATCGAGCAGGTGGGGCCGGACGAATGGTCGATCGTTCGCAAGGTCCGTCTCGCCGCTCTGCAAGACACCCCCGACTGGTTCTGGTCTACCTATGAGGAGGAGGTCGAGAAGGACGAGAGCTGGTGGCGATCTAACATCGGCGCCGGAGCTTGGTTCATCGCACAGATCGACGGTCGTCCCGTGGGCATCGCCGCGGGCATACGCGCCGCCCATCTCGGCGATTCGACTCGACAGCTCATCTCGATGTGGGTAGAGCCCGCCACCCGCGGGGCCGGGCTGGGAGAAAGGCTCGTCGATGCAGTGATCGCCTGGGCTCGTGCCGACGGCGCCAACGAACTTCAACTGGAGGTTACGAACAAGAACCACGCCGCGGCTCAACTGTATGAACGGTGTGGTTTCGAAGCGACGGGCCGAACCGAGCCTCTGCCTCGGAATCCCGCGTTGATCGAACACGAGATGCGCCTACGTCTGTAGGCCATCCAGCTGCGCCGACGTACCCCTTGAGAAGAGCGGTCGAGAGCCGGGACGAGGCGGAACCGGCCAAACGGTACTCTGCACCAACGCCAGCCAGGAGGAACCACCACGGATCCGGTCGACGAGCTCTATCAAGCGCCGCTCGCTGAGTTCACGCGTCGGCGCAACGCGCTCGGCAAAACTCTGATAGACGAGGGGGATCGCGAGACGGCAGACCGCGTGGCTTCTCTAAAACGTCCCACCATTCCCGTGTGGGCCATCAACCAGCTCGCGCGACAACGTCCCGACACAATTGACGACCTCATAAAGACCCACCGGTCGCTCGCCCGGGCCAAGGATCCTCAGAAACTTCGGAATCTGAGCCGCCATCGAAGGGAGCTTGTCGGCGCGCTGACCGACCAGGCACGTGATCTCCTGATCGACGCCGGTCACGCGCCGAGCAGGCAGACCATCGACCGCATCAGCAGCACGCTCCTTGCCACGAGCTCGCCGGAGGAGGAGGACTTGCTGAAAAAAGGGCGTCTGGAGCGGGAGCTGACACCAGGCGGATTCGAAGAGGCCTTTACGGACCTTCCCGCCTTCGAGGACGTCGGCGACGCCGCCTCCACGGAAGCGAAGGAGCGGGCCAAAAAAGAGATGCGGGACCTCGCCACCGAGGCGCGAGAGGCGAAAGACAAAGCCAGAGCCCTTTCGCGTGACGCCGCACGCATCCGACGTGACGCGGACGCGATCGATAACGAAGCTCGGCGGTGGACGCGCCGCGCCGAGCAGTTGGAGAAGAAGATCAAAGATCTGGAGGGCTGATGTCTCAGTTCCATTTCCGGCCCGATGACTACCGGGAGCTCATACGGACCGAGGTGCCTGAGTTCGATGAGCTTCAGACTCAAGTCGCGGCCGCCGGTCGGGGCCTCGAAGTCACTCGGATTCTCGAACTCGGAACGGGGACCGGAGAGACGGCACGTCGAGTGTTGCGCGATTATCCGCGCGCCCGGCTGACCGGCATCGACGTGAGCGCGGAGATGATCGCCGCTGCCGAGCGGCTCTTGCCGGCCGATCAGATCGATGAGCTGGCGGTGAGTGCCCTGCAGGATCCCCTTCCTGAGGGCCCCTTCGAACTCGTCATCTCCGCGCTAACGATCCACCACCTGGACGCCGCAGGAAAGGCCGACTTGTTCGAGCGGGTGGCGCGCGTGTTGCGTCCCGAGGGGCGCTTTGTAATGGGCGACGTGATCGTTCCGACCGATCCCGCCGATGCCGTCGCGCCTCTGTCACCGGGCTATGACATGCCGTCTTCGGAGAGCGAGCTGGTCGATTGCTTGCGACGGGCGGGATTTGACTCTGGGGTCACGTGGCGTTCCAAGGATCTGGTCGTAATCAGTTCTGACCTCCTGCGTCCCCCTGCCTGAAGTGCTTCGAAGACCGTCACCCAACAGGGGGCGGCAGCCGTTCCCGTCGGCTCAGATCAACTCTGCGATGCGCTGCGCCGCCCGAAGTGCTCCATCCCCTTCGACATCTTTGTATTGGACCTCTCGACCGATCTCGTCGGCGATGGCGTCGGCTATGACGTCGGGGGTCGCGGAGTCGAAGTCCATCCGGCGACCCGCCCCATAACGATCGAGGCGATGCCGAACGTGGAAGTTCTGCTCGAAATGATGCCGGAGCGGGAAGTACAGAAACGGCCGCTTGTTCGCCGTTAGCTCCATCGCCGTGGTCAGTCCCCCCTGGACGACGGCCAGGTCACACACGCCAAGATGTCGATAGAGGTTGTGCACATATGGGCGGATCTCGAGGCCTTCGGTCTTCGGCAGAGAATCCGGGTCGATACGTGGACCGGCCACCACGATCATTCGCAGCTCCGGCACGCGACGCCGAGCCTCGGGAAACGAGGAGATCACCCTGCGCAGAAGATGTCCGCCGACTCCGGATCCACCCACCGTGACGATGCACACCTTTTCATCCGGCGCGTAGCCGAGCTCTTGCCGGATCGCGTCGCGATCGGAGAAAGCCCCGGGATCGAAGCCGGTGATGTAGCCCGAGAAGTCATAGTGCTCCTCGGTCCACTCCCGGATCATGGGAAGCTCGGGCCCGAACGGTTCGGGCACGATGTCGCCTGGATTCCCGACGAAGATCGCTCGGTCCCTGATCCTCGGATAGCGGGCTATGTGCTCGATCATCTCCGCGTTGTAGTCGGCGGTCAGATAAGTCTCGTGTTCGCCACCCTCGGGCATCGGAAGCCACCCGACGAAATCGGTGAGCCAACAGTACGCAGCGCGCTTCTGCTCCGGATTCTCATGCAGGTAGTAATCAAGCTCCCACGCCTCGTCCCCTATCCACAGGTCGTAGTCCTCCTCCGCGACGAGGTCCTGGAAGACCATGAAATTTGCCAGGAGGATCTCGTCCATCCGCCGCCACGCCTGGAAACAGTGCAGGTCGTGCTCGGCCGACTCGCTCTCGATGTGGCGGGATTCGTTGGCGAGATGGCCACTCGCGGGATGGATACGCTCGCCGTCGGCTTCGAGCACCCTCGTGACCGGATCCTGCGCCAGCCAGTCGATGTCGAGATCGGGAACTAGCTTTCTGAGCTCCCTTGCGATGGCGACATCCCGTTGCGCGTGTCCGAGCCCGATCGGAGACGAGATGTAGAGGGCGCGCTTACTCCTAGCCTTGCCGCGGGCCCAGCTCTTGCCGGCAGGCCTCGGTGCGAAGAAGTCTCTCAGCAGCAGATTGACCTTGACCGGATCGCGCACGTGGGGGGCGTGTCCGCTGCCCTCGAGCGTGACGAGGGTGCCGCCGGTCGCCTCGGCCAGCAGGCGCCCGCGTTCGGGAGGGGAAATCGCGTCCTCAGCGCCCTGGATGACGACAACCGGGCAGCGCACGCGGCCGCACAACGCCTCCACCTCTTTTTGGGTTCTCCGCGGATGAGTAGGGATAGGGCGACCTAACAATCCCTGGCGCGCATACGCCGGCCTCCTACGCTCGGAGGTGCAAGCCAAACCGAGCCGAAAGGAGACCGGCGTATGCAGGCCGATGC
>JBOGXF010000115.1:0-13728 GCA_050694275.1 Actinomycetota bacterium | reverse complement strand
GATCTGGAGCACCAATGCTTCGATGTCATGCGCGGTCCTGCCCGACTGGGTCTTGGGCGCGCGCGACCGCTCCACGGCCCAGTTCTCGTTGCCGGGGTCATAACGCGTCACCCACTTCCGGACCCATCGGTCGCTGCGTCCACTATCGGCCGCGATCTTGCTCGGCGGTTCTCCCGCAAGCACTCTCATCACCGCGTCGCGGCGCGCCTGCTCCTCTGCGCTGCCCATGCCCCACCTCCCAGCCCTCGACGTCACTTGAGGCAGAAGGATGGTCTGCGTATCTCGCTCAGAGGCCCCCGAGGTGGAACGATGTGGTGTCGGTGATCGAGCTGAGGAGCGGAACGATGTGCTGTCGGTTACTGCGGAACGATGTGCTGTCGGCCGTCAGTTAGGATCTCGCGAGGAGGTCTCGTGGCCGTGCGCGGGGATTTTCCGTGGCCGCGGTTGGGGATTTTTAATGGCCGCCTCCGTGGAGATTCTGATGGCCGCTACCACCCCCGGGCGAGTAACCCGGAACGATCGAAGCGTCGCCCGACGGCGACTACCTGCGACGCCTGCGTTTCCGCTTCGCCTCGCCGGCGCGCTTTCGCTGCGGCTGTCTCGCGACGGACGGGGGCCGGGCGCTGGATGGGCCCCGAAGGCTCTCCCGGAACCCTGGTGGTCGGGCAGTTCACCGACCCCGAGGGGAACCTGATCGGCGTCGCCGGAACCGAGTAGCCCCCACACCCGAGCTCCCTCGGTCTGCGCCTGGAGCATCGGTCGCGACGACTGAAGGCCGCGAACGTTTCGCGCCGCCGCACTGGAGGGTTACTAGAGGCATCCGTCATTCCTAGTAACGCCGTCACTCCTCAAGCCGTTCGCGCGTAGCGAAGCATCACCGATGGGTACTCCTTTTGTCTCATCCGCGATTCCAGGCTTGACATCGGCCCGCTCCTTCAGGGATGACTGTCTTTTTGGAATTCGACGTCCAGAATCCGCCGCTCATGCTGACTCCCTCAAGCATCACGCTCACTCACAACCGGGAACCGACCTCATTCTCTGCTCCATCTGGGCGGAAGCAAATCACCGCCGTACGAAACCAAGAGCCGAGGCGGCCGCAGCTTGGTCATGGTCACGAGTGACGAAGACGACGTCGTCGTCGCCCGCGAGGGCCGGGCATTCTTCGGCGGCAACGGCGAGATGAATCGCGTCCAGCGTTCGCAGCCGACGCTCGATGACGAGGGCGTACGCGACAGGAAGAACCACTTCTGGACGGAGGCGGAGGAGGGCAACCGGTCCATCTTCCTGACAATCCGCGTCTATCCGGGCAAGGACCAGTCTCCAGCGCCGAAGTCGCCCTCCCCTGGCGGCGGCCCTAATCGCGCTCGCGAGCTCAACCCGCGAGAGCTCGCTTGTGACGACCGGCTCGTCGCCTTCAAGGAGCATGTTCCGCAGGTCGGTGTGATCTGCCTCGTCAGCAAAGTAGGCACGGATTAAGGCGCTTGAGTCCGCGTAAAGGAGGCTCACCGGGCTTGGCGGTCGGCCTTCAGGGCCCTACTCGCAGCCCGTCCAGCTCCTCGCGTAGCTCGGATAGCGGCCTCACGAGAGGGCGCTCGTCGCGTCGAATCAGGCACAACGCGCAGCTCACCCGTCCGCAAGCGGGCTCGGACCCTCGCCTCCGTCTTGTTCCTCGAGATGCCCGTCCGCAGCAATTCCGTCACAAGTGCGTTGAGGGAACGTCCCTCGGCTTTGGCTTGAGCCTTCAGCTTTCCATGAAGGTCTTCGTCTACACGTGCAATCAGTTGACGCATACGAACATGATAGCACCATGCGTCGAATATGCTATCATCAAGACCAGCTTTGTGGGGCCGGCTGGACTCGAACCAGCGACCAACGGATTATGAGTCCGCTGGGATCCAAACGCTCTACCTAGGGAAGACGTAAGTCTGGCCCGTTCAGACCCGGCTTCGGACTACGCGGACAACCACCGACATACACGGAAGAGCGCGTCGCATGCTGACTGTCTGCTGACCGTCCTTTGGTCTCCGAACCCCCAAAATCCGCCGCTCATGCTGACCTAGATAACCCGGCGAACCTGTTAGTCCGTGACGATAGCGACTCGCCGAGGGTAGGTCTGCGACGGCTCGATCATGAGTCTGCCCCTTCGTCGCGTGATCTAATCCACTGCTCTACGGCTCCGACGAAGCGCGAAGCCCGTTCGAACGCCTCCTCGGCATCGGAGGCGGCAACCGGGTCCCACCTGTAATCAGCCGTGTTCCTGAGATCGAAGAGCCAGCCGAGCATTCGTCCTGTTTCGGTATCGAAGCCCCCGTCACGAATGACCTTGTCGTGGAACGCGGACAACACGCCCGAGTGCTTCGTCCGAGTTTCTCCCAGTAAGGAGAGGGCTGCTGAGGCAGCATAGAAGGCAGCAAAATATGCACGCGAGCATGCCTGCGGCGCATGTCCGGATGCACGCAAGTGGTTGGCTGCACCGAGATCATCCCTCGCCCGATTGAGTGCCCGCTCCCAGTCCGAAGTCACGAGAACGCGACACCCTCCGCCACTGCACGAATCAGAACGGGTTCACGCTGTCGCTCGTAGTCCTCTTCAGAAACAATCAGCGCGGAAACTACCGTTGAGTTCTCAAGCGAATGTTTCCAGAGGATGTCATCCATCCTATCCCTTTCTTCAACCCAGGAGTCGACGCGGTCGAGCACTATCAGGATGTCCACATCGGACTCACGATGCGCATCGCCCCTCGCCCATGATCCATACAGCACGACCTTCTTGAGGCGTTCGCCATAAAGGCTCTTAAGATCCCGGGCTACGGCAGAGGCGATCTCATGAGGATCAAATGCGACGGAGGCCTCCGGCAACTCGGGTTCGGGGATCTGAGCCAGGGCGACTGCGGCAATGTCGGCGTCAATCAATCCCTCATCCCTCAACCACTCGATCGCGCGTCTTTCCATACGGGTGTCGTGAAAGGCGAACCAGTCCTTGCGGAGATCGGGAAACTCGAACAACGTGTCCTTGAACCGCCGAAACGCTCCGCGTCCCTCGATGGCGCGCATAAGCAAGTCGCGCGCTCGATGGTCCCGCACGCGTGTCGAGAAGTCCACGAGGTCCTGATAGCCCTCATCCGACGGGGTACTGGCTATGGCAACTAGGTCTCGCCCTTCAAGGTCCTCAACGTCGTCCACATGATCGGACCTCATTAGGATCTCGCCGGTGGCGCGATCGATGTACCACTCGTGTTCGTAAGAGTGATCCTCAAGGGCCTCGGCAAGCTCCGACAGGTCGATCTGGGCAAGTTCGAGCATCGTCATCTCCTTCATCGGGCTCGACTTGACTCGACCATTTTACGCTCGCGGGCCTGTGAAGCACGACATGTTGACTGCGGTCTGCGTCGTGGGGCCGGCTGTCGTGGGGCCGGCTGGACTCGAACCAGCGACCAACGGATTATGAGCCCGCTACCCTACAAGCCCCCCAGCTGCGGTTTTGCGCGAATCACCAGCTCAAATCAGCTTTTCCGCTGTCATGGAGAGTCAAGAAGCGTCACGCATTCGCGCGTCGCGTAGTGACCAATTGGTGACCAGACTTTGCAGTCAGGTTCGCAACCCCGGACTGCTCGGAACACCCCATCGCGCTGCTCCGGCATTGCCGGCTAGGCCCTCACTTGAGAGATGACCCGTGAGATCGACTTATGCGCGTGACGTCAGGACTCGGGCACTTGCTCCACGCCGTACTTCTTGTACGTCTCCATGAGCTTCTCCATATCCGGAGATCCGTTCTTCGGGAAGGCCTGCGCCATTTCCTTTACGTACTCCGGCGCCCACGGCTGCGCGATCGCGAGGATCCTCGCCGGCCGGTCGCCGCAGTTCCATACTCGGTGAGCCATGCCGCGCGGGATCAAGATGAAAGACCCCGCTTGACGCCGCACCACCCGCTCACCCACCAAGGCCTCAACCTCCCCTTCCAAGACGTAAAAAGCCTCGTCCCAATCCGGGTGTCGATGAGGAGCCGAGGCCACTGGATGAAGAGCTAGTGCGAACTCGATGACGGAGTAAGTCTCCGAAGTGTCTCTGCCGTCGGCTTTGATCCACGCCCTGTTGGGTCCCACCAAGAAGGAATCGCCTTCACCGTCGGAAAGAACGACGCCACTAGGTTCCAATTGGGTCTTCCCCTCCCGTGTGCTTGTGTCGACCTGAGGTGCCGATATTCCGTTTCGAGGCGGCCATCCAAGTCTTTGCATGGAGGCCTCCAAAGCCGGCCGGCGCGTCCTTGGCCGGGGCGAGACAAGCCATGACACCATCCCCGTTCATCGAAGAAGGTCCGCTATTGAAGTAGCGGCGAGGGCCGCCCCATCGGTCTCCACGCGTCGGTACGAGACCTCGCGTCCGATCTCCTCGCCCATGGCCTCCGCGATCATCTCCGGGCTCGAGACATCGAAGTCCATGTGGCGTCCCGCGCCGTAACGCTCCAGACGATGACGCACGTGGAAGTTCTGCTCGAAGTGATGGCGTAGCGGGAAGTAGAGGAACGGCCGCCTGTTGGCGGTCAACTCCATCGCCGTCGTGAGACCTCCCTGCACGACCGCCAGGTCACACACCGCCAGGTAGCGATAGAGATTGTGGACATACGTCCTCACGTCCAGGCCGTCGGCCGCGGGGAGACTTTGGGGGTCGATGCGGGGCCCCGTGACGACCACCATGCGGAGCTCGGGGACCAGCCTCTTGGCCTCGGGGAAAGAGTCGATCACGCGGCGTAGAAGGTGGCCCCCGACCCCGGAGCCGCCCACGGTCACGATGCACACCTTCTCATCGGGCCCGTACCCCAGCTCGTGACGGATCGCATCCCTGTCGATGAAGTCCGCGGGATCGAAGCCGGTGATGTAGCCCGGGAATTCGTAGTGGTCCTTCGTCCATTCCTTGATGAACGGAAGGTCGGAACCGAAGCGCTCGGGGATAACGTCTTGTTCGTTACCCACGAAGATGGCACGGTCACGGATACGAGGAAAACGAGCGATGTGCTCGATCATCTCCGCGTTGTAATCGGCAGTCAGATAACTCTCGTGCTCACCTCCATCCGGCATAGGGAGCCACCCCACAAAGTCGGTCAGCCACACGTAGGCAGCCTGCTTCTGCTCGGGGTTCTCGTGCAGGTAGTAATCGAGCTCCCAGGCCTCGTCCCCGATCCAGAGGTCGTAGTCCTCGTCCCGGATCACGTCGTGGAACAGCATGAAGTTTGAGAGCAGGATCTCGTCCATGCGCCGCCAGG
Organism: Actinomycetota bacterium; assembly: GCA_050694275.1. Lineage (GTDB taxonomy): Bacteria > Actinomycetota > CADDZG01 > CADDZG01 > WHSQ01 > JBOGXF01. The sequence continues at coordinate 8,469 of JBOGXF010000115.1, read as the reverse complement.
CTTGGAAGCAGTGGAGGTCGTGCTCGGCCGATTCGCTCTCGATGTGACGTGACTCGTTGGCCAGGAAGCGGCTCGCGGGGTGGATGCGTTCGCCCTCGCTTTCCAGGACGCGCGTGACCGGATGCTGAGCGAGCCAGTCGATCTCGAGATCGGGAACGAGCGCGCGCAGCTCTTTGGCTATCGCCACATCCCGCTGGGCGTGCCCCAGCCCGATCGGAGACGACACGAACAACGCGCGCTTGCGCCGCGACTTCCCCCGGACCCACGTCGCCGGGGGCGGGGGCGGATCGAGGAAATCTCGCAGCAGGAGGTTGACCTTCACCGGATCTCGGGCCAGCGGGATGTGTCCCGCCCCCTCCAACGTCACCAACGCGCCGCCCGTGGCGAGGGCCAGCTCCGCCCCCCTGCGCTGCGGGCTGATGCGGTCGCGATCGCCGTGGATGACGAGCACCGGACAGCGCACGTTGCGGCAGACTTCCAGCACCTCGTCCCGATCGGCGAGTTTCGGTCCTACGGCCGTCGCCACGAGCACCTCGGGGTCGGTCTCGAGCCCCCAGCCGACCGCATCCTCTATCTGCTTGGTGGAATGTGGCTCCGAGAAGGATTGTGAGAAGAAGAACTCGAGGAATCCACGGTAGTCCTTCATCCAGTAATGGCGGTTGTACTTCGCCCATCCCTCTTCCGAGTCGAGCTCGTTCTCGAAGCTGTGCACTTCGCGGTCGTCGTGGCCGGGGGCGATGGGCAGCGAAGAGCCGATGAAGGCCGCGGCGGTCACCCGCTCGGGATGTTCGGCGGCCAGGAGCAACGACCGCTGCGAGCCCAACGAGAGGGAGACGAGCGCCGCCCGCGGGGTCTCCGTCTCGTCGAGAACGGCCAGGGCATCGGCGGCGAACTCCTTCTCCGCGTACGCCTCGGCCGAGGTCGGACGATCGGATCGTCCGTTCCCCCGCCCGTCGAACGTGACGACCCTCAGATGTCTCGCGAAGTATGGGATCTGCATCTTCCAGACGCGCGAGTGAACGATCGACCAGGCCGGCATGAAGAGCACGGTTCGATCTCCATCGCCGTAGACCTCGAAGAAGATCTTCACTCCCCCGCGCTCGACTAGCCGTCGCGGTCCGGGTAGCTGGCCCGAGATTGCTCCTGCGTCGAGCCGAGCCGAGCCGTTTCGACGACCATCAATCCGCCTCCTTGCGCGCCATCCACGCGTCGATCCAGTCGAGCAACTCCCGCTGGCCCATCTCCACCCCCGAGAGACGCTCCAGCATGATGCCCTCGTTGAAGGTCATCACGAGGGATACGAGCGCGTCCAGCGGCATCTCGATCCCGTAGCGCTCGCGCGGTTCGGCGAACGCTTCGGTCAGGACGCTGCGCCACTTCGCGTTCACGTCCGCCACGGCCTGCTTGAGCTCCTGGTGGTTCCACGCGAGGGCCTGGAGCTCGAGCCAGATCTTCTGATAGGGGGCGTCCTCGCTCAGATAGCGCATCGCCGTGCGCCACTTCTCGATGAAGGGGACGTCTGCGGCGTACATCTCCCGCTGGCGCTCCGTGAGGCGGTGAGTGAAACGTTCGAGCACGCGCACGAGCACGCTTTCCACCGAGCCGAAGTAATAGTGCACGAGGCCATGGTTCAAACCGGCTTCCGCCGCGAGCTTCCGGGTCGTGATCCCCGCGTGCCCTTTCTCGAGTAACAGCCGCTCGGCCGCGTCGAGCAGCGACTCCTCCGCGGCCGCCCGAGCGGCGGTCTTGGTTACGTCCAGTGCCACAGCGCGTTCACGATCTTCCAACCCTCGTCCGTTTGCACGAGGTGAAGGTACTCGCGGTAGACAGGCGAGCGAACGACGACACTAGCGATGTTCCCGTAGACGTCTACGACCTGGACGTCGATGTGCCGGTCGTCGCCGGGGTCGTCGCTCTTGCCTTCGCCCTTGCCGGTCCAGGTGACCATCTGCTCCTTCGTGACGGTACGCAGCTCCAGTGAATCGCGTTCGACCTGTTGCAGCGAGCTTCGCCAGCCCTGGATGGAGCGCCCGATCCATGCGTACGCTGTCTCCGTCGAACCAGCCCTCGAAGTAATCGAGCGCAGTCCTGCCGATCGCCTCGTCGTCTCTCATGCGAAGACTCCTCCCTGGAGGGCGATCGTGGCCGCCCCCCAGCCGATGAGGATCGCCCCGAGGGGGGCGCTGAGCTGCCGTCCCCAGCGCGCGTTCTTCTCGATCGCCATGACCGCCCCGATCGCCAGCATCCATCCGATGTTCCCGATACCCAGGGTGAACATCACGAGCATCAGGCTCCAGCAACAGCCCAGGCAGAACAGACCGTGGCGCACGCCGAGCGCAAAAGCCTCGCGTTTCGGATCTCGCCCCCGCCAATGGGTCGCGATGAACGCGTACGGAGAGCGGCATTGGGCCAGGCACTTGTACTTGAGTGCGCTGAATTGGTAGATGCCCGCGCCCAGCAACGTGCCCGCGCCGATCAGCCACGCGTGTGAATCGATCCAGCGGCTTCCTTCGACGATCCGATGAACCTCGAGGTCGCCGGCGTGGACCGCGATGCCGAACAGGGTCCAGACGGCGAGGTATCCCCCGATCACGCGACCTATCAGTCCCGGATGTCCCCGGCGAGACGACGTCATCCGATCGAAGAGGCCCAGGAGCGGCCAGCTCGTCGGCAGCATCATCGCGATGATCATCGTGACCCAGCCCGCGACCAACAAGGCGGCGAAGTAGGCGCTCTGCAGATCGCCGAGGCCGTCGTGGTCCAGGTAGCGGCCGTACGGCGAGCGTTCCCAAGCGAACAGGCCAACCCACGCGAGCGCGATCGCGCTCGCCAAAAGGACGGCAAACACGCGCTCGCGGCTCGCAGCGGCGAAGCCGGTGGTCCTAGGCTGCCTCAAAGCGGAACACGCCTTGGACCGAGTTGTGATCCCTCAGATCGATGTTGAAGCCGTGTTCCGGAACGTCGACCTTGTAAAAGGGCGCCTTGCCGGGGTACGCCGGCGATCCCGGGATCGTCGTGAACGCGGTGTCGTGCATGGACATCGTCTTGCCGGTCGCGCCCGTGAACGGCGCCATCTCCGCCGACACGTACTCGCCGATCGAGAAGTACCCCTTGCCCCCCGCTCCGACATCATCCATCTCGAACGTGACCGGTGCCCGCCGGACCTCGAGGACCTTGCCGACCAGCGAAGCGAGATCCGCCACCGGCCCGCCGAGCTGGCCCGTCCATACCTTGAGCAGCGCCTCTTCTTGCTCCTCCGAGGCCTTGTCGTCCATGAACACGACGATGTTCCAGTTGCCTTGGAGGACGTTGCCCGGGATGTGCGCCACGAAGCAGAACGTCAACCCCGACACGTCGACGCCCTCGATGTGTCCCTTCTTGACGTGCCATCCGAACGCGCCGTCGCACTTCCCTCCGTCCGGGTCCTCCCCCGCCCAGCAAGGGCAGAGCGTGTTGCAGGTGCAGGTCTCCAAGAGCTGCCCCTCGAGCATGTAGCCCATCCGTCACCTCCTCTGCCTCGCCCGACCCGCGATCGGACGACGCTCTTCCTCCTCCGTCCCGCCTGCGCTCATCCCCCCTTCCGGCGGCGCTGTCTTAGTCCTATGTCTAAGTCATACGACTAAGACATTCACGAGTCAAGAGCGAGCCGCGATCTAGAGACCTGACACGAGGGATCGGGAGCTGGCTGCGGGTCAAGGGGTCAGCGCGGGATCGACGCGCTCCAGCTGGTCTCATGGCGCTTGCCGTCCCCCTCCGGATCTCCGGAAAGCTCGAGTGCCTCGATGTAGCGCCCGTAGAACATGGCCAACTCATCCCAGTCATGGCGGTCGCGCTCTGCGGCGAGGGCATGCAGATCCTCGGGCGTGAGGAGGCGCTCTTGGGGCCCGCAGCATGAAGTCACGGACCTGGCCCGCGAATGGCGTCGAGCCGAGCATGCTGCCGTTTACCGGCCAGCCGGCAGGGTCCTGGTGGGAGAGAAGGTCCGCGACGAACGCTCGCTGATCGAAGGCAGGCAGCGGCACTGGCTCGCCCCCGAGATCTGCTAGGCGACGAAATCAGACTCCACGCCCTCGGGTCCCTCGAAGAGACTCCAGACACTTGTCTCCGATGTACAACGCGGTCGAGATAGTGACCTGGTGGTGACCAAGACCATTTTTGACACGATCAGAACGTCGGGCGAGGCAGGACGAAAAGGGCGGCTCACATGCGGCTTTGCCTTCGTGGGGCCGGCTGGACTCGAACCAGCGACCAACGGATTATGAGTTCGTCGCCCCCGTAGCCCTCCACCAGGGAATCTTGGAGACTACCTGCGAAAACGGCTGTCGCCCCTGCGCGCACTTGGGCCATGTTTCGCGCTCGTTTGCGGGATTTCCGCGGGACAAAGTAGTGCCGCTCATTTCGGCGGCAAACCTGTTCGGTAACACGAGGCTCAAGAGGAATCCGAGTGGCGGGAAACACGCCTCCGCTACGCTAGATCGATGGAGTTCGAGTGGGATCTTAACAAGGCGGACTCCAATCTTGAGAAATATGGCGTTGCGTTTGATGAAGCAGCCACTGCGTTCGGCGATCCACTCTCGCTGACTATTGCCGATCCCGACCATTCTGACGATGAGGAGCGATTCGTCCTGCTTGGCCAGTCGTTCCGGGGCCGTCTCGTCGTGGTGGTCCACACCGAGCGAGGCGAGAGAATCCGAATCATCAGCGCTAGAATCGCCACTAGGAATGAGAGACGATCCTATGAAGAAGGCTAACTCCCAAGAGACTGACGCACGCGAAGAGTATGACTTTAGCGATGGCGTCAGGGGTAAGTACGCCACCCATTTCGCCGAAGGTTCCAACGTTGTGGTTCTTGATCCAGACGTCGCCGGCGAGTTCAGAACACGGAAGGCTGTCAACGACGCGCTCCGTGCACAGCTCAAGAACGGACGGCGTGCCTCAGGAGACGAGGCTTAGCATCCAGTCCACGCTTCGTGGGGCCTGTCAAGGTCGGGCTGATCCTTGACGCTTCGTGGGGCCGACTGGACTCGAACCAGCGACCAACGGATTATGAGTTCGTTCGAGGGAGCTTTTCATCGTTTCTCGACGTTGCTCACAACCTTGCGTTTCTCCTGTTAGATGGGCGGTTTCGGGCGTCCCGAATCTGTCGTGATCTTTCGTCGTTTTTCGTGCTCGCGTGTCCAACGCGTGTCCAGTCTGGTGTCGCCGTTCGAGTTCCGAGAGCAGGAAGCTGTTCCTCAGACCGACCTCCGCGACCGATTCCGCTGGCCGTACCGCTGCCGAGCAGCTTCACCGGACGTGCCGAGCACCGTTCCGATCGCGGACCACGAATGGCCGTCCGCTCGTGCTCGGGCCACGGCCCCCGCCAGGGTGGCCTCGGTCTTGGCGCGCGCGAGGGCGGCCCGGTGCACGGCAGCCAGAGAACGGGCGCGAGCGCGATCCCGGGGATCCGGCTCGAATTCCTCGAAGCGCCGCGCGAGTTCCTCCGCCTGCTCGATGATCTCCTTCACGCTGCGTGGCATCTTCATCACCTCAGGAACTTCGGTCTCGCCTTCATGGCATGGACGATCACGGGGGTCCCGTCATCGGCGCGGACCACGCCGATCTCGAGCAACGACGAGCCCGACCGGTCGGCTCCGACCAGCATGATCAGGCCCTCGTCAAGGGTCCATGCGTCAATCGCGTTCCGATAGGCGTGCAGCATGTCCTCCTCGTCAACGCCGTGCCTCCTGGCGCTCGAGGCGATCACGGGCTCGGCCGCCACCACGACAAGGTACCTTGTTGGCCGAAAAATCGCAAGTTACCTTGGAGAAGGCTCCATGAAAACCGGGCCCGTTTAGGGGCTGTACCTCCGATCAAGCGATCCCCCTTGACCGCTTACTACGTGGCGCTAAAAATTAGAGGTGCGGTGGGGGAGGAACTCCCGTGAAGAAGGCGAGTCGGCGGTCGCTTCTTGTGGCAGCGCTCGCCCCGGTAACCGGCATCTTGCTCTTCCTTCTCGCACAACAGGGCGACGTGCGCGCGCAGCTCCAGGTGCCGCCGCATCTCGACATCCTCTCGGCGACCCTCGCCGAGGCGCTCCCGACCGATCCCGGGAACGCCGCGGACCGCGCGGTCTCGTTCGTCGTCGAGGTCGGCGGCACGCCGCCGTGCCTCAACAGCTCGACGCCGCTCTCCTACGGGTTCTTGCTCGACACCGATCACGATCCGACGACGGGGGTGACCAACGCCGCGTTCTCCGAGCTCGGGGTCGACGCTCGCATCGTCGCCGAATGCAACTCGTCCACCGGCAACTTCACGAGCCTCGCCGGGACCGTAGACGTCACCACGGACCCCGCGACCGGCGCGACGACGGTCGCGATCACGACGAAGGTGGGAAAGCTCCCTTCGCTCGATTTCGACTGGATCGCCTTCGCCTTCGAGGGCACGCGCTTCCTCCGGCTTCCGGAGACCGGCTTCGGCGCGTGGACGACCTTCGAGCGGACGGTGAGGTAGGCGATGACGGCCTTCGGGAGCAGCCCCTGGACGACACGGATGATGCTCGTGATCTCGCTGGTGCTGCTCGTACTCCCCACGGGTCCAGCACGAGGCGACGAAACCTCGACCGTGGACGGCTGCACGGTCACCTTCGTGCAGGGCAAGAACGCCACCGCTGCCGACGTGACGAAGGCCAAGCAGACGTTTGACAACGCGGCCGCCAAGTCGGACGACATGAAGACCAAGGTCACGGACGCGTGCGGGCCGGGAAAGGCCCTCAAAGTCAACGTCGTGCGCGACGACCCCAACGTCTTCCTCGGCAGCCGTCCCGTCGGGCAGCGCCTCGTCAACATCGACGTCGGCGACATCGATAAGGTCAAGGACTACGTCACCAGCGAGAAAACCGACGCCGATAAGAAAAAGGCCGACGAGGAGGCCGTAGCCGGCGGATATCTCATCGAGACCCTCGCGCACGAGATCGATCATGCGCGTGACGGCGAAGAGACCGATCCCACGAAGAGAAAGCACCGCGATCCGCCGTCGCCCACAGCCGGAGAATCGGCCCCCGCTGGTCCCGCCGACCAAGACTCCAACGAGGTCCACAAGGACCTCAAGGACGGGGTGACCCAGAACACCTACGTCGACAAGGCAAAGGATGGAACCCTGACTTCGACCTACACGGTGAACGGCCAGAAGGTCGTCTTCAACGCGAGCGACATGATCAAGGACCTTCGCAAGGTAGACAAGAAGTTCGGGGGCGCAGAGTCCGAAGTGCAATCAACGGTGTTCACGAACATCCCCCGGGTGTCGTGCACCGACGTGCCGCAACTACCAAGCGATCCGCGCGGCGGAGGTGGGGGGCCCGCCGAAGCGTGCTGGCAAGAGCTGCGCGGGACCGATGCCGACGCCGACGGTATCGCAAACACCATCGACAACTGTCAGGGCTACGCGGACCCGCAGCAGGCGGACAGCGACGGCGACGGGGTCGGCGACTCCTGTACGGACGACGATGACGCCGACGGCTTCGAGGACGTGCTCGAGCATGCCGTCGGGTCACATTCTTGGAGTGACCAAAGCACTCCTCAGCATTTCTCGCTGTTCGGCACCGAGGCGAGCGACAACTGCTCGCCCGGGTACGCCCCGGCACAGACCGATACCGACGCGGACGGCCTCGTGGGCCCCGACGACTTCGGCTGTTCGCCGTTCCTACCTCAGACCGAATTCCCGGCTCCAGCAGGGGCGGAGTTCCTCGACCAGTTCAACGTGCTCAAGGGCGGCGCGCCCATCGATACGGTGTGGGCGCTCCCGGTCCACATGACGTGGGACCTCGACACCGATGGCGATGGGGTGACAGACGAGACCGCCAACTTCTTCGGTCCTCTCGTCCTCGAAATCGGCCCCATCGGAGACTCCGATTCCGACGGCAAGACCGATGTCACCTTCGAGATCAACGCCATCCATCTTGATTTCTTCAGTCCAACCCTCGGCCACGGCGCGATCAGCCGGAACCCAAGTCAACCATCAACCGGGGTCATCGAACAGTCGGCTGCGGGGCCGGACCACTTCCCCGCGATCAGCGAGGTCTTCCTGGGAATCAGGTTCGACGACCGTTCCTACGAGTCGCTCGCGCCTTCTTTCTTGAAGGATAAGCTGCTCGACTGGCCGGACTTCGGGATCCCCTGGGTGATGACTGCAGACACCCCCCTCCCGCTAAGGACCCAGGAGACCGGTCAGAAAGTGGCCGACATCGTGGCCGGCAGCCTCGCCGTACTCGACACGCACGCGCCGTTCTGTCCGAGGAGTCACAGCGGCAGCGCGTGTCCCCGCTTCGCCTTCTCCCCCGGCAAACCCAAACAGGCCGAGATAAAATTCGGCTCTTCGCGAACGAGTAGGGATTGACCTCTTCCGCTCGCACGCCCGAGGGTCCCACGATCAGCCACACGCGAGCAACACCCGGCGGCGGAAGCTGTGGAAGTTGGGGCATCCGTAGGCCCG
>JBOGXF010000114.1:0-40203 GCA_050694275.1 Actinomycetota bacterium | reverse complement strand
GATGAGGCGCAGGTTGCGGTAGGCGCCCTCCAGACGCACGATCGAGGCCTCACCCCGGTGTGACGAGCCGTTGTCGACCACCCAGAACACACGCCTTGCCGACGCGTACGGCTCGGTCGTCATGACCTGATCGACGAGGCGTCCGAAGGGCACGATGCCGGTCTTTTCCTCGCACCGCCCGAACAGCTTGGCGCGGTGCACGTCGTAGGCGACGAGGTACTGGAGCGCGCCACAGCGCTCGTACTCGTGCTCGACTCTCATGGCCCGGGACCGTGACGCGGGCAGGGTCGGGTGGCAGCGGCAGCGGGCCTGGATGGAGGTCTTCTCGTCGGCCGAGATGACGTATTCGTTGGGGCGCAGGCGCTTGCCCTCGAAGGTGCGAGAGTAGAGATCGAGGACGCGCCCGGCCTTGGCCCCGAAGTCGGGGTCTCGGGGGAAGACCCAGCTGCGGTAGGTCCACGGCAGGATGGCGTCCTCTGAGAGCCACCGCCAGATGGTCGAGCCCGAGATGTCGGCGACGATTCCCCTGGCGATGACCACGTCGCGGATGTCGGGGACGAACAGGCGCGACAGCGGCAGGCCGAGACGGGAAGGCAGCTCGCAGGCCAGCGCCTTGACCTCAACCGCCACCGTGGGGGGGAAAGACCGGGGGTCGTCCCCGGCGGGAGCGCTCCTCGAGCCCGGCAAGGCGATGCTCGAAGAACCGCTTGCGCCACTTCCACACCACCTCGCGGCGCGTGTTGAGGCGGGCTGCGATCTCGTCGTTGGGCACGCCCTCGTCCGCCATCAACACGATCCGGGCTCTGAGCAAGTAACCCCCGGCCATGCGAGTGGTCAAAAAGCGGCACACCGGTTGAGTCCGCCGACGGCAGCGTCGGAAATCGGACACTCGATCGCCGGGGACCCCGGCCCGAGGGCCGCGGGGCGGAAACGCGGCGCTACGCCGGCTCCAGGAAGAACGGGCTCGTGTAGGCGATGGCATTCCCGAAGCTCGACCAGGTCGCATCGGCCCTGTCGTCGGCCGGCGCCAACGGATCGGTGATGCGCAGAACGACCCAGCTCCCGTCCTCGATGTCGATGTCGGCGGTGAAGGTCGGAACGGGGCTCAGGCCGGGCGGATAGCGGATGTCCTCGCTGTGGACGATGGTCGGCATGAAGTCGCCGGAGGTGAGCACCTGCACGTTGAGCGGCAGGTTCCAGAACTCCCTCCCCCGGTCGATGTCGATCTGGAAGGTGACCGGCCCCTTCGTGTGCTCGAGCGCGCTTCCCATCTGCACTCCGTTGGCCGAGGCGTCGACGCGCAGCCCGCGCAGCCGGGTGGAGAAGAACCGGCGGGCTTCCATCGCTTCCCTCACTCCGACGCGCGTCAGGGACTTCACCCACAGGCCGGCGCGGCCCTTGCCGTCGGGGAAGCCCCAGTCCGTGCCGTGCTCGTCGGTGACGCCGAGCAGACCCGTCTTCCAGCCGGCGTTGAGACACTCGTTGATCGGCGACTGCACCCCCTCGTCCGTCCCCTTGAACAGGTAGTCCTCGCGCCGGTTGAAAACCTCGACGGACACGAAGCGCTCGCGCAGCTCCGGCTCGAACTTGAAATAGCCGAAGCGCCCCACCTCGCGTCCGGGGTGGTTGAAACCGGCGATCCCGTCCCGACCCCCTTCGAGGAGGGGATCATTCGGATCGGATAGCAGCCATCTGTAGAAGAGAGCCATGCTCGTCCCCGTTGTCGGCAGGGCCCGGATGACGTCGTCGACCGTCGTCGACAGGCTCTGGGGTATGAAACCGTCGGACTCGGAGTGCATGAACTGGCCCGCGCCCTCGCCGGTGGTGCCCCCGCCCGTGTGGAGCGGGTCGATCCAGCGCTCCGAGAACCACACGTTGACGTGGCCCATCGACGGGCTCGACCACTCGAATCCCCGCAACGCGGTGAAGGCATCGTCCTCCTGGGCGCCGTCGGCCAGCTCGCGCGTCCTCTGCCATTCGGCCTCGTCCAGGCCCAGCAGCGCCGAGCACCCCGAGCAGGACGACACCCCGGGCGGATCCATGAGCCCCAGCGTCGTGTGATCGGTGAGGGCGGCGATGTCCAGACCGGCGGAGCGCATGGAGCCGAACGCCGCCTCGGCCGCCCCGGCGCCGTCGGACTGCAGGGTGTGATTGTGCAGATCCGCGTGTGCAAGCCATGTCCCCGGAAATAGCCGGGACGTGCGCGACGTCCCGAACTCGGGTGGACCGAGGCCCTGCGCCAGCACGCCGAGAGGCCGGGCCACGAGTAGAGCACCGGCGGCCGCGCCCGCCTTGATCAGTTCGCGCCGAGTAAGCGCCATCGTCGACCTCCCGTCGTCGCCCCCGCCGGCCTGGGTGGCCGGCCGCCGCTCGTAATTTCGTCGCCCGACGAGAGGAATCCTGCGGGATAAACGTCCCGTTCACGAAGTTTTCACGGAAACGCCCTCCGAGGTCGGACCCTTAGTGAAGGGACGCGCGCAAAAGGCCCCGGGACCCCGAGGCCTTTCGACGAAAACCTGGTGGGGCTACCTGCCCGAGACGAAGCTCTTGAACCCCTGGCCCGCCTTGAACGCGGGGACGTCGGCCGCGGCGACCTGGATCGTCTCGCCGGTCTGGGGGTTGCGGCCGGCGCGCGCCGCGCGGTGCCGGCGCTCGAAGGTCCCGAAGCCCGGAAGCGTGACCTTCTCGCCGTTCTTGACGTTCTTCTGCACCTGGTCGATCAGGGCGTCGACGACCCCTCCCACGACCCGTTTCGATTCCCCGGTGCTCGCTGCCACTGCGTCGATGAGCTCGCTCTTGTTCAACGAACGGTCCTCCCTCCCTCAGGCCGAGTTGCGACGACAGCCCCGTACCCTATAGGCAGAGCGGCCAATCCGGGGGTTATCCGCCGGCGACGGGGGCCGCCCTCGCCTCGACCGCGACCGGAATCCGGGAGATCCCGACGAGCCTCAGAAAGGTCGCCGGGACGCTACCCCGCAACACCACCCGCACCCCCTCCCCAGAAGCGTCTATCGCCGCTCGCGCCGGAATGCCGCGCCGTGCCAGCCACTCCAGCGCAAGGCTCCTGGCCCGATTTGCCTTGAGCGTCACATTCCCACCGCCCGACGAGTAGTAGATGCTCGTGTCGACCTCCCCTGCGCCGGCGAGGGCGGCCGCATCGGCGGCGTTCTGGAGACTTCGCCGGAGAAGGAAGGCTCTGGTGCCGTCGATCGCGAGCCCCGACACCGCGAGAACGATGAGCGTCAGTCCCACAATCAGCGGGGTCATCTGGCCCGCCTCGGCTCTGTCTCTCATCTGCTTCTGAACGGATCGATGCGCGCCGTGTGGCGGGCGCGCACGACTATGGACGGACCGGACACCTTTCCCAGCAGAGGTGCCTGAAGGACCGATACCGGATAGACGACTTCGAGCTCAATGGCTCTGCCGCGACGAAATCCGCGATCGTTGATGAATCGCAATGACGCGCCGGCCGGATCGATGCCATGGTCGATGAACGCCTGTCGAAACGCTTCTGTCCCGGCGCGTTGCGCGTCGCTCGATGCGATTGCGCGGGCGGCATCGAAGCCGGCGGCGCGCGCAGCAGCACTTGCCGCCAGCGCTCCACGGTGGAGATCCGCAAGCACTCCTAGGCTCCATATCAATGGAGCGAGAAAGAGAAGGCCGAGCAGTATGGTCTCGATGAGCGCTTGGCCCCTGTCGGAGCGCATTTCGACAAATTGACCCGAGGCGTCGCCGCGCGCTGTTGACAAGGTGCCGAGACTCATGGCACCTCCATCTCGCGCGTCGCTGATGCATTGGTCGACACCGGTATGGGCAGCGGGACCGGGCCGAAGCTGTTCACCACGCCCGACACGTTCACCCGGATCACTGAAATGAAGCCCACCTGTTGCTCGACCACCGATACCTCGAGGTCGTCGATGAGACCCCCTGCCGCGGACTCGACTGTGCGGCGCGCGATCGCATCGGCCTCTCGCGGATCTCTGCCCCTTTCCACCGCCGCCCTCGCCCCTTCGTGAGCCGAGGAGATGAGGACGTTGCGTCCGTAGAGCGCGAGTGCAACCTCCATCACGCCGAGGGCGAGGAGCATGAGAATCACGATCGCGAAGCTCGCCTCGACCGGTGCCGAGCCCCGTTCCGATGACTTGGGTGGTCTTAGCAACCTATGTTTCCGCACACCGTCGACAGCGCGCCGGAGACGATCGAGACGAGGCGTTCTCGCGCGACTCCCCAGATCGAAACGATCAGCGCGGTCGACAAAAGCAAGACAAGGACCCACCCGGGCACATCCCCGCGTTCCTTCCAGCTCGCGGCCGTCAACCTTCTTCGCACGTGCGCGCCTCCTTTCGCTAGGGAACCAAAAGATCGAGCGATACCAACGCGGGGTACAAGGTGAAAACCACAACCACAGGTAAGATGAGAAAGACCACAGGGATCAGCATCAGCACCTCGCGCCGGCCTCCCGCCTCGAGCAACTGGCGGCGGCGCGCTTCCCTGCCGTCGTCCGCCTGCGCTGTGAGGATGTCTGCCAGCGGCGCGCCTCGTTCGATCCCGGTGCAAAGCGCATCGACCAACCGACCGACTCCGGCCACCGGAAGCCGCGATTTCATCTCCTCCAGGGCCTCGCCCACCGGAGTACCGGCGCGCACGTCCGCCACCACGCGCGCGAATTCCTCGCCGACGCCGGTCCTGAGGGTGCCGGCAACTCGGGCCAGTGCAGCCGGCACCGACTCGCCGGACATGATCGCCAGGGTCACAAGATCGATTGCGATAGGCAACTCGTCCTCCAGGCGGGCACTGCGCGCTTGAATCTCACGGCCCAGCCACCAATCTCGCCCGACAAATCCGGTCGTTGCTGCGAGCGCGGTCAAGACGGCGGAGGCGCGGCCGTCGATGGAGACTCGGGCGACGGCTGCCATGGTGAGCACGATCCAGGTTGCGACCGTTGCGCCCAGCGTCCACAGGAGCTGCTCGAAACGAAACTGCGTCGGATCACGTGGCGAACCCGCTGCCCTTAAGCGAGCTGCCAGTTCACGTTCCGAGTCGGGCCGGTACCGGGCGATGATGCCGCCCATCTCACGTCCGAGGACCGAGGCGTTGGCCCGGGATCCCCCCAGGAGCCGGCTCGGGCGTCCGTGGAGCCCGCTGACGTAGGGCTCGACGCGGCTTGCGAGCCTGGATCGATGCCACACGGGCAGCCCTGTCGCAAGCAACATCAACCCGATCGCTCCCACGACAACGATAGAGTCGATCACTAATCCAGCCTCCGCTCTTCGGGAAGCCGGCCCGCTCTCAGCATCAACCTGTAGCCCAACAGCGTGATCGCGGCCCCGGTCGCGATGATCAGCGCACCTTCGGGACTGCTGTAGGCCCTCGCCGCCTCGGCCCGCGTCGCCATCAGCAACAAGACGATCCAGGGCGCAGCGCTCGCTACGCGCGCGGCGGTAACCGTCCACGACCAGCGGGCTTCGATCTCTTTTCTCACTCGGCCGTCCTCTCGCACGAAATCGCCGAGTGCGCGCAGAACCCGGACCAAATCCGTACCTCCAACCTCGTGGGCGATCAGGAGAGCAGCGACGACTCGGTCGGCTATCGGATCAGCCAACCGCTCTCGCAGGCGGTCGAGCGAAGCGGCGAGGCTCCCCGTCGCTCGATACGTGGATCCAAACGCCTGGAACCCAGGTCGCAGATCGTCCGGACCGCGCTCGGAAAGAGATACACACGCCTCCCCCAACGAAGTGCCCGAGCGAACTGCCGAGATCAACGTCCCGATGGCGTCGGGCCACGCGTCACGGAAGCGCCGTCGCCGTCGAAGTGCTCTGGCGCGAAGGGTCGAGATGGGCAGGAAGGCGGCGAGTGACGCGAACGCGGTGCCGACGACTGCGGACCGGGTGATCCCCGTCACCAGCACGAAACTGATAAGAGACCCCGCCGACATCACCAAGAGGATGGTCGCTCCCGAGGCACGGGCCAGGCCGGCCTCTCGTGCGAGTCGATCCACGCGACGCGAGACGCCGGGAGGGCGAGCCCCCGGTGGCGAGGTCAGGCCGTCGTAGAGAAGCAGGAGCCCCAGGGCCGCGAGACCCGCGATGATCCCGCTCACCTCATGATCTCCATCAGGTCGAAGCCGGCTGCCGCAAACCGCTCTGGGTGAGGTGGCTGCTGCCCGCTCCATCCCAAACCACCTTCCTCCGCCTCGAACAAGGAGACCGTCTCGATTCGTCCAGCTTCGGTCCGGCCCGTCACTCCGATGACCTGCACTGCCCGGCGCTTCCCGCGTTCGTGCACGAGATGCACGATGAGATCGATCGAGCCCGCGACGGTGGGAACGACGAAATCATGGCTCACGTTTTCACCGGCGAGGAGCGGAAGCGTGCACAGCTTGGTCAGCGCCTCAAGAGCACTGTTCGCGTGAATCGAGGTCATGCCCGGGAGACCCGAGTTGAGCGCCACCAGGAGATCGAATGCTTCATGTTGACGTACCTCGCCCACGATTATGCGATCCGGTCGCATGCGCAGAGCCTCAACGATCAGACGTCTGAGATCGATTGCGCCGCGGCCTTCGAGGTTTGGCTGGCGCGTCTGCAACCCGATGACGTCGGCAAGTGGAATCTGGAGCTCGAACACTTCTTCACAGGTGATGACTCGCTCGGGACTCGGTATCGCCGCCGCCAGACAGTTCAGCATGGTGGTCTTGCCCGTCTGGGTTCCACCCGAGACCACGATGTTGAGACCGGTTCGCACGGACGCTTCGAGGAAACGGGCGGTCCTTTCGTCCATCGTGCCCAGGCGCACGAGTTCTTCGACCCGATGTGCCCGCAGGATGAACTTTCGGATGTTCACTGCCCAATGTCTTCGGGTTATGTCGGGGATGGCCACGTGGACTCGTGACCCATCTACCAACGTCGCGTCGACGAATGGACTGGACAGGTCGAGTCGCCTTCCGCTGCTCCGAAGCATGCGCTCTACCAGATCGCGAATCTCCTTGTCGGTAAGAACGATGTTGGTCAGGACGTGTCGACCATCTCGAGCACAGAACACTCGGCCCGGTCCGTTGATCCAAATCTCCTCAACGGTTGGGTCATCGACGAGGTCCTGAAGCGGTCCCAGCCCCGAAACCCGATCCAATACCGCCTTCCGCAGAGCGGCGCGATCCTCGAGGCGTGGCAGGTTGCTGAGCTCCGTCCGCAGCTCGTATTCGACTATGACCTCTTCGACCAGATCCTCTACCACCGCGGGCTGCTCTCTGGAAGGATCGATCCCCCGACGCCGAACTAGCTCTCGCACTTCCTCTTCGACGATGCCCATCGGCTGGTCGGCGCTCACTTCCTTCCGCCCAAGGTAGTGAGCAGACCGCGCGTCCTCACCTTGCCCCCGAGTGCGGCGGCAACGGCCCGCACGGCAGCGGATACATCTGAACCCGTCCCCGACTCTCCCAAGGGGATCCCCGAGAAGACCGAGCGGCCGAACTCGGTCGGGCGATTGGGAACATAGGCCACCGGACGCTTTCCCAGGTGCCGGCGTAGGAGCTCTCCGACTTCCCGCTCCGAGTGGGGGGCGACCCGATTCGCAACTATCAGCACGCGGTCTGCGTCGATCAAGGCGCGCAGATCGTCGAACGACCACAGGAAATGCTTTATCCCCACCGGATCCGCTCGGCACACCGCGACGACCTGGTCGGCCTCTCTGATCGTTATGCGACTGATGCGGTTTCGTCCCTCGGACGGGCCCGGGTATGGAGCCGGATCGGATTCGAGGCAGAAACCCACGTCGAAGACGGTGTGCTTGAAGAGCGCGCGAACAACCTGCAGCAACTGCCTCCAGCCGTATTCGGACAGCTCCGGCCATAATTCCGAGCGAGGAAGTCCGGGCAAGACAACCGGTCCGCGTTCGCCCACTCTACGGAGCTGCGTGAAGAGCGTTCCGGCAGTGAGTTCATCTTTGGCCGCCATGCGACTGGCCCAAACGATCGTCGGTAGCTCCTCAGTAATCCCGACACGCTGCAGGATGTCACCTCCGTAGGTATCGGCATCGACGAGGAGGGCATCTCCTTGGTCGAGTCCGAACTGAACGCCGATCTCGATGGCGATGCTCGTTCGCCCCGGGGATCCTTTCGGGCCCCACACTCCGATCACGCGCCCACTGCTTCCTGCGGGCTGTCCATTGAGAGCGGCGGTGGGGACGGCTATCTGTGATGTTCGACAGGTCTCGATCACCTCTGTCGGCGTCGCATCCGGCATGAGCACCACTGCTCCGAAGGCCGACAGCCGCTCGGCTTCCCTGTGGTCGTCCGTTAGCGCGACCAAGCGGATCGCTGCATTGGATGCCTCTGCAGCCGCCTCTCGATCGAACCACGGAGCGCCTCCGACGGAGACAAGCGCGTCGAGTTCTCCGCCGCGGATAGCGGCCAGCAACTCGACACGATCGACACAGCGCAGCACCAGCTTCACGTCGCGGCGCGCGTGCAGCTGCGCGGCGAGACGCGGCTCGCGCTCAGGATCTCCTGACAGGGTCGCAAGTCGGATGGGCATCACGGGAAATCGCTCGCCCGCGCCGTCCCAGGGCCAAGCTCTTCAGACGAGCCGACCACCCGCGCGATGTCTATGTGCGCGGTTCTAATAGCGAATGCGAGACGGACCGCATCCTTCGGCGTCAGTGCAACCGTGATCCCAACGATGGATTCCTCCCCCACCACCAGCCCTCCCGCCGAGATCACATCGACCACCTCAAGCCCCCTAGCAATCAGCACGGTTCGCGCCTCTTGGCCTTCTGGGTCGAATGTGGCCAGGACATCGATCCGGTCCCCAGTTCCCACCGAGCCCGTCACGGAATGCTCGGACGTCATGGGAATCGTCATGACCCGTCCGGCATGCGCCCCGGGACCGTCGGAGATCCAGTCGGCCGCGATCAGCTCGCCGGCGCGCGCCGGTCGAGTGAGAACTGCACCCTCGAGAGAGCGGGACCCCAGGGCGTAATGCGATAGCAACTCCGGCGGAAGTCGCACCTGGGCGAGACTCAGGTCGTCCCGCGTAACCGCGCTGTTGCCGGCGAGAGGCCGCGCCGCGACCCACACCGCGATGGTCTGGTCGGATGCCGCGATCACGCGCTGCCCGGCAAGCACCGCGCCGACGAATAGCAGGAGCCCCAGGACACTTCGGGCGTTTATCCACCTCGGGGTCTCGACACGCCTCGCCTCAGAGACGTCCATGGAGCGCGCCTCCTTCGTACTCCACCTGGGTCAACCAGAATCCAACGAGGGTAAACGGGGGGAAACAGAGGCATCTGTCCCCTTGAGATGGTAGATTGTGCCTATGAGCGACCAAGAGTCCCGCGGCGAGAGTGCTCACCGGGCCGTCACCGAGTCCCGGTTTCTCACCCTCGCCGATGTAGCGACCTATCTCAATATCAGCGTGTCGCAGGTCTACGCGCTTGTTCGGTCGGGTGAGTTGCCGGCCATCAAGATCGGAGGACGCGGGATCTGGAGGGTCGATCGAGAGCGACTCGATGCATACATCGATCGTCTTCACGAGCGCACGAGCGCGGCGACTAAGGAGCATCTACCGACCCCTCCGAAACGAGCGCGACCGCAGTAACGGCCTCGATTCCGACCACGGCGGCACTACCAGTTGCGCCCTCGATGAGGATGTGGTCCACGGCGGCCCGGCGCAGGCGGCCGACCGATTCCACGCCGGCGGAACTGACCCTCACGATTTGACCGGCGCGCGCCAGGCGACGAAGCGCCCCCAGCAGATCCTCCGACGTGACTTCCGGATCCGACTCCCCCGACGTCATCAGGAGCGCCCCCGTGACGGGGATGAGGATTGGAGGCGAGCCCGCGGCCACGTAGTCCCGCCCTACCACTGATACAGCGAGCGAGACGCCACCGGGCAAAACGGCCGCGAGCGGCCCCATTCTGGGCAAGGCTTCGGCGAGCGAGAGGTCCTCTAACAGGCTGTAAGCGAGGTCCGAGGCGGCCTCGTCTTCCTCCCTGGCGACCGCCGCGTCGAATGCCACGTCGAGTGACGCGAGCAGCCGATCGACGCCCGAATCCGCCATCGTTCCTCCTGCCGGCCGGGGCGGTGCTCAAATCTCCCATACCGCCCCAAAGATGGCAAAAGTGGGAAAAAACTTCCTTGACACCCACTCAAGGTAATAATATACATAATGAGGCTAGTTGACGCAAGTACACGCTATGGGAGGCAAATGGATGGCACAAGAGGCACTTCTCTCCCCCGGATCTGAGCTCGATTCTCTGCTGGTTGCGGTCGGAGTCGTTTCCGGCGCCTATGGCTGTCTTCTGGCGGCGCTCCGCGTGCGCATTCGCCGACGGCGGCGACCGAGGCTCCGGGTCTCTCCCCTCCTTCCTCGAACTCTGCCTTTCTTGGGCGTGGCGCTTGCCCTCACCCCCTCCGAGGCCCACGCATCGAGCAGGTTCTTGGATCTCCCGCAGTCTCGGACCCACAGGCCCCCCTGGTCCCGGGCGGGAGGGTCTCCCCCTCCTCGCCCTCTCGCTCGGGAAGGGGCCCGCCTGCCATCGTCGCACCCGGCGATTCATTTCGGCACTTTGACAACAGCGCGCGGCGAAGCCACCTCTGGTCAAAGTGTCAAAAGCGCCCACCGCCACGAACACGCGCACGACCGCCTCTTTCCCCGCGCGGGCAAGTCTTGCCGCACCCATACCGTCGTCCCCGGCGACACGTTGTGGGGGATAGCGGCCCGCGCTCTTGCGACCGACGACTCTCGGCGCATCGCCCGCTACTGGCCCAAGATTCACCGCGCCAATCGCGCCGAGGTTCCGGATCCGAACCTTATCCGTCCCGGCCAAGTGCTACGGCTTCCGGACGAGTGCGATGCATGAAGAACGTCCTGTGGGTCTCCGCTCGGACTGGTCACCGGGAGCGCGGCCGGAAACCGACGAGCGGCGATCCCACAGGATGAGCGCGCGTGTGGTCCGACTGACCCTCTTAGCAGCCGCCGTGTTGGGGATGGGTTTGGTCGCTTCGAACCTCTTCCAATCCCCCGCCTCCACTCCACAATTGGAGGTTCCTGCCGAGAACCCGCTGCCGCACTCCGACGCGCATCCTCAAGCCTCAGCCGCGCCCAACACACGCACCTATGCCCTCTCGACAAGCGAGATCTCGGGGCTTCCGGCGGATGCGGTGCCGGGCACGCGACTGGAGGTCTGGGTCGCCTGGGATCGACCGCTAACCCGCACCCCCAAGATCCAGCGCCTCCTGGACGAAGTGATACTTGAGCGTCTGGTTCCCCCGGTCACGCCTGATGGACCCACATCGGCAATCCTTCAGGTGAAAAGCTCGCAAGTCGCAGATCTCCTTTATGGGGATCGGTGGGGTTCGTTGAGCGTCGTCGTCTTGCACGAGGGAAATTGATCGCTACGCCCGGCCTCCGCCTCCGGGCGTTTCGATCGTGACAACGTCGTCCGCGTTGATCGATCGGCTCACCTTGGCCGGGAGTTCTTCTTCGTTGAGTAGGTTTCGCCCGGGTCTGCCCGGCTCTCCCTCTCCTGCGCCGCGGGGGCGGTGGCGGCGTCGGTCGGTCAACAGCGACAGGTGCGCGGCCTCGAGCACCCGCACCGTCCGTGCGATGCCGTCGCCTCCGCGGTGCCGGCCAGCTCCCCCGGAGCCGTCGAGCAGCTCGTAGCGCTCGATGCGGAGGGGGAATTCGAGTTCGAGCGCCTCGATCGGGGTGTTGAGCGTGTTGCTCATGCCGACGTGCACTCCGGACGGGCCGGGGCCCTTGCTGCTCGCGCCCTGTCCTCCGCCGATGGTCTCGTAGTAGGTCCACCCCGCGCCCCCGATGACGACGTTGTTCATCGTCCCCTGGCCCTGCGCCGGCAGGTCGGTCGCCTGCGACAGCGCGAGCAGCACGGTGTCGGCGATGCGCTGGCTCGTCTCGACGTTGCCGGCGACGACCGCGGCCGGGGGCCGCGCGTTGACGAGGCTCCCCAGCGGCGCCTGGATGGTCACCGGCGCGTGGGCGCCGCCGTTGGCCGGGACGTCGCTCGGAAGCAGGACCCGGAGCGCGAAGAAGCACGCCGACCGGGTCACCGCGAGCGGGCAGTTGACGTTGCCCGCGACCGCGTCGGACGTCCCGGCGAAGTCGATCTCGAGCGCGTCGCCGTCGACGGTGACCGCGACCGCGATCGGGATGTCGTCGTCGACCACCCCGTCGCCCTCCATGACGTCTTCCGCCCGGTAGGTGCCGTCCGGGAGCGCGGCGAGGGCGTCGCGCGTGAGGCGCTCGGCGTAGGCGAGGACCTCGTCGAACGCCGCGAGGGCCGTGTCGGGGCCGCGACGGTCCATGAGCTCGGCGAGGCGGCGCTCGCCGAGGATGTTGGCGCCGATCTGGGCGCGCAGGTCGCCGCGGCGCATCTCCGGCGTGCGCGAGTTGGCGAGGATGATGCCGAGGGCGTCGGTGACGTGGTCGCCCCCGGCGACGAGACGCACCGGCGGCAGGACGAGGCCCTCCTGGTAGATCTCGGTCGAGTCACTCGGCATCGATCCCGGCCTCATCCCGCCGACGTCGGAGTGGTGGGCGCGGGTGACCGCGTAGCCGACGATGTCGGACTCGTAGGCCATCGGGGACACGAGTGTGATGTCGGGCAGGTGGGTCCCGCCCGAGTACGGGTCGTTGATCGCGAACACATCGCCCGGGCGCGGGTCCTTGTCCATGACCGCGGCGACCGCCTCGGGCATCGCCCCGAGGTGGACGGGGATGTGCTCGGCCTGCGCGACCATCCGCCCCTTGGCGTCGAACAGCGCGGTCGAGCAATCGCGCCGCTCCTTGATGTTCGACGAGTACGACGCGCGGATGAGGAGCGTCCCCATCTCCTCGGCGATGCCGGACAGCGCGCTCTGGAGCACCGAGAGGGTGACGGGATCGAGGCGGGTCATGACCTTGCCTCCAGCACGAGGGTGCCGGTCGCGTCGAGCGTCCCGCTCCACCCGGGCCGCACGACGCACGTCGCGCCGTCGAGCTCGACGATCGCCGGGCCGCTTATTTCGATTTCCTTGTGGAGCGCCGAGCCGTCGTGGACGTCGACCTCGACCCACTCGCCGTCGAAGTAGGCCTTCTGGGTGCGCGCCGGTCGTGGCTCGGCGGCGCGGCGGGACTGAAGCGCGGGCTTGGGCACCGCGATCGTGGCGACGACGCGCACGCTTGTGAGCTCGACCGGCTCGTCTGACATGTGGTAGCCGTAGCTGCGCTCGTGGGCCGCATGGAAGCGGTGTGCGAGGCCCGTGAGCTCGTCGGCGTCGACCGTGACCTCGTAGGCCTGGTTGCGGTAGCGGAGGTCGGCGCGGCGCTCGAGCCGGGGGCCCTCTAGATCGTTTGCCGCGGCCGATTCGATCTCGGCGAACGCGGCATCAACGTCCTCGTCCCGGACGTCGTCGAGCGCGGACAGAAGCGGCCTGACGTAGTCGCGCCGGATGTCGGACGCGACGAGCCCGAGGGCGCTCAGCATCCCGCTCGCCTGCGGCACCAGGATGCGGGTCATGCCGAGCTCTTCGGCGAGCGCGCACGCGTGCATCGGCCCTGCGCCGCCGAACGAGACGAGTGCGAACTCGCGCGGGTCCAGACCGCGCTCGACGCTGATCACCCTGAGGGCGCGCGCCATCTCGGCATTGGCGACTTCGATCACGCCGCACGCCGCGGTCACCGCGTCCATGTCGAGCCTCTCGCCGAGCTCCTGCAGCGCCCGCTCGGCGAGATGGCGGCGCAGGACGACCTCGCCTCCGAGCGTCGCGCCGTCGGCGAGGTAGCCGAGGACGAGGTTGGCGTCGGTCACGGTGACGTCGGTGCCGCCCTTGCCGTATGCCGCCGGGCCGGGATCGGCTCCGGCCGAGTGGGGGCCGGCCCGCAGCGCACCGCCCTCGTCGACCCACGCGATCGACCCGCCGCCCGCGCTCACGGTGTGGACGTCGACCATCGGGAGCTTGATCGGCACGCCGGCGACGACTTCCTCGGTGGTGGTCTGGACGCGCCCGTCGACGACGGGAGCGACGTCGGTGCTGGTGCCGCCCATGTCAAACGTCAGGACGCTGTCGAAGCCTGCTGCGCGCGCGACGTGGGCCGCGCCGACCACTCCCCCGGCGGGGCCCGACAGGAGGCATGCGGCGGCGCGGGTCGCCGCGGCCTCTGCGTCGATCACGCCCCCCGACGACTGCATCACGAGCGGGGTCGGCAGGCCTGCGTCGGCGGCCTTGCGCGCGAGGTTCTCGAGGTAGGACGCGAGCCGGGGGCCGAGGTAGGCATCGGCGATAGTCGTGGCGAAGCGCTCGTACTCGCGGAACTCGGGCACGACCTCGCTCGACAGAGAGACGTGCGTGTCCGGGAGGGCCTTGCGAACGGCGTCGCCGATCCTGCGCTCATGCTCCGGGTGCATGAACCCGAACAGGAGGCAGATCGCGACCGACTCGACGCCGGCCTGCCTGAGCTTCTCGATTGTTTCGTCGAGGTCATCCTTGTCGAGCCGCTCGATCTCGCCGTCGGGTCCCATGCGTTCACTCACCGTGAAGCGGAGATCGCGCTCGACCAAAGGCGGCGGGTGATGCTTGGTGAGGTCGTACAGCGAGGCCCGGTTCTGGCGCCCGATCTCGACGACGTCGCGGAAGCCCTGGGTCGTGACGAGCGCGGTGCGAGCCCCCTTGCGCTCGAGCAGGGCGTTCGTGGCGACGGTCATGCCGTGGGCGAAGACCTCGACCTCGCCCGGCTCGATGCCGGCCGCGGCGATGCATGCCATGACGCCCTCGGACTGATCTTGGGGGGTCGATGGGACCTTAGCGGTGACGATCTCGCCGTCGACGAGCGCGACGAGGTCGGTGAAAGTCCCCCCGACATCAACCCCGATCCGAATCCCGGCCATAGACAGATGTTTTCACCTTGCGGGCGCCTTCAGGTCGGCCCCTCGGATGTCGATGCTTGTATTGCGCGGAGCCCCACGCCCGTGGGCCGCGCATGGGGCTAGGAGGCCACGCTGATGAATCCACGTTTCGCTGGACTGGCTGCTCTCGCCTTGGGTGCGTGTGGAATTCTCTTTCCCGCCGGCGCGGGTGCTGGCGTGGTGGGGTGCGAGGGCAAGCCGACCATCGTCGGCACCGAGCGCGACGACACGATCCGCGGGACGTCCGAGCGTGACATCGTCGTCGGCCTGGGCGGGGACGACACCATCTATGGCCTCGGGGGCGGCGATCTTCTCTGCGGTGACGGCGGCAACGATCTGATCTTCGGCGGCCCCGGCAGAGATTCCGGCCTCCACGGTGGTCTCGGAAACGACACGATCATTGGCGGCGGTGGCTCCGACACCCTCTACGGCGAAGACGGTCACGATGTACTCAAGGGTCGCGGCAGCAATGATCTCCTCCTGGGTCTCGGGAAAGATCGCTTGCTCGGAGGAGACGGCGATGACAGCGCCGAGGGCGGCCGAGGAGACGACCGGCTGAAAGGCGGTGCCGGGAACGACTCTTTGTTCGGAAACGGTGGGACCGATCGCATCGACGGGGGGCCAGGACGCGACACATGCGACGGCGAGTCCGAGGAGAGCTGCTAGTGCGGCGCCCAAGAATGTTGACCGGAAATACGCGTAGTCGCGTGTCGTAGCGCGCAAACTGTCTCCAAGAGTTCTCTCGGGCCAAACACGATCTAACAGCAGGAGGTGCTTCTTTGGCGCGCCGCGGCCGACCCCCACGGGTATTCGTCCGTAAGCTCACCAAGCCCCAGAAGCGCAAGATGAAGAAGATCGTCGAGAAGGGCGGGGGCGCATCCCCTGTCAAGTGGCGCCGGAGCCTGGTGGTGTTGATGAGCAGCCAGGGCAACGGTGCCGCCGAGATCGCCGCAGCGCTGGGCGCAGACGACGACTGGGTCAGAGATGTCATCCACGCCTTCAACCGTGATCGTATGGACTCGCTCCGTCCCCGCTGGGCGGGGGGCAGACCGCCCACGATCACCCAGGAGATGCGCGCCGAGATCGTCAAGATCGCGGCGACCCGTCCCCAGCTCGTAAAGGAGCCCTTCACCCGCTGGTCGCTCACCAAGCTGCGCGACTACCTCATCAAGAACAAGGTCGTGCCCGCGATATCCAAGGAGAGGCTGCGCCAGATCCTCTTAGAGGAGGACATCTTCATCCACCGCACCAAGAGCTGGAAGCGCTCGCCGGATCCCGACTTCGACAAGAAAGCCGCGAAGGTGCTGAGGCTCTATCGCAGGCCGCCTACCGACGGGGTGGTTATCTGCTTCGACGAGCACGGGCCGATAGCCCCGATACCGCACGCGGGCTGGGGTTGGGCCACGGCCGGCCGGCCCCCGCGGATCCCGGCCAACTACAGAAAGGGCAAAGGTGTCCGCTTTTTCTTCGGGGCCTACGATGTCGCAAACGACCAGCTCAGCGGCCTGTGGCGTGCACACAAGACGGGGGCCGACATGCTGTCCTTCTTCCGCTGGGTGCGGCGCCGCTACAAGGACCGAGGGCGCATCTATCTGATCATGGACAACCTCAAAGCCCACTTCACGCAAGACATCCGCAACTGGGCCAAAGACAACGACGTCGAGCTCGTGCCCATCCCGACCTATGCCAGCTGGCTCAACCTGATCGAGGTCGAGTTCCGTCACATCACCGAGTTCGTCATCTCCAACTCCAACTACCAAAGCCACGAAGACATCGAGCCCGCCTGCTCGGCGTACCTCAGGCGCCGCAACCTCGACGCCCGGCGCAACTTCGAGCAAAGAAGGGCCGACAAAGAGGCCAGGCGCAAACGCCGGGCAAGAGCCCGAAGACTCGCGTGCGCGGCCTGACATAAGGCCTTCTTCTAGAATCCGACCACCATGCGGATTCCCGACTCGGTGCGAGCTTCCCTGACCCAACGTCTCGACAAGCGCCGCCGCGGGCGATGGCCTGAGCTGACCGACATCCGCCTTGGTTTCAAGGGGAGCTTCGCCTACGTGGACGGCACCCTCGACGATGACGATGAGGTGCTGCGGCTGTGCCGTTTGAGCTACGGCGGGTCCGCATCATCGTGGGGGTTCGCCATCTATCTCGCCAGCAAGGATGGCTACGAGCGGTCGGTGCTGCCGACAGGAAGCTTCACCGGGACTCCGGAAGAGGCTCTCGACTGCGCGTGCGGCTTATATCTCAACGACCCCACTGCTTGGCGAATCGGTCCGCGATGACGGAAGCTAACGAATTACACCGCGAACGTTTCGCGCCGCTGCACTAGCTCTCCTCTATCTCTACCCGCTCGATCACGATGTCCTCGACCGGGCGATCCTCGGGGCCAGTCTCGACAGTGGCGATCGCCTCGACGACATCCATGCCCTCGGTGATCTCTCCGAAGATCGTGTGCTTGTCGTTGAGCCACGGAGTCGCTGCCATCGTGACAAAGAACTGCGAGCCGTTGGTGTTCGGTCCCGCGTTGGCCATGGCGAGCAGACCGGAACGGTCGAACTTGGGCCCGCCCGGCGGGCACTCGTCCTCGAACCGGTAGCCGGGCCCGCCGCGCCCGGTGCCCTCTGGGTCTCCTCCCTGGACCATGAAGTCGGGAATCACGCGATGGAAGACGGTCCCGTCGTACAGGGGCGCGGTTTTCTTCTGTCCGTCGCGCGGGTCGCGCCACTCGCGCCGGCCGCTTGCGAGGTCGGCGAAGTTCGCCACGGTGATGGGCGCGTGATCCGGCATGAGACGTGCGGTGAAGCTGCCCTTGGTGGTGACGAAGGTTGCACTGGTCGGCATTAGCTACTCCCTGGTCGTCGGCGGGCCCGGCGGTCGAGTCTACGATTCCGCGATGGAGCGCCTCCACGCCAGGACACTGGTCCCACTGGTTGTGTCGCTGCTGCTTGCCGCGGCGTGCGATGGGACCACGGACGGGCGACCGAACTCGGCCGCGACCTCGCCACGACCGGTGACCACTCCCACCTGTCCCAACCACGACGCCGTGGTCTCCGACGCATCCCTTGCGAAGCCCGGCTCGCTGACCGGCGACGTCGACGGTGACGGATCCGAAGACGAGGTGAGGCTCGCGGTCGACGAGGGGGGGCCTGAGGACTGCCGCGCCTTTGTGATCGTCGATTCCGGCGACGTGGTTCACGCCCTCGGGATCGAGCAAGACGGGATGACGTTCGATCTCAATCTTCCACAGCTCCGGGGACTTGCGGAGATCGACGGGCGGGCGGGGGCTGAGATCGTCGTCGATCTGGTGGCCGGCGCGTCGACTCAGTTTGCGGGCGCGTTCACGATGGGCCGCGGCCCCCTCGAGCGTCTTGAGATCGCCGAAGGCGTCGCATCCTCCGACCTCTTTGCGTACGGGGGCAGCGTTGGACACCTCGACGGCGTCGATTGCGCCCCCGACGACGAGATCGTCGTCACGACTGCGGTCCCGCGCGGTGTCCGCTACCTCGTGGAGCGGCGCTTTCTCGTCTTGGACGAGGGCGAGTTCCGCACGACCAGGACCGAGCGCGCACGGGCCCCGTTCGAAGGCCTCGCCGAGCGCTATCCCGAACTCGCCGGGGCCCCCTTCGCGACGTGCCCCTCGGCCTAGGGGCGACCCATTAGGGTTTTTCCATGGAGGAGTACGACTTCAAGTCCATAGAAGACCGCTGGATGAAGGTGTGGGCGGATCGCAAGGCGTGGAGCGCGCCCGAGATGCCGTCCGATCCCGACCGCAAGCGCTACCTCGTGACGATGTATCCGTACCCGTCGGGCGACATGCACATGGGCCACGTCGAGATCTTCTCGATCCACGACGCCCTCGCCCGCTTCAGGCGAGCGATGGGGGACGAGGTGCTCAACCCGATCGGGTTCGATTCCTTCGGCTTGCCCGCCGAGAACGCCGCCATCCAGCGGGGCATCGACCCTAAGGAATGGACCTACCGCAACATCGATCAGCTCTTCTCGTCCGCGCAGCGCATCGGCTGCAGCTTCGATTGGGATCGCAAGATAGCCACGTCCGACCCCGAGTACTACAAGTGGAACCAGTGGTTCTTCCTGCGGTTCTACGAGCGCGGGCTCGCGTACCGCAAAGGGGCACAGGTGAACTGGTGCCCGAACGACAAGACGGTGCTGGCGAACGAGCAGGTGGTGGCCGGGCGATGCGAACGCTGCGGCGCGGAAGTGACCAAGCGCTTCCTCACCCAGTGGTTCTTCAAGATCACCGACTACGCGGACCGGTTGCTGGACGATATGGAGCTCAACAAGGGCTGGACCGAGCGCCTGAAGGTACTGCAGACGAACTGGATCGGTCGTAGCCACGGCGCGGAGGTCCACTTCACCGTTGAGGGCATAGACGAACCGGTGACCGTCTACACGACGCGCCCCGACACGTTGTGGGGAGCGACCTTCTTCGTGATGGCGCCGGAGCATCCGCTGGCGGAGGAGCTGGTCGCTGGAACCGATCTGGAATCAGACCTCAAAGACTTCAAAGAGGAGGTTGCGCGACTGACGGAGATGGATCGGACGTCCACCGAGCAGGCCAAGAAGGGCATGTTCCTTGGTAAGCACGCGACGAATCCGGTCAATGGGGAACGCATCCCCATCTGGGTGGCCGACTACGTGCTGATGGAGTACGGAACCGGGGCCATCATGGCGGTCCCGGCTCACGATCAGCGTGACTTCGAGTTCGCGCGCGCCAACGGCCTCGAGATAAGGGTCGTGATCCAGCCCGAGGGTAAGACGCTCGATGCCGCTTCGATGTCGGAAGCGTTCCCCCACGACGGCGTCATGGTGAACAGCGGACCCTTCGATGAGACGCCCGCAGAGGAATCGGTGAAGAAGGTTACGGATTGGCTACAGGAGCAGGGCCTCGGCCGTCACGCCAGGAACTTCAAGATCCGCGACTGGTTGATCAGCCGGCAGCGCTATTGGGGGACGCCAATCCCCATCATCCATTGCGAGAAGTGCGGCGAGGTGCCGGTACCCGACGATCAACTACCGGTCGTGCTGCCGGATGAAGTTGATTTCACACCGCAAGAGAGCGAGTCGCCGCTCGCCACGGCTCACGATTGGGTCAACGTCGATTGCCCGAATTGCGGAGGATCGGCGCGGCGCGATACCGACACGATGGACACGTTCGTCGACTCGTCGTGGTACTTCCATCGTTATGTCTCGCCGCACAAAGACGACGGCCCCTTCGACGTGGAGCTGTCGAAGGCGTGGATGCCGATCGACCAGTACACCGGTGGGATCGAGCACGCCGTCCTTCACCTTATCTATGCTCGCTTCTTCCAGAAGGTGCTCGTGGACATGGGCATGGCGGAGGATCCCGAGCCGTTCCCGCACCTTCTGAACCAGGGTGACGTCACCATGGGCGGCAAACGGATGTCGAAGTCGCGCGGCAACCTGGTTCAACCACAAGAAGCCTTCGAGCTCTACGGCGCCGACGCGTTACGGCTCTTCATGCTCTTCTCCGGCCCCCCCGAAGCCAACTTCGACTGGCCGTCCGAGGGTGTTACCGCCATCGGGCGGGTCGCCCATCCGTGGCTACGGCGCGTGTGGCGGCTGTGCGAGGAGAACCGTGACATCGTCGCGGTCGGCGCGCTGCAGGAGGACCCGACCGACCTCGCGCTGCGCAAGCACATCCATCGCACGATCAAAGTGGTGACCGGCGACTACGAGAAGTTCTCGTTCAACACCGCGGTCGCGCGGCTCATGGAGCTGGTCAACGAGGCGTACCGGTATCGCGCCGCCGGCGGCGGGCACCCCCGGGTCATGCGCGAGCTGATCGAGGCTCTCCTCAAGCTGCTCGCCCCCATCGCGCCCTACCTCGCTCAGGAGCAGTGGCGTCGGCTCGGCCACGACGGGCTCATCCACGAAGCGGGGTGGCCGGTCTACGACGAGGAGCTCGTGGCCGAAGCCGCGGTCACCATGGTCGTCCAGATAAACGGCAAGGTGCGCGACACGATCGAGGTCCCGGCCGACATCTCAGAAGACGAGATGCTCGCGCGCGCGCTGCGGTCGGACAAGGTCAAGGGATATCTCGACGGCAAGGAGCCGGCGAAGGTCATCGCCAGGCCCCCGAACCTTATCTCGCTCGTCGTCCCCTAAACCGCCGAGTGGTCGTGAAACGCCATACAGGGGCGCGTGACGACCACTCGGCGAGTGGGGACAGAGGCCCGGGGGGCGAGTGGTCGTGAAACGCCATACAGGGGCGCGTGGCGACCACTCGGCACGAGGGGGTTAAAAGATCTCGGGGCACCAGGGGGCGACGTTCGTCATGAAGAGCCCGTCGGCACGGGCGATCGCGCCGGCACGCGCCTCCGCGACTCGCCCGGCCCGCGCGAGGTGCGAGAAGGTGAAACCCCCGAGGTAGATCGAGCCGAGGTCGACGATGTCGAGCACGAGGTCGGGCTCTTCTTCTGTCCGCGTGACGACCGCGCTCCCACCAGACGCGTCGAGCCGCCACCGTCCAGAGTTGCGCTCGTACATGTCGTCCGTGACTTCGAGCACCAGGGTCCCGTCTGCTGCGTACGAGCGCGCCTCGAGTGCGTCCTTGACGTCCACGATGCGCAGCCACAGCGAGTCCTGCAGCTTGAGATGCAGGCGGCGCGGCTGTTCGAGCATGAGCAGCAGCGGGTTGTCGGCCGGCCCGAAGGGGGCGTCCACGCGCGACACGAGGTCGAGGCCGAAAACGAAGCGCCACATCTCGCGGCGCGCGAGCGGTGTGGTGGCCATGACCTCGAACGCCTCGACCTTCCCTGCCGCCGATCCTTGCACCCAGTCGCTCTTCATGCGGTAGAGCGCGTAGGCCTCCGGGCGACCGTCGTGCTCCCACACCGCCCGGTAGAGGAGCCCCGCCTCGCTGCGGCGGTGGGGGGCGTCGTACAAGGTGTTGGTCTCCCACCACGCCTCGCTGCGCGCGAACATCCCCGGCGTGCGGGCCCTGACCTCGTCATAGATAGTGGGGATGACCTTCATCGCGTCGTCGTGATCGAGCAGGAGCACTCTGCCCTCGACCGCAGGTCGCCCCCGGAAGACCGCGCGCTCGCGCTCGATCTCGAACCACGAATGCAACGACGCGATCCCGTAGCCGAACTTCGGATAGATGGCCTCCTCGGACGCCCACAGGATCGAGATCGGCTCGCCTTTGTCGTATGACTCGTCGAGGAGGTGGGTCATCACTCGCCGGAGGATCCCCCGGCGCCGATGGCTCGGCAGGACGCTGATCATCGTCACGCCCCCGGCCGGGATCTGGCCCCCCGGGACGGTCAGCTCGAACGAGATGTTGCCCGACGTCGCGACCACCCGATCCTCGTCGTAGGCAGCCCATAGCCGGCCGAGATCGACGGTCTTGAGCCAGCGCTCCTTGCGGCCCTCGGGCTCCTCCTGGTTGACCCATCCGAACCCGCCCTCGAGCGTGGCCCAGAAGTCCTCGATCGTCTCCGGCGTGGGGTTTCTCAGCTCGATGTCCATGCGCTCGATGATGACGGTCCGCGAAGAAACTTTCCAGAGGTGTGACGCGGATCACTGCGTGGCCGCTCCCCGTTGCCCAGCATGGCGATATGGAGGAGATCGTGGTCGGCGGCGGGTGGCGTGACCGCATCGAGGAGCTCGTGGGGCGCCGCAACGAAGTGCGGATCCTCGCCGGGATCATCGTCGTGCTCGTGCTGTTTGCGCTCGTCTTGTGGTCGCGCGGCTCCGAGGCCCGCATCGCGCCTCCGGCCCGTGCCCCCGCCGCCGACGTCACCGCGACCGATTCCACCGGAGCGTCGGCCGGAGGCATCCTCGTCCACATCGCCGGCGCGGTCCGGGCCCCCGGCCTGTACGAGTTCCCCGAAGGCGCCCGGGTGGCCGACGCGGTCGAGAGCGCCGGGGGGCCGCGCAAGGGGGCCGATCTCGGCGCGCTGAACCTCGCTCAGGTCCTGACCGATGGGCTCAAGATCACCGTCCCTCGCAGAGGACAGGCACCCTCGGTGCCGGGGGAGACCGCGACCGAGGATTCGACGGTGAGCATCAACGCGGCCGATCAGGCGGCGCTCGAGACGATCCCCGGGATCGGTCCGGTCAAGGGGGCGGCGATCGTCGCCCATCGAACCGAGCACGGCCCCTTCGCATCGATCGAAGAGCTCATCGAGGTCACCGGCATCGGTCCGGCGACACTCGACGCCCTGCGCCCGTACGTGACCCTGTAGGCCTTGGCCACGCTCGCCCGGGTGTGGCTCGCGCTCGCCGCGCTCGCGGGGGGCACCGTGGCCGGGTTCGGGTACGAGGACATCCGATGGTCGGCCACGACCGTCGGGGTCGGAGTCGCCCTCACCGGTTTCAGGCGAGGGCCGGCGCTTCTGGGATTGCTCCTGCTGGCGTTCGGTTCCGGCGCGCTCAATGCGACCCTGCGTTCGCCGGAGGGAGCGCTCGCCCGCATCGCGTCCGACGCCCCCGAGTGCGCGGTCACCGGGAGGATCGTCGAGCAGGCCGGCGGTCTCGGGACGCTCGCGTCGTTCACGACCCTCTCGTGTCGGGGCCATCCCACAGTCAGGAACGCGGGAACGGCGATTCTCACGCGGCCGACCGCCGACCCGGACGCGCGATTTTCAGGGAAGGGCCGGCTGCTCCCACTTACCGATGAGTGGTTCGATGTCGCGAGGGCAAGGCTCGGGGCCGAAGCGTTCTTCGATTTCGACGCCATACGACTGAGCCCGCCCCGCTCGGCCCCCTTTCGCGCCGCGGCCGCAATTCGGAACGGGCTGCGCGCTGCGACCGGCGGTCTCGAGGCGCGGCGAGCGGGGCTCATCCGCGGCCTCGCCATCGGCGACACGACCGGCCTCGACGAACGAACTATGGAGGCTTTCCGGCGCTCCAGCCTTTCGCATCTGGTGGTGGTTTCCGGCAGCAACCTCGCGATCGTTATCGGCGCGCTCGCAGCGGTCACCCGCCGTCTCGGTCTCCACGCGCGCGTTGCGGCGGCGGCCGGCGGCCTGACCCTGTTCACGCTCGTCGTCGGCCCCGAGCCCTCGGTCCTGCGCGCCGCGCTCATGGGCGGCATCGGCCTCGCCGCGCTCGCCGGGGGGCGGCGCACGGAGCCGCTGAACATCCTCGGTTTGGCCCTCGTCGGCTTGCTCGCGTTGCGCCCGTTTCTGGTGTTCTCGGTGGGGCTGCATCTGTCCGCCGCCGCGACGGCGGGCATCGTCGTCTGGGGCAGATCCTTCGCCGAGAGGATGCACCTGCTGCCCGGCGCAGTGGCCACCGCGCTCGGGGCGACTGTCGCGGCCCAGCTTGCGGTCGCGCCGATTCTCGCGGGGGCGTTCGGCCAAGTCTCACTGACCGGGCCGGTAGCCAATCTCGCGGCCGTCGCCGCGGTGCCCCCGGCCACCGTGCTGGGACTGCTCGCCGGCCTCCTCGGCGCGGTGACTCCGGCCCTCGGGGCGGTGCCGGCCCGCCTGGCCGAGCCTTTCGGTGCGTGGATCCTGTTGTGCGGAGAGGTCTTCGGCGATCCGTCGTGGACCGCGGCAGAGGTTGATCCGATGGTGGGCTGGGCACTCGGCGTTCCGGTGGCCGCGTTGACGATTCTCGCCCTGAGACGCATCGGCGCCAGTTAGTGTTCGGTCGTGGCCGAGTGTTACTGGGTGTTGCACGACGCGTCGGGCGACGAGGTGCGCAAGACCGACGCCTTCGATTCCAAGGACGAGGCGGAGGCCTGGATGGGCGCCCGGTGGTCGGAGCTTCTTGCCGAGGGCGCGGAGTCGGTGTCGCTCGTAGACGAGCGCGGCAATGTCTACTACAGGATGGGGTTGCGCGAGGAATGAGTCATGCGGTCTATCTGGTCACGGGCGAGCCTTTTCTGATCGACGAGGCGCTCGCCAAGGTTCGCTCCGAAGTTGGAACGGACGCGCTCTCCGAGGTCTCCTTCGAGGCGTCGGACGACATCGCCGAGATCATGTCCGCGCTGCAGACGCCCTCCTTGCTCGGGGATCGCCGGCTCGTGGTCGTCCGGGATGCCGGCGCCCTGAAGAAGGAGCAGGTCACCGCGCTCGAGACCTATATGGCATCCCCGTCACCCCACGCGGTGCTGGTCCTCGTCGCCTCCGGCCGCACCAAGCTGACCGCCGCGGCGAAGAAGGCCGGCACGACTGTTGACGTCCAAGCCCCCAAGGGCCGGCGCCTCATCACGTGGCTCCGTGCCCGCGCCAAAGAGCGGGGAGTGAAGATCGACGAGCGGGCGGGGTGGACGCTGATCGACGCGATCGGCAGCGAGCTGCGCGATCTGGACGCTGCGCTCGAGCAGCTTGCCACGAGCCTCGGCAAGGGAGCGAGCGCGGGGGCCACAGAGGTCCGGCGCGTCTTCCCCCGGCTTGCCGACGAGCGGATCTTCGCGTTCACGGACGCGGTGGGAGAGCGCCGCCTTCCGGCGGCGATGACCGCGCTCAGGCGACTGCTCGAGCAGGGAGACGAGCCGCTCATGGTCTTCGGCGCGCTAACCTCGCACGTGCGTCGTCTGCTCGTGGCGCGTCCGCTTGCCGACCGGGGGCCGGGTGCGCTGGCAGGAGAGCTCGGCATGCCCGAGTGGCGCGCCGAGAAGCTTCACCGGCAGGTGCGCGCCTATCGGGAGGAGGAGCTCGCCGGCGCGATGGGAATCCTGGCCGACACCGATGTCGAGATGAAGGGCGGGGATTTACCTCCCGAGATCGCACTGGAGCGCGCGGTTATCCGGATCGTGACGGGAACCGGCGGCCGTCAGTAGTCGTACCCGGGAGCACCGGTTCTCCCGGAGCCTTTGTCTTTTTCGCCGCCGCCCATCTGCGACGAGCCACCGACGGCAAGCTCTCCCTGCATCTGGTCGGGATGGAATTTGCAGTAGAAGGCGATGGTCGCGTCGGGAGCGGTGAAGCTCATCGTCGCCTCCTCGTCACCTTCTGCTTCGATATCGACGACGTCACGGATGGTGAATGAATGCTCGACCACTCCGGCGTTGGTGAAGGTGAGCTCCACGGTCTCGCCCGCGTCGACGGAGATGTTCGCAGGATCGAACGCGAAGTCGGTGGCCTCGACCGCGATCGTCGTGTCGGCCGTTCCCCCGTCTGTGCCCCCAACGCCGCACGCGGCCGCGAGAAAGGCGCCACAGCTCAGGAGCGCGATGAGACTTCTCGGCATCATCATTGCCGACGCACGCGCACCTTTCCGCACATCCCCGAGCAGACGCCGTCCTGAAGCCTCGAGTGGGCGAAGCTCGTGCCGGCCCCGATGGTGCAGCGGAACTTGTAGACGCCGCGCCTTCTGAATCGCTTGCGCGTGCGCTCACCAGGTTCGAGTCGCACGTTCTTGGACCACCTGCCTCGATAAGCGGTGACGGTGTGGGTGACGTTCGTTGGGTTCCTCCAGACGATCAGGTCGCCCCTGACGATCCTCCTGACCGAGGGTTCCCACCGCCAATCCCCGGCCGACCCCGCGGCCCGGAAGCGTTTGGTATCGGCGATCGAGGCCGCGGGGGCGAATATAACGGCCGCGGCGATGGGGACGATGAGCAAGCGTGCCCAGGGCTTCATGCGGTCTCCCTAACAGATGATCGCCGACCTTTCGCTGGGTAATACGGACGGGTCCCAGGCGGGGGATTGCCGCGCTTGACAATCTCTGTCCCGTGGGGGCACGTATTACCTGATGTGGACACCGTCGGATGAGTCTTTGCTCGCAGGTATGGGGTCGGGGGACCCCGATGCGGCCACGGCTTTTGTCCGACGGTTCCAGCGCCGCGTATTCGGCCTCGCGCTCGCGATCCTCGGAGATCAAGGCGCGGCCGAGGATGCCGCACAGGAGACATTCGTTCGTGCATGGCGCCATGCCGACGCCTACGACCCGAGACGGGGGGCAGTGGGGACATGGCTGTTGACCATCGCTCGCAACGTCTCGATCGATCTGCGGCGGCTGCGGCGACCGGATCCCATCGACCCGGGGGTATTGGTGGCGATGATCGAGTCTTCGGCGAGTACCGCGGAGACAGGCGATGCGTATGTGGGGGCCGATCAGGCCCTTCGCTTGCGCGCGGCGCTCGCGCGGCTACCCGATGAACAGAAGAGGGCGCTTGTGCTCGCCTCCTTCTTCGGCCTCACGACCCGGGAGATCGGGACTCTCGAGGACACGCCTCAGGGGACGATCAAGACGCGCATTCGGTCCGCGCTGATAAAGCTTCGCTCCGAGATGCAGGTCGGCGATGAGCGTTAATCCGGGTTGCGAAGAGGTACGCCGGCTGGCTCCGGAAGTCGCTCTCGGCGTGGCCGGAGGCGAGGAGCGCGCACGCGTGCTCGGGCATCTCGTGGGCTGCTCCGAGTGCAGGAAGCTCGTCGCCGAGCTTTCAGAGATCGCGGACGAGCTGCTCCTGCTGGCTCCTGAGGCCGAGCCGCCTTCCGGCTTCGAGTCTCGGACGCTCACTCGGTTTTCGGCGCGCCGGCCTCGTCGGTGGCGGGCGGTGGCGGTGGCGGCTCTGGTAGCCATCGCGTCGGCTGCGGGCGTCTTCTTCGCTACCGGTCCAGACCGCGAGCTCGCGTCGCGGTATCGCAACGCGCTGGACGAGGCGAACGGCAACTACTTCGGCGTTCTTCCTCTCATGGAACAGGACAAAGAGAAGGTCGGCAATCTGTTCGTTTACGACGGAGCGAGATCCTGGATCTACGTCAGCTTCGACGCGGACGTCTCGCCGGGCCGATATCGGGCCGAGCTGATGACCCGCGATGGGGAACTGCTCGAGCTTGGAACGTTCGATTTGTCGCACGACGACATGGATTGGGGTGGCGAGGTGCCGGGCAGCCTCCGGCAGATGCACGCGGTGCGCGTGGTTGCCGATCAGACCAACGAGGTCATGCTCGCAACGTTCCCGCGCCGCTGACCTATTTGGAGAGGCGTTTGGCGAGGCGCGACTTCTTGTTGGCGGCCTTGTTCCGGTGAAGGACGCCCCCGGCCGCGGCTCGGTCATACTCGCGCGCCGCCGCCCGATAGGCCTCCTCGGCCCCCGTTTTGTCGCCCGACTCGAGCGCCTCTTCGAAACGCCGGACTTTGGTCTTGAGGACCGACCGAACGCTCTTGTTGCGCGCCCTGCGAGCCTCGTTCTGACGGTTCCTCTTGATCTGGCTCTTGATGTTTGCCATGCGCGTGAAACCTGCTCCAGAGTTAGGGATTTGCGGAGCAAAGAATAGCAGAACCGCCCTGTAACCTGGGACTCCATGGATCTCGCGCACCAGCGGGCGATCGCCCTCATCGCTCACATCGATCACGGCAAGAGCACGCTCTCGGACCGTTTGCTTCAGCTCACGGGGACGGTCTCGGAGCGGGACTTCCGCGAGCAGTTTCTCGATCGCATGGACCTCGAACGGGAACGGGGAATCACGATCAAGGCGGCCGCGGTTCGGATGGAGTACAAAGCATCCGACGGCGACCTCTATCAGATCAATCTGATCGACACGCCGGGACACGTCGACTTCGGATACGAGGTGTCGCGCTCTCTCGCCGCGTGCGACGGCGTGCTGCTCCTCATCGACGCGGCCCAGGGGATCGAGGCGCAAACCCTGACCAACCTGTACCTCGCGGTCGATGCCGGGCTCGAGATCATCCCCGTGCTCAACAAGACCGATCTCCCGGCCGCACAACCCGACCGCTACGCGGAGGAGATCGCGTCGCTCATCGGCTGCGAGGTCTCCGACGTCTATCGCATCTCGGCCAAGACCGGCGACGGCGTCCCCGCGCTGCTCGAGGCGATCGTCGCCAAGATTCCCTCACCGAAGGGGCAGCCCCACGACCCGCTGCGGGCCCTCGTGTTCGACTCTTATTACGACTCGTACAGAGGGGTCGTGGCGTACATCAGGGTCGTCGACGGACGGATCGAAGCGCGCCGGCCGATCCGGTTCATGGCGACGGGCGCAGAGGCGGAAGCGGACGAGATCGGCGTGATGTCTCCCGATGCGACGCCGATCCAGAGCCTCGAGTGCGGCGAGGTCGGGTATCTCATCGCCGGCATCAAGGAGGTCGCCCTCGCCAAGGTCGGCGACACGGTGACGGCGAACGACAAAACCGCCGCGGAACAAGCGCTGCCCGGCTACCGCGAGCCGAAGCCGATGGTCTTCGCCGGTATCTACCCGGTCGAGGGCGACGATTTCCCTCTTCTGCGCGACGCCCTTGACAAGCTCAAGCTGAACGATGCGGCGCTACGGTACGAACCCGAGTCATCGGGGGCGCTGGGGTTCGGTTTCCGGTGCGGCTTCCTCGGGCTCCTGCACATGGAGATCGTGCGCGAGCGGCTGGAGCGGGAGTTCGACCTTTCCCTCATCGCCACCGCGCCGTCGGTCGGCTACGAGGTCGAGCTCGGCGACGGAACCAAGCGCGCTGTCCGCAATCCCACCGACATGCCCGACCAGAACGAGATCGTCGAGATCTCCGAGCCATACGTATCGGCGATCGTCGTCACTCCCTCGGACTACATCGGCACCGTCATGCAGCTCTGCCAGGAGCGCCGCGGCGAGCTGAAGGAGATGCATTACCTGTCGCCCGAGCGGGCCGAGATTCGCTACCACATCCCGCTCGCGGAGATCATCTTCGACTTCTTCGATCAACTGAAGTCGGGCACGAAAGGATACGCATCGCTCGACTACGAGCCGGTGGGACTCAACCCGGCCAACCTGGTGCGAGTCGACGTCCTGCTTAACCAGCAGCCGGTCGACGCGTTCTCGACCATCGTTCACCGCGACAGGGCCTACGACTACGGCAAGACGATGACCGAGCGCCTGCGTCAGCTCATACCTCGCCAGATGTTCGACGTCCCGATACAGGCGGCGATCGGGTCGCGGATCATCGCGCGGGAGACGGTCAAGGCCAAGCGCAAGGACGTCCTCTCGAAGTGCTACGGGGGTGACGTGACGCGCAAACGCAAGCTGCTCGAGCGTCAGAGGGAAGGCAAAAAGCGGATGAAGCAGATCGGCTCGGTCGAGGTGCCGCAGTCGGCGTTCATCGAAGCCCTGAGGTTGGAGTCCCCCGGAGGCTCGTCGTGACAACCAATCTTGCGGCTCCGACTGACCGCGCGAAGGAGGACGGCAAGATTGGTTGTGGGACCGACTTCGCGGCCCCCATGGAGCGCGCCGGGCAATGGATGGCCGACCCCGGCTATGGGGTGTACGTGCACATTCCGTTCTGCCGCCACCGGTGCCACTACTGCGACTTCAATACGTACACGGGGCTCGACGCGCTGTTCGATCCCTATATCGACGCACTCGTGCGTTCGATCGACGCGACCGACGAGCCGGTGCGGGTCGCGACGTCGGTCTTCTTCGGTGGCGGGACCCCGACCCTTCTGGCCCCGCGGGCGCTCGGCCGAGTGCTCGACGCGATCCGAGGGCGCGTGGGGATCGCGCCCGACGCCGAGATCACCGTCGAGGCGAACCCCGAGACGGTCGACGAGGCCGCCTTCGAGTCCCTGCTTCGGCACGGTTTCAACCGCTTCTCGATCGGCGTCCAAAGTCTTGCGCCGCACGTCCTGGCGGGGCTTGGGCGAACCCATTCGGCCGAGCGCGCCCTCGAGGCCGTCCGGGCGGCGCGACGCGCCGGGGTCGTCGACCTCAACCTGGATCTCATCTTCGGCTCGCCGTGGGAGAGTGAGCGGGACTGGACCGACACGCTCGCGCGGGCCATCGACGCCGGCCCCGATCACGTCTCCGCCTACTCGCTGATCGTCGAGGAAGGCACACCGCTTCATACGCTCGTCGCGACGGGGCGCGTTAAAGACATCGATCCCGATGTCCAGGCGGACCGCTACCTCGTCGCCGACGAGCTGCTGGCAGCGGCCGGCTACGAGCGCTACGAGGTGTCGAACTGGTGCTGCTCCGGCCGTGCGTCCCGTCACAACCTCCTGTACTGGTCGGCGGGTGACTACCTCGGCGTCGGCGCAGGGGCCCACGGCCACCACGCGGGCCGGCGCTACTGGTGCGTCAGGCTGCCGCGCGATTTCATCGCCGCGGTGAAGACGGGCGCGCCGGTGGTTGCCGGCGAGGAGACCCTCGATCCCGACCGGCGAGCAGGTGAGGCGCTCATGCTCGGGTTGCGCCTCGCCTCGGGGATCCACACCGAATCGCTCGTCCGTCGTTTCGGGCGGGCCGCGCTCGATCGCCGCCGCCGGGCATTGGATGAGCTCTCGAGCCTCGGGCTGCTCGAGCAGGCCGGCTCCTGGATGAGAGTTCCTCGCAGCTCGACGCTCGTCGCCAACGAGGCCCTCTGCCGTCTGCTGTAAAGAGGCTTGCTCGATCTGCCGACATCTAACAGATGCACGATCAAACCTTCGTGCTCGTCACTGGGGATTCTGAATACGGGGCCAAAAGCGACAAAAAGGCATTCCCACGCGAGCGACGGATGTCCGATCTCGCGCACGACCTCGGCGCGATGCAGGAGGCGACCGACCTCCCAGACCTCTACGCGGGCCTGGCGCGCGCCGTCGTCGGGGCGCTGCGGGCCGACGCGTGCCTCGTCTCGCTCCTCGACGAGTCTTCGGGCGTATTGAAAGACGTCGCCGCGAGCGTCGTGCCTCCGGCCCGGCTGAACGTGGTCGCGGAGGAGCACCTCTTGGACGACTTCCCGCTGACCCGGCAGGTGATCGACACGGGCACTTGTGAAGAGATCTCGATAGGAGACGAGAGGGCCGACGAAAACGAGAGGCGCTTTCTGCGAGAGCTCGGGATGGGAAGAGTGCTGATCAGCGCGCTGAACGTCGAGGGCCGGGCGGTCGGAACGGTCGAGGCGTATCGGGTGCAGGATCGCCCCTTCCGGCACGACGACGGTCAACAGGTCGAGGTTCTGTGCGCCTTCGCGAGCAACTCTTACTCGCGCATCCAGCTCGCATCCAAGCTCGAAACGCACTACACGGAGACGATCGCCGCGCTGATGTCCGCGCTCGAAGCGCGTGACCCGTACACGGAGGCGCACACGGGCCGGATCTCGGACATGGCCCTCGCGCTTGCGGTTGCGATGCAGGTCCCCGTCGAGGTGCGGAGGGCGGTCAAGCTCGGGGCCATCCTGCACGACGTGGGCAAGATCGGGATCTCCGACACCATCCTGTCGAAAACGGGACCGCTCACCGAGGAAGAGTGGACAGTCATGCGCACTCATCCTGAGATCGGAGAGCGCATGCTCGAGAAGATCGATTTCGTTCGCCCGGCGCTGCCGATCATCAAACACCACCACGAGCGGTGGGACGGGGAAGGCTACCCGGCGGGCCTGCAGGGGGAGATGATCCCCGTGGGCGCGCGCATCGTCGCGGTGTGCGACGCGTTCGACGCGATGACGTCCGACCGTCCTTACCGCAGAGCCTTGCCCGCGGAAGAAGCATCCCGCCGCCTGCTCGCGTGCGCGGGAACGCAGTTCGATCCCGCCTGCGCCGCGCTGCTGGTCGACGTCATCAGCAAGATGGGCGAGGACCACCTGGCGGAAAGGTTCGTTCGCTACGCCAGTTAGGCCGAGTGTGCGAGGGTGGTTCCCACACAACCATTTCTGCACAGTCGGCGAGGCGATGAGCGATCTCTATGTGGCCGTCGTCGGGGCGGGCGAGGCCGAACCGGATCTCACCGAGGTCGCGTACGACGTCGGACGCGGGCTCGGTCGCGCCGGGGCCGTGCTCGTGTGCGGGGGCCTGGGCGGGGTGATGGAGGCCGCGTGCCGGGGGGCCAAGGACGCCGGTGGGACGACCGTCGGCATCCTTCCGTACGAGTCGCGATCCCACGCGAACCCGTACGTCGACATCGCCCTCCCTACCGGCATGGGTGAGATGCGCAACGCGCTCATCGTGCGCTCGGCCGACGCGGTGATCGCGGTGGGCGGCGAGTTCGGGACCCTCTCCGAGGTCGCGTTTGCG
This sequence comes from Actinomycetota bacterium, assembly GCA_050694275.1. Classification (GTDB taxonomy): domain Bacteria; phylum Actinomycetota; class CADDZG01; order CADDZG01; family WHSQ01; genus JBOGXF01. Next base: position 7,393 of record JBOGXF010000114.1, on the reverse strand, counting down.
CTCAAGACCGGCGTCCCGGTCGTGGGGATCGACACGTGGGAGCTGGTCAAGCGAGGGCAGCGCAGCGACGCGCTCGAGTACGCGTCGTCGGCCGAAGAGGCGGTGACCACTGCACTGCGGCTTGCAGCCGGTTAGGGAAACGAGACCCACTCGAAGTGCATGCCGTCGGGCTTGAGCCACCGGCCCCCCCACGTGAAGCCCCAGTTCTCGAACACGTCCACGAGCCTGCGATCGAGGTTGGGCCGGCTCCCCGGCGTGTTCTCCGAGACGTTGAAGTCGACCGCGATGCCCCACGCGTGATGCGAGACCCGCCCCTCGGGATCGGCGTTGATGAAGCGGGGGCTGAAGCAGCCCCCGAAGTCGCCGGGGTCGATGGCGAACGAGAGGCCGTTCTGGACGACGTCTTTAAGCGCGGCGCGAAGCTGCGGGAACAGCGCACGGTGGCACGTGATCTCGCCGAGCACCGGCACGTGGGCCGACCGGATGTGAGCCGCTCTCCAGGCCGGGTCGACGTCGAAGAACCCGTCGGGCCGGGGTCGCGCAGCGAACTCGCCGAAGGTCCGCTTGAGCAGCATCTGTGGCAGGACCGCGTCCCCATAGCGAAGAAACGGTGTCTCCTCATGAGCGCGAACCCGCAGCACCTGCTCGGGCCGAAGCAGCCCTCGGATGCGGCGCTCGACCGCGGCCGACCGGGGCCTGTTCATCTCGACGAGTAGGAAGCGATCGATCCGCTCCCAGCTCGCCGGCGGGGTGCCGGTCATGAGTGCCTCGTATCCGTTCGCCGCGATGTCGCTGACGACCCCGGCGACCGTCGCCGACCGATCCGGAAACTCGATCTCGGTTCCTTCCTCGCCGTCGCGAAGGCGCGCCGAGGTCTCGGCGAGCAGGATCTCGCCCCGGCCCAGAGCGAGCACCGGGTCGCGGTCCCCGGGGGGCACAAAGCGCGCGTACTCGTCCGGCTCTACCAGCGCGATCTCGAACGGGATAGAGAACCCGTCGGGCGGGGAGTCGGCCGTCGCGCCGTCGGGACCGCGCGACGACTCGATCCAGTCGAGGCCGGCCTGGACGGTGGTCGCGGCGCGCACGCCCTTGACGCGTTCGACGACGCGTTCGGTCTCGGGTGGAAGCCCGCCATCGCCCGTCGGCGACCACGCGAGCAGGAACGTGTTGGCGGGGGCGAGGTCCGTCGCGCCCCGCGCTCTCGACTGGGGCTCGGGCCTCGGGGATTCGAGCCCCGGTCGAGGATCGGGTCCGCGCGTGAGCCCATCGACCCCGAGGACGAGAACCGCGCCGACGATCGCCCCGACCAGCGCCGATGCGGCTCGACCGCTGAGGCGGCGGACGCCGATCATTCGAGCTCCTGCGCGATCCGCAGCGTCGTCATCAGGTCAAAGGAAGGCGCGGCCACGGCCCGGTACGCGGCGCCATCGATCCACTCGAGCTCGCCGCGCTCCGCGGACCAGCGCCCCACGAGCGACCCGACCGCGGTCTCGACGAACTCCTCGGACGACGGTGCCAGCAACCTGATGGGTCGCGCCTGGGTGATCCGTATCCCGAACCCGTCGTGTTCGGCTTCGGGCCGACGGTAGTACGCCGTTACGGTTCGTCGTCCGTCGCGTGACCGCGACACCAACGCGGCGCTGAAACGGTAGCCGGGCGGAAGGTATCCCGGACGGAGGGCGAAACCGAGCCCATCGAGATCCCGGGGGCCGAGCCGGCGGATTACCGAACCCCTCGGTCCGTCCACCCTCCGGGCGAGCCGGCGACCGTCGATATCGAGAGATGCGGCGACCTCGAGAAGGCGAGCGCGCGCGAGATTGGACTCGAGCCGGACGTGTTCGCCGGCGTCGTAGACATCGATCCTGCGCGCGGACGTGTCCGACGCAGGTTCGTAATAGGCGTAGCCGCCGTCCGAGAGCCGGATCTCTTCGGCGCTCAAGCGACCGATGCTCGCCACCGGTTGGAAGGGCTCGCGGACGACCTTGAGCCACGTCATGCCCTCGACATAAGTCAGTATCGTTTGCTTGTCGGCGGTCACGCCGGCGCGATAGGGCTCGAGTCCTGCCGTGAATGCAGGCTCGCCTGCGACTTCGAGCCGTCCCCGCGGGATGGGATCGAATCCGCCGTCCTTGACGATCCCCCGATGGGGGACCGCGAACGTCGACGCCTCGAAGCTGGGATCGGAGACCAGCGAGATCGCCGCGGCCCTCAGCAGCGTCGCGCCCGCACGGTCGGCGTAGCCGTGCCGCCGCGCCCACGCGACGCGGTCTTCAGACGCCCCCGCCCGGATCTCGACCCGCAGAGGGAACCAGGTGTCGGAATCGATCCAGATGTCGGCGCGGTCGGACGGGTGGAACGCTCGCCACGATCCGCCCGGACGGAGGGCGTCTACCAGCGGGGTAGCGAGGCGATAGGGGAGGGCCACGTGGAGCGAGGACCGGTCGCCAACTTCCTCGCGGCCGATGACCTCGAGCCCGTCCGCGCTCGAGAGCGTCTGGAGCGGAAGGATGACGTCGGTGGGCAGCGAACTCGATCCGTCGAACGGCTGCCGGCGCACGATCGCCCGTTCCTCGACCCGAGAGGGCTGGGCGCATCCGGGCAGGGCCTCTGCCGGACAGGTGGACGGCTCTCTGAGCCACCAGTTGTTGCCGTCGGCCACGAGCTCGACATCGTTGGCGGGCCACCGCCCGGAGCCCGGGTAGCGGGTGCGGTCGACGATCGATACCGCGATCCTCTCCGGTGCGGCGAAGGCGATCTCGGCGGCAAACCGCCGAATCGGAACGCGCTCGTGCCAGCCTCGCTCGGTTATCTGAAAGCTTGCCCGGTAGGCGTCCAGCGTTCTCGCCGCGGCGCGCACCTCCGCGACTATCTCGGCCGCGCCGGCCGATTCGGGCGGATCGTCGACCCACGGTATCGACGTCCCGATCAGCAGCAGCGCCGCCGCGGCTGCGGCGATGCTCGCGACACGTACGCGTGCAAACCATTCATCGCGGGCCCGACGACGAGGCCCTTCCAGCGTGACCGCCTGCATGATCGCGGGAGCGAGATCGGGGACCTCCTCGGCCGGGGCCGCCCGGAGGGCACGCCGCACGGTGATGAGCCCCTCGAGATGCCGGCGACACGACTCGCACGACTCGAGGTGCTCGTCGAGGATGCGGGCGGTGGCCGCGTCGATCTCGCCGTCGAGACCGGCCGACAGCTCGACCCGAATCCGTTCGCACGCGTGCTCAGCCTTCACTGCTGCTCTCCCGTCGTTCCTGCATCGCCTCGGCAAGAAGGGCGCGCGCCCGGTGCACCCGGCTCTTGATCGTGCCCACGGGGGCCTTGAGGATTCTCGCCGCTTCCGCGTAGGGGGTTCCGAACATGTCGATCAGCACTACCGGCTCGCGCAGCTCCAGCGGAAGCTTCGCCAGGGCCTCTCGCACCTCGAGGGCGAGGCCGACCTCTCTCTGGGGCCGCTCCGGCTCGCCGCGAAGCGCGTCCGCGGTGCGTTTGAGTCGTTGCGCGCGCCGGATCTCGTCGAGAGCGCAGTTGCGCGCGATCGAGAAGAGCCAGGTGGTGAACTTCGAGTCCCCTCGATAGCGAGGCAGAAAGCGGAACACCCGCACGAAGGCGTTCTGGGTGACGTCGTCGGCGAGCGCCTCGTCCCGGACGAGGTGAAAGGACAGTCGCCAGACGTCGGCCTGGAAGCGCCGCACGAGCTGCTCGAACGCCCGGAGGTCGCCGCGCCGCGCCGCCGCAATGACCTGCGGGTCCGGCTCCTGCACGGCCGCCTCCATGAGTTTTCAAACGAGTGCGCATACATGGTCCCACCTCACGCCTATCCGACGCAGCCAAACGGCCGAAAGTTCGGCCTCGTCGGTAGTGGGCCGGGGCTAAAGAGGGTCCGCCGGGGGATAAGAAGCGCGATTCCGGCGAGCCAGCGTCAATGGCAAGGAAGACGACCGAGGCGCACTCGGAGCGTGCGGCGAGCGGAGGATGACGCAGCCAGTGGCGGCGATGGCCGTTGGAATCGCCTGAGTTATTCCCGGCGGGCCCTAAAACTGCGATCATGGCGTATGGCCTACGTCGGGAATCTCACCTGCCGGGACTGCGGCCTCACGTTCACCTCACGCTGGGGATCGTTCGAGGGCGTCGACGAGTACCGGTGCGAGCACGATCACGTCGTGCACGTCCGGCCCGACTCGGGCGCGGTTCTCGCCGTCGAGGGGACCTGCGCGGACGGGTGGACGCTCGTTTCCCTCAGGGGCCGCTGTCCCGAGTGCGCCACCGAGCTCGCGTGCGGATTGCTGCCACGCTGCCCGGTGTGCGGCGGGCGCGATCACGACGTCCTGCTGGCCGGCACGCTTGCTTAGCACTCGTCGTAGCTGAGTGCTAAAGACGGCTCTTCCGAGGTACGATTGGGCGGTATGGCTGACCAGACGAGTCTCGACGATCGCAAGTCCGCCATCCTCCGAGCCATCGTCTCTCACTACGTCCGCTCCGGGGAGCCGGCGGGGTCCAGGACCATCGCCGAACGTTTCCGCCTTGGCGTGTCTCCGGCGACGGTGCGTAACGAGATGGGCGCTCTCGAGGAGGCGGGCTACATATTCCAGCCGCACACGTCGGCCGGTCGGGTGCCGACCGATCTCGGCTACCGCTACTTCGTCGATTCCTGGGCGAGCGGCGACGCACGCCTGCCCGCGCAGGACCTCCAGAAGGTCAGGCGCTTCTTCACCCAGCCGCGCTGGGAGCTCGAGGACGCACTCCGCGAGACCGCCGCCCTGCTGTCGACCCTGACGACCCACGCCGCGGTGGTGTTCACGCCGACACTCGACAAGAGTCTCGTGCGGCGGGTCGAGCTCGTCCCTCTCTCCGGAGATCGAGCGATGCTGCTTCTCGTGACCGACACGGGAAGGGTCGAGAACCACGTCGTGCCGACGAGCATCGACGATGTGCAGCTCGGTCAGGCGACCGACATGCTGAACCGAGTCGTCGACGAGGCTCCCATCGAGCAGGTCGCCCAGCGGATTTCGTCTTCGATCGAGCGGTTTCCGCTCGAGTTGCGTGATGTGGCCGGACAGGTGGGGCGAACCCTCGACGAGGAGGTGTCCAAGCGCGACACGGAGCGGATCTATCTCGAAGGAACCTCGAACATCGTCGACGAGGAGAAGTTCACCGATCTCGAGACCGTACGTCAGGTCATCGGCGCGCTCGAGCATCGCCGGCTCATGCTGGAGTTGCTCGCCGACGCCCTCGCGTCGACCAAGGTGTCCGTGCGGATCGGGTCCGAAAACTCGGTAGAGGAAATGCAGCTGTGCTCGGTGATAACCGCGTCGTACGGAAGCGAGGATCAGCCGCTCGGCTCCCTCGGGATCGTCGGCCCCACTCGGATGGACTACCGACGCACGATCGCCGCGGTGCACGAGGTCGCCGGTGCTCTCGGCCGCATGCTCGGTGAGCTCGGGGTCTGACCCGCATGGCGGTCGATCATTACGAGGTCCTGGGCGTTTCCCGCAACGCCACCAAAGAAGAGGTCAAACGCGCCTACCGCCGGCTCGCGCGTGAGCACCATCCCGATGCCAACCGCGGTGACCCGGCGGCCGAGGAACGCTTCAAGGAGATAACGCGCGCCTACGAGGTGCTCTCCGATCCCGAGAAGAGGCAGCGCTACGACATGTTCGGCGACGAGCGCGCCGGAGCGGCGGGGTTCACGGACTTCGGCGGGATCTCCGACCTCTTCTCCGCTTTCTTCGGAGGCGTGGGAGGCGCCGCCACGACCCGCCGAGGGCCGGCGCGCGGAGCCGACATCCTCGCCGAGGTGGAGCTCACGCTCGAGGAAGCCGCTGTGGGGGCCGAGCGCGATGTGAAGACGACCACCCTGGTCGAGTGCCCCGAGTGCTCGGGCAGCGGAGCGGCCGAGGGCACCTTCCCCACCCGGTGCAGCGAGTGCGGCGGCACCGGCGAGATGCGCCAGGTGCGGAGAACACTTTTCGGGAACGTGATGACGGCCTCGACGTGCCCTGTTTGCCGGGGCTCGGGCGAGGAGATCCTGCATCCGTGTAACAACTGCGCCGGGAGCGGACGCGTGCGGCGGGGAGAGACGCTGACCGTGCGGGTGCCCGCCGGGGTGGACGACGGTGCCCAGCTCAGGGTCACCGGGAGGGGCGAAGCCGGCGCGCGCGGCGGTCGCTCGGGCGACCTCTACGTGCAGATCCGGATCCTTCCTCACGACGTCTTCCGGCGCGCGGGTGACGATCTCGGCTGCGAGGTGAGCGTGCCGATGACCACGGCCGCGCTCGGGGGCACGGTCGACGTCCCCACCCTCGACGGACTCGAGCCCGTCGACCTCGAACCGGGAACTCAATCGGGCGAGGTGATCACGCTCAGGGGCAAGGGCATGCCGCGCGTCGGGGGGCGGGGCCGCGGGGATCTCGTCGCCCTCCTCAAGGTCGAGACGCCGACCGACCTCGACATCGAGCAGGCCGAGCTGTTGCAGCGGCTCGCAGAGCTGCGCGATGAAAAAGTCGGGGCGAGAGGACTGTTCGACAAGCTCAAGGAAGCGTTCAAGTAGAGACCCGGCCTTAAGCTCCAACCCATGAGCGTTCCGTGGTTCATCGCGGCCCCCGAGGACTGGACCGACGATGAGATCCGCCTCCCCAGCGACGAATCGCACCACGCGCTGAAGGTCTTGCGAGTCGCACCTCCCGATGTCATCACCGTCACCGATGGAAAGGGAGTGGTCGCGCAGTGTGCATCGGCGCGGATCGATGACGGCCGCCTCGTCGCCGAGATTCTCGAGCGCACCGAGCATCGGGCGGTAAAACCTCAGGTCGTCGTCTACCAGGGGGCGGGCAAGGGGGCCAAGGCCGACGAGGTCATCGAGCGCGTCGCCGAGCTGGGCGCGTCCGAGGCGTGGGTCTACGAGTCGGAACGGTCGGTCGTGCGCTGGAGCGACGACAAGGTCGCGCGGCTCGCGGACCGGTGGCGGGCGATCGCCCGGGCGACCGCCAAGCAGTCGCGTAACCCCCTCGTCATGGCGACCGGGAGCGTCCTCTCGTGGACCGAGTTCGTGCGCCGCGTCGCTAAGGAACAGTTCGCGGTCGTGCTGTGGGAGGAGGCGTCGTTGCCTCTCCGGACGGCGTTGGTCGACGTCGCCGATCGCGTCGCGGTGGTCGTTGGGCCTGAGGGCGGACTCACGCGAGAGGAAGCCGAGGCGCTGGCCGACACCGGCGCGCAGCTCGCTTCGCTCGGCCCCCGCATCCTGCGCACCGAGAACGCGCCGGTGGTCGCGGTCGCCGCGCTGCTCTATCACTACGGGCTCATCGGATAGCCTCCGGTCAATGTCTCCGAAGGTCGCCTTCACCACCCTCGGCTGCCGTCTCAATCAGGCCGAGTCGGACTCGATGGCCGA
>JBOGXF010000113.1:0-12228 GCA_050694275.1 Actinomycetota bacterium | reverse complement strand
GACTCCGGAAGAGGCTCTCGACTGCGCGTGCGGCTTATATCTCAACGACCCCACTGCTTGGCGAATCGGTCCGCGATGACGGAAGCTAACGAATTACACCGCGAACGTTTCGCGCCGCTGCACTAGAGATTCAGGCTCTTTGGGATGACAGAAAGAGGCAGACACTTCGCGTGATCGCTAGCGTCGACGACATGGGCTGGAGCGCCTTTGCACCGCCCTCCGCAGACTTCATCATTGCTCCGGACGGGTCGTTTGTCGGAGAGTGACGGGGCGCAGTCCCCCTATTTCCACAAAGACGGGATGGGGTCCGTGACGAACGTTACGGATGCAATCGGCCTGCCGCAGTGGTCCTACAGCTACCTACGAGTCGTTCGGAGCTTCACGTACGACGACCAAGATCAACCCGCTGGCGCCCGACAACCCGATGCGCTACACGGGTCAGTATCTCGATCCGACGGGGTTCTATCACCTGCGGGCACGTCAATATGACCCGGGCCTCGGCAGGTTTTCGACGACCGATCCTGTTGCGCCAGCTCTTGCGAACCCTGCAGTCTCGTGGTACGCGTATGTAGGTAACCGGCCCACAGTGTTTCTTGACCCCTCTGGGCAGATTGCAATCGTTGCTATACCCGCCGGTATTGGCCTTGCAAAGATCATCGCTGGTGCCATCGGCGTCGCAGTAGGAGGTGCCGTCGTTGCAGATGCCATTCACCGCGCTTCTCGATCCACCGACGACGAGCTTCAGCAGCGCATCAACGCGCGGACCCAGATACAGGGGCGTGGACCAGAGGAATACATTGATCCCTCAAGAGTCCCTCCCGGTTGTCCACCGGGCATGACGCGGGCGCTCTGCCGAGCGATTGCGGGGACCATCGCATTAGCAACTCTTTACGGCGCACTTGGCATCGTGGCGCCGGAGAAGATGCACATGATGCCTGCGTATCTGCCTCAGCCGCCTCTCGTCACCACCCAGGGACCCCAATGAGAGTGATCCAGTCGCGTGTGTTGCAGAAGTTCTTTCTCGGTGTCGTGGACCCACTGATCCATGGGGAGCACCAGACGCTCGCCAGTTGGATCGCAGGTCTGTACACGAGGCTTAACCCCCGCGATCACAATGCATGGGTCTTGTTGGCACGGTGCTACGGGGCATTCGGAGACTTCACGGGCGAGGAAGTCGTCCTCAGGCGGGGCCTTGAAAGAATCCATGACTCTGATTACCTCTGGGGCCGCCTTACCGCGTCGCTCATCGCGCAAGACCGCCTTGAGGAAGGACAGGAGATCATCGAGGATATGAAGCTTCTTTTCTCAGATTCGCCTTACACCTGGACTTGGTCATCGGTTCTTGCGGCGCGACGAGATGATCTTGTTGAGACGCAAGCACACCTCAGGGCAGCGATCGAGTGTCTTGAGTGGGATGGGCCGTCTCTACCCGCGACTGCAGATTGCTGCGGGGTCCTCGCGGAAGTCCTAATCTTCAAACTCCGCGAAGCCGAGAAGGCAAAGTCCTTACTTGCGCGGGTGTTCGACACGAGGATCCGAGATGCTCGCGTTGCTTTGACGCTTTGTGTCCTGAAGGAAATCCAGGGGGAGCCTGATGCAGCGACCGTGTTGGAAGTGGCGCGAGCCACGTGGCGAGGCAGCGCACGGTCGTTTGACTCTGTCTTAGAGCGGGAGCGCGCTCAGTTGCAGCGTGCTGTGGCGTAACGCGTGCGATGGAATGATTCTGGAGCTAGCGGCCGCCGTTTACCACAAAGACGGCATCGGGTCGGTCACCAACGTGACCAGCTCTACCGGAACCCCACAGTGGTCGTATTCGTATGAGCCGTTCGGGGCGTCGCGCTCTGCTCTAAAACTGGATCCTCTGGCACCCGACAACCCGATGCAGTTCACCGGCGAATATCAGGACCCCACAGGGCTCTACCACCTACGAGCGCGGCAATATGACCCTGGGCTCGGACGGTTCACCGCTACCGATCCGCGGACCCCGCCGATCACGTCGCCGATGGTCTCGCCCTACGTCTATGTCAACAACCGGCCGACGGTCCTCGTTGATCCCAGTGGATTCTGCGGCTGGACTGAGCCATGGCGTTGCGTTGACGACGCAGCAAAGGGTGCGTGGAGTCATGCGATACGACGCGCCGTCGTGTGCGCTTCGGGCAGTCGCGCGAGGACGAGGCCCACGAAGAGGACTGGTATCGCCATGATCCAATGCCCTGCCGCGTGTCCGTGAAAGTTGGGTGAGTCCGAGCCAGGCCAGAAACCGAGCACGACAACGCCAAGCGCTGCCGCAGCCACCATGGGGAGAAGCAGGAAGCGCCTAAAGGCCGAGGCCAAGGGAGTGCCTCGAGACGCCGGAGCGTGACAGGGGAGAAGAAGAACGCGCCCGGAGCGGGCGCCTTCGAGCATCAGGGTCGCTCCTTTTGGGAAGGAGCGGACACGTGACTTGGAACGAAGCTCGGCCCGAAGATCAGCCCGCTTCTTCGATGGCCGTGGGCGGAAAGATGGCTTCGAGTGCCGACGCGAGCTGCTCGAGCTGGCGCGACGTGAGCCGGTCAGTGAAGTGCTCGCGGATGCCCCGAACGTGGACCGCGGCGGCCCGGCGCAGCCGGGCACGGCCCTTTGCCGTGAGAACCGCGAGATAGCCGCGCGCGTCGGAGGGGCACCGCTTGCGCTCGACGAGATCCTTGCGCTCCAGCTCATCGATCACCCGGGTGATGCCGCTGGGGGAGAGGAGGACGCTCTCGGCGAGCTTCAGCATCCGCATGGCGCGGCCCGGCGCCTTGGCGAGCCGCAGCAGCACCTCGTACTGGCTCAGGGTGAGCGACTGCTCGTCGACGAGCTCGGCCTCGAGCTCCGGGACCAGGCGGGCATGGGCCTCAAGGAAGGCCCTCCACGCCCGCGACTCGAACTCCTCCAGATCCAGCTCTCGTGCCACGAGACGATGATAGGAAATATTTGTACCCTCAAACAAGTTGTTTCGCGGGAGTCTTGTCTGAAAGGAGACAGATATGGGCGACTTTGGTGCGTGGGTTCTGCTGCTCGGGCGGCTTCTGATCGGGATCTTCCTCTTCGTCGTGGTCGGAGTCGGTTTCCACATCGCGAAGAGTTCCATGGCGGTCGGTTTCTCGAGACAGATGGGGTTTCCGTTCCCGGCTCTCGGGGGATGGCCCGTGGGCGTGTGGCTGGCCGCGTCGGGGCTCTCGATCGGGCTAGGCATCTGGCCGGACCTCGGAGCGCTCATGTTCGCCGCGTTCGTGATTCCCGCGGCGTGGTGGTTCCATCGCTTCTGGGAGGTCGAGGACGAGAACCAGAAGCAGACCCAGATGCTGCTCTTCTGGCGCAACGTGACGTTCCTGGGCGCATCTCTGGCGCTGTTCGCGTTCTTCGCCGCTTTCGGGCACGATCTCCCCTTGACGATCACAGACCCTCTCTTCGATCTCCGCAAGTAGCCCAAAACGTGAGCGAAGAGCTCTTCGGGATCACCGGGGCGACCGGCGAGGTCGGGGGCCGTGTCGCGGCGCGACTGGCTGCTCAGGGTGCTCGTCAGCGACTCATCGTCCGCGATCCCTCACGCGCCCCGAAGGTCGAGAACGCCGAGGTAAGGCGGGCCTCGGATTACGGGGACGCGGATTCGTTCCGCTCCGCGGCTGAGGGTGTCACCACTCTTTTCTTCGTCTCGGCGAGCGAGCACCCCGAGCGCGTCCGCCTGCACACCACAGCGGTGGACGCGGCAGTCTCGGCGGGAGTCGAGCGCATCGTCTATCTGTCATTTCTGGGCGCGGCCCCCGACGCGACCTTCACGCTGGCTCGCCATCACCACGCCACGGAGGAGCACATCCGGGCCTCGGGCATCCCGTTCACCTTTCTGAGATCCAGCCTCTATCTCGATTTCATCCCTTGGTTCTGCACCCCCGAAGGAGTGATAGCGGGCCCTGCCGGTTCGGGTCGGTTCGCGCCCGTCGCGCGCGACGACATCGCCGATGTGGTCGTGGCTTCTGATGTCGCGTGACCATGATGGACAGTTCTACGACAACACCGGACCGCACGCGTTCACCCTTCAGGAAGCCGCCGACGAGCTGGCGCGCGTAACCGGTCGTCCCGCCACTTACAAGGACGAGACCCTCGAGGAGGCATGGGCGTCGCGCAGGCCCACGGGGGCTCCCGATTGGGAGATCGAGGGGTGGGTCACTTCTTACGTCGCCATCGCCACGGGCGAGCTGGACGTCGTGAGCGACACGGTGCCGCGTCTGACCGGCCACGAGGCCCAGTCGCTTCCCGGGTATCTCGCCGAGCATCCCGAGAGCTACGCCCACATCGGATCGGCCTGAACCCAGGGGTCGGGTACCTGAGCGAAGGGTCGAATGATCTTCCGTCCGTTTTCGGAATGCGAAGGGCGGCGCAGGCGTTACCAGCGAAGCGGGCGAGCGGAAGGAAGGAGTGATCTCGGATTGAGAGCGTACGTCCTCGTCCAGACGCAGCCGGGTAACGGATCGATCGCCGCAACCCTTCAGACCGTTCCCGGAGTCGACTTCGCCCACGACCTCCGTGGGCCCTATGACGCGATCGCCCTCGCGCGCTCCGACTCGATACGGCGCGCCATCGAGAGCATCGTTGCCGAGATCAGGAAACTCCCCGGCGTGGTCCGAGCGGTCGCGGCCCCGGTCAACCACCCTCATGAGGAGGCTCGGAGCGACGCGGCAGCCTGATTCGATTCCACCACGGCACAGCCCGCCACAAAATCCATTCTGAGTTTCGACCAGGTAGCTGAGAGCGTATGGCCGCGACCACGGCCGGGAATGCCGTGCTGAAGTACGGTTAGGGAATGATGGGCTCGGAGAAGCGTGTTCGTCGCGGCTGGCTGGCCGTTGCGATCGCCGGGGTCATAGTGTTCGCGCCCGGTCATGAGCGGCTTTCGGGAACGGGCCAAGCTCCCCCTGTGGCCCCCGATCTTGCCGCTCGGATGCTCGCCCCCACAACGGGCGAGGCGGCTTCTGCCGATGCATTCGCTCTGTCGTTGAAGCGAAATCAGCCGGCGAGCAAGTTGCCGAGATCGGTCTGGCTGCTCGTCGTTCTGGGACCGTTCGTGGGACTCGGTCTGACTCCCACGCGTGCCGGACGCATTCGCCTCGGCGACCGACTGCTCGTCATCAACCTCCGCCTGGATCGCGCCGCGCCGCGCGCGCCGCCGCTGCTCTCTATCTCGTAGAGCAGCACGCCGCGACTCCGCGGCCGATCGTGGAGGTGTTCTAACTTGTCCAGGAATCTGATATGGCGCGCGCTCCTGGTCGTTTCGGTTCTCGCCGGGGCAATCGTCCTCGTGCTCACGCGCCCAGTCCGTCTTGGACTCGATCTCCGAGGCGGAACCCAGATCGTTCTCGAGGCGCGTGATACCGAATTCGAGGAGGTCGACGACGACACCATCGGCCGGACTCTCGAGGTTCTGCGCCGGCGGGTCGACCAGCTCGGCGTCGCAGAACCGAGCCTTCAACGCTCGGGAGATCGCCGCGTCATCGTCGAGCTCCCGGGAGTGACAGACCCCGATGAAGCCTTGGAGGTCATAGGGCGAACAGCCCAACTGACATTTCATCCCGTCGTTGACGTCGTCGCCCGCGGCGGAAGACAAGGAAGGGGGAGAGATCGGCTCGTGCTCCCGGACGAGGACGGGGCGAGGTTGCAACTTGCGCCCGCAGAGCTGACCGGAGACGCGGTCGGTGATGCGGAAGCCATCATCGATACACAACTCGGCGGCGCCTGGCAGGTGAATATCTCCTTCAGAGGCGATGGCGGGGAGCAGTGGGCGCAACTGACGGGCGAAGCCGCATGTGAGCCGGTCGGGTCCCCGGCGCGCCGCGCCGCCATCGTGCTCGACGACGAGATCATCTCGAGCCCCGAGGTGTCTCCCGAGGTGGAGTGCGATGTCGGTATCACCGGCGGCGACACCGTCATCACCGGCAACTTCACCAAGCAAGAGGCCCAGGACCTCGCGCTTCTGATCCGGGCGGGCGCCCTTCCCGTGCCGGTAGAAGTGGTCGAGCAGCGCACCATCGGCCCGACACTGGGAGACGCGGCGATCAATGCCAGCGTGAGCGCCGCTCTCATCGGCGGAATCCTGACCATCGTGTACGTGGTCGCGTACTACCGCCTCCTCGGGGCGCTCGCGGCGCTTGCCCTTCTGGCATACGGCCTCATTTCGTTCGCCGTGCTGCTTGCCCTTCGAGCGACGCTCACGCTGCCGGGCATCGCGGGATTCGTGCTCGCGATCGGCATGGCGGTGGACGCGAACGTGCTCGTCTTCGAGCGTTCCAAAGAAGAGTTCTCCGCAGGAAAGCGATTGAGGGGGGCCGTAGCCGAAGGTTTCAAGAAGGCGTGGAGCGCCATAGCAGACTCCAATGCCACCACCGTCCTTGCCGCGGTGATCCTCTTCTACTTCGCATCCGGGGCGGTCCGAGGCTTCGGTATCACGCTCACGATCGGGGTGGCGGTGTCGATGTTCACCGCGCTGGTCATCACTCGCCTCCTGGCCGAAGCCACGATGAGGATCCGCACCCTGAGCAACAGCCCGGCTGCCATGGGGATGATGGTCGGCCGCCGCCTTCGTACCCGGATCGAGCAGAGCCCCGTGAACCTCATGGCGCGCTCCAAGCTGTGGTTCGCGCTGTCGGCGACGATCCTCGTGATCGCGCTGATAGGCCTGTTCAGTCGAGGACTCAATTTCGGTCTCGAGTTCACCGGAGGACGGCTCCTCGAATACTCGACGCCGCGACCGGTCGATATCGACGAGCTACGTGGCGAGCTGGCGACCGAGGGCTTTCCCCGGGCCGTGATCCAGGAGTCCGGTGACGGAAACATTGCCATAAGGACCGCGCAGATCACCGAAGCGGAAGAGGCCCAAATCGAGGCAGCCGTTCAAACGGTTGGAGGGGGCGCGCAAAGCCTGCGAGACGAGTTCATCGGCCCGACCATCGGTGACGAGCTGCGCCGGAAGGCCGTCATCGCACTCGCGCTGGGACTCGGCGCGCAACTCATCTATCTGGCCGCGCGTTTCCGGTGGACCTTCGGGGCTTCGGCGGTCGTGGCTGTGTTCCACGACGTCTTGATCCTGCTGGGCATGTTCGCGTGGTTTCAGAAAGACGTCGATGGAGTATTCGTGGCAGCTCTGTTGACCGTGATCGGCTATTCGATCAACGACTCGGTCGTCGTCTTCGATCGGATCCGCGAGCAGCGTCGACTGCGGGCAAAGGAGCCGCTCGAAGTGGTCGCCAACGACGCGTGCCTCCAAACGATCCCGCGGACCATTAACACCGGTCTTGGAGCGCTGTTCATCCTATTGGCCCTGTATTTCCTTGGGGGCGAGACGCTCACCGACTTCGCACTGGCGTTGATCGTCGGGATCCTGATCGGTACGTATTCATCTGTGCTCACCGCTGCTCCGGTCGTCATCTTGCTGGAGCGCCTGTCGCCTTCCCCGTCGGCACCTTCTCCCAGGACTGTGCGCGAAGGGGTGCTTGAGAAGGCTCGGCAGGCCCCGGTGGTCACGTCGCCAGAGGCGACTCGGTCGTCCGGTGACCCATCGCCTATCACGAAGCCGGTCGCGAAGCGACGCGCCGGTTCTGCGAAGCGTAAGAGGAGGAAGCGATGAGCGATGAGCTTTGACCGCGAGACGAACGCAGAGGAGGTGCGAGGCATGCCCGACATAGAAGAGTTCCCCCTCCCCGGCGTGGGCGTGCGCTACGAGCTCACGACCAGGAGTGGCAAACGCGTTGGGATCGTCTCCCACCGGTCGGGTCGGAGGGAGATCTTGGTCCAGGATCCCCGGGATCCGGATTCGTTCCAACGGATGCTGGAATTGACCCAGGAGGAGGCGCAGACGTTCTCTGAGGCCCTCGGCGCGTCCCGGATCGTCAAGCAGTTCGCCGAGCTGCAGCAGCGGATCCACGGTCTTTCCATCGACTGGTTGCCAGTGCGAGACGACTCGCCCTACGTTGATAGGACGATCGGCGATACGCGCATGAGGACCCGCACGGGCGTATCGATCGTTGCGATCGTGAGAGGTGACGATGCGTTCCCGGCTCCGGAACCCGACTTCACCCTGCAGGCCGGCGACTATCTCGTGGTCGTAGGGACGTCGCGAGGCGTCGAACAGGTCGTGCAGGTCATGCACGCGGGCTAAGCGTGGAAAACGCGACCCCGCTCATCGAGCTCGGGCTCTTGGTTGTAGGCCTCGCCGTTCTGGCGCGCACCGCGAGCAGGCTCAGTATCCCGGCGATACCCCTCTACCTCCTCGCGGGTCTCGCATTCGGTGAGGGAGGAGTGGTCCCACTCGTCACCACGGCCGAGTTTGTGGAGCTCGGAGCGGAGATCGGTCTCATATTGCTTCTGTTCATGCTCGGACTCGAGTACTCGGCCCGCGAACTCGTTTCAACCCTCAAGCGATCGTATTGGGCAGGGATTCTGAATCTGGTGCTGAACTTCACCCCCGGGTTCATCGCCGCCCTCCTGCTGGATTGGGGTTACGTCGCGGCGGTCGTCCTCGGCGGAGTGACCTATACATCGTCTTCGGGGATCGTGTCCAAGCTGCTGTACGACCTCGGGCGGATCGGGAACCGGGAGACGCCGATCGTGCTCTCCCTGATCGTCATGGAGGACCTCGCAATGGCGGTCTACCTTCCGTTGCTGGCCGGCTTGCTGATAGGTGGACTCGCATTGTCCGGACTCGTGAGCGCACTCGTAGCAGTCATCGGCGTGATACTTCTGCTGACTGTGGCGCTGAAAGTCGGAGTGGGCCTCAGTAGAATCATCTTCAGTCAGTCCGACGAGGCATTGCTCCTCACTATCCTCGGCCTGACCCTTGCGGTCGCGGGTGCTGCGGAATTGATCCAGGTATCCGCGGCGGTAGCGGCGCTTCTCCTTGGAATCGTGCTCTCCGGACCCGCTGCACAGGGTGCTCGAGAACTCCTCAGCCCGCTGCGAGATTTGTTTGCCGCTCTGTTCTTTGTGTTCTTCGGACTGAGCGTGGACCCGGCTATGGTTCCGCAGGGGCTCGCGGCGGCTTCGGTTCTCGCGCTTCTGACCGCGATCACCAAATTCTTCTCTGGGTGGTGGGCAGCGCGCCGGGCGGGGATCGGAGCGCAGGGCAGCGCGCGCGCAGGAGCGACGCTCATCGCCCGCGGGGAGTTCTCGATCGCCATAGCGACTGTGGCCGTCGCCGAAGGGCTGGAGCCCGGTCTCGGCCCTCTCGCGGTTGCCTATGTGCTGTTGCTGGCGATTGTCGGCCCCGCGCTGGCGCGCCTGATCGATCCCCTAACTGCCTTGCTGCTGGAGAGAGGGGGCCGAGTGGAGAAA
The DNA here is from genome assembly GCA_050694275.1 of Actinomycetota bacterium. GTDB lineage: Bacteria > Actinomycetota > CADDZG01 > CADDZG01 > WHSQ01 > JBOGXF01. The sequence goes on along the minus strand of JBOGXF010000113.1, from coordinate 2,886 downwards.
GAGATGGCGGGATAGCAGGAGAGGGCATAGCCCGGGGAGGACTTCCACACCGACCGGCGAATGAAGAGGCGGGGGTCTGTTCCGTCTACTTGGATCGAGACGGGGGCATCAATCGTGCATCGACGTTTTCGTAGCGCGTACCCGATTATTGCCGGCGCGGTGTCGCTGATGCTGATGGCCTCGAGCCTGGGGGGCGCGACCGCACTCCCGGACTGGACCGGAGCCGCTCAGGACTGGCTGAACCAACCGCGCGCCCGTGTGCCCGAAGATCGCTACGCGCTGGCCGGCGGCTGCTACGCGATCCGCTCCGCCGGTGGTGGCTACGTGATCCGCCACGACGAGGGCTTCGCTGCGACCGGAGACGATCTGGAAGGCGCCGAGCCGTTCCACTTCCAGGCCACCGACCTCGGCCGGTACCTGCTGTTCGGTTCCTCAGAGGACTTCCTTGCGGCGAGCGAAGGGCTCGTCGGTGAGGCCGTGTACTCGGTCACGCGTTCGACGCCGGGTCAAACCGCCGGCGGGGTCGCCAACGAGGAGACCGACAAGGCTGCGGACGACCTGGCCCGGAGTGAGGCGAACAGGCGGACGGGACGGGGCGCAGCGGTGGTCGCCGCGCAGGAGCCGAGCGCTCTCGCCGATTGGGAGATCGACGAGGCCGGTGCCGGAGGGTTCTCGATCGTGCTCCCGGAGACCAACCAGGCGCTCGCGACGGACGCCGATGGGGAACTCGTGCTCGTGGCCGCGGATGGCGGGAGTGCGTTCGCGTTCGAGCTGAGCGACGGCTGCGCCTCTTTCCCTGAGGTCGAGATCAACGTCGAGGGTCCGGTCCTCGGCGGCCAGAACGGCTTCCAAGAGGTGCGCGGCTTCATGGACGCCCACCTACACATGATGGCGTTCGAGTTTCTCGGGGGCCGCGCCCGATGCGGACGGCCGTGGCATCGCTTCGGCGTTGCCGACGCGCTGGTCGATTGCCCGGACCACGAACCGGGCGGCTTCGGAGCCATCCTCGAGGGCATAGTCAGCAAGGGGAGTCCCGACGGGCGGCACAACACCGACGGCTGGCCGACCTTCGAGGGATGGCCGGCGCACGGCTCGCTCACCCACGAGCAGGTCTATTACAAGTGGCTCGAGCGCGCGTGGCGCGGCGGGCTGCGGTTGTTCGTCAACTTGCTGGTCGACAACAACCAGCTCTGCAAGGTCTATCCCTACAAACGGAACAGCTGCAACGAGATGGACGGCGTTCGGCTGCAGGCTCAGCGCATCCGCGAGCTGCAGGATTACATCGACGCGCAGAGCGGTGGCCCGGGCGAGGGCTGGTTCCGCATCGTCACCGACCCCTTCGAGGCGCGCGAGGTCATCAACGCGGGGAGGCTCGCCGTCGTGCTCGGCATCGAAGTGTCGGTCCCGCTCGATTGCGGAGAGACCCTCGAAACGCCAGGGTGCGATCCAAGCGACGTCGAGTCGGGTCTCGACGAGGTCTTCGACTTGGGCGTCCGGTCGATGGAGCTGGTCAACAAGTTCGACAACGCGTTCTCGGGCGTGACCGGGGACGCGGAGGGGACCGGGCTCGTCGTCAACCAAGGAAACCTCGGCGAAACCGGCCACTACTGGAAGATGGAGACCTGCGGCGAGGACGAGCACGCGCACGACAAGCGACAGCTCAACATCCACGACGAGTCGGGCGCCCCCGACGAGCTCACCGGACGCGACTCGATCTTCGGCGCGGTCCTCGCGCTGACGGGGAGGTCCGGTGCCGCGCCCGTGTATCCGGAAGGCCCGCACTGCAACGTGCTCGGGTTGACCGACCTCGGCAAGATGATGATCACCGAGATGGCCGAGCGGGGCATGATCTTCGACCCCGACCACATGAGTGCGCGCGCCCGCACCCAGGCGCTCGATTTCATTGAGAACGAGCTCGACAAGGTAAATGGGCAGCCCTACTCCGGCATCGTGTCGAGCCACAGCTGGGCCGACGACACGATCTATCCGCGCGTCTACGAGCTGGGCGGCGTAGTCACTCCCCACGCAGGAGGCTCGTCCGGCTTCGTCGACAAGTGGCGGCAGCACAGGGAGTGGGCGGACGAGCGCTTCTTCTTCGGCTTCGGTTTCGGCTCGGATGTGAACGGTTTCAGTGCGCAGGGCGGCCCGCGTGGTACCGATGCGTCCAATCCCGTGACCTATCCGTTCACCGGGTTCGGCGGCGCCTCGATCGACCGCCAGGTCAGCGGCACGCGCACCTACGACATCAACTCCGATGGCGTCGCGCACTACGGCTTGTACCCGGACTGGATCGAAGATCTGCGCCGCCAGGCCGGCGACGAGATCGTCGAAGACATGGTCCGAGGCCCGGAGGCCTACCTGCAGATGTGGGAGCGCGCGGTCGGCATCGCGCCGGACGCGTGCCGCGCCGACGTCGAGGACCTCACCGATCTCAGTGGGCTCGAGAGGTGCATGACTTCCGTCGACGTGCTGTGGACCCTGGGCCAGCCTTCGTCGCGAACCGGCACGATCTTCACCTACTGCATGACCGGGGGCCGGACGGCGACCCTCAGGTTTGCGCCGGACGGGACCCTGAGGTCCTGGAATCCCCGCGGCCGCGGGATGGGGCCGCCCCCCTAGGTTGCGCGTTTGAAGCCTCTCAGAGACCTGAGACGCGCAACCTTGGATAACCCGGGCCGCGTGCGGATTTAGATACACGCCTTTTACTCATCCGTAACGGTTCGGATATCGCGATGAAACAACACCCTCCTAGCTTGGTGTGTATTGCGTCTGACTTCGTGAGCCAAATCCCGAGAGAAATACCCAACCACTGATGAGATCGGGTCGTGGGACCCGACGGGAGGTGGTGGTTGGAGTATGGCAAGCCAGAACGGCGCGAGCAAGGAT
>JBOGXF010000112.1:0-6246 GCA_050694275.1 Actinomycetota bacterium | reverse complement strand
GACTCCGGAAGAGGCTCTCGACTGCGCGTGCGGCTTATATCTCAACGACCCCACTGCTTGGCGAATCGGTCCGCGATGACGGAAGCTAACGAATTACACCGCGAACGTTTCGCGCCGCTGCACTAGTCCAAGAGGTCGTCGTGAGCGGCGCCCTCAGTCTCCGGCGGTGATCCTGTAGACGTCGAACCCGCGATTGATGTCGTTGGAGTAGATGTAGCGCCCCTTATAGAACTTCGATGCCCACGAATCTCCGTCCTCGGGGATGAACCATCCGACCTCGCGCACGCCGTTGCCGGTGTCGCCGAACGTCGCCCCCGCCATGTTGGAGATATCCAGGTAGCGCGTCCCCGCTGTGTACCAGGACACCGCGAGGTGCTTGCCGTCGTCGGACACGTCCATGACATGCGAGGTGCACGATCCCAGTTGTGTCCCGGTTGCGAACAGCACCTCATTGGGCTCGTAGACACCGACCAGGACGAACGACGGCTGCTCCTCCGAGCCCTGGAGTTCGTAGAAGTAGAGGGCCCCGCCCGGACACGCGAACGTCCCTCCGCCGGCGGCTTCGTCGCCGACGATGACGTATCCGTCGTCGGGCGTGAACTTGGCGTCGTGACTCAGCGAGCAGCTCGCGCACAAGGTCTTCGTCAGGAACACGGGCTTTTCGGGGTCCGTCGTGTCCAGTAGCTCGACGCTCTTTCCTCCCCCCGCCAGCACGGCACGCGTGCCCCTGGAGTTGAAGGAGATGTCGTGAGGAGCGGAGGCCCCCAGGAGGGTGTACGTGTTCGCGAGCTTGGGCTTCGCGGGATTCTTGATCGACCAGATGTGGACGATGCCCGGGATCTCTCCGGAGCTCGAGTTGTACACGTACGGCTTGGTCGGATGCGCCGTGGTGTTGTGGGAACCGGACGGGTTCTCGGCGAAGCCGATGGGCCTGGGCTTCTTGATGTTCGAGATGTCCACCGTCATGAAGCCGCGCTTGCCGATCCCCAGGCACGATTGCGGGCCGCCGGCGGGATCGGATGCCAGCATGACGGTCTGGCCGTCGTGACTGATCTGGACGTCGTTCTGGGTGAGGTTGCAGGGAAGCGTCGCGACCACTTTCGGCTTCGGCGGCTTGGTGATGTCGATCACGTGCATGGCCCCGGTGTTGCCGTAGGAGCCCGTGATCGCGTAGTCGCGGCCCTTGCGGGATAGGAACTCCATGTCGCTCCCGCCGGGATACGAGACGTTCGCGATGAGCTTGAGGCCCTCTCCCTCACCCTGAAGCGACGGCCCATCCGCGCGCGCGGTCGCCGCGAACGAGCCGGCCAGCAACGCCGACGTCAGCATGGCGATGAGCCTCTTCATTAGCCCTCCTTGAAGCCGGTCCCGCAGATTAGGTTCGCCGCCGAGGCGACGGTCTCCTCCACCCGCGTTTCCGTAAGAAGATAGGAGACATGGACCTTTCCGAGACGATCTATACCGACCGGTCCGAGCGCGCCAAGCTGCGCTTTACCGGCGAGCAGCGGGCCTGGTTCCTGCACCAGATCATGACCCAGGCCTTCGAAGACATCGCGCCGGGGGAGGCGCGCGACGCGGTCCTGCTTACCCACCACGGGCGGATGGTCGGGTACATGGAGACGCTCGCGACCGAGGATGCGATCCTCGCCCACTTCGAGCCCGAGCTGCGGTCGTCGTTTGCCGAGGCCATCGGGCGATACGTGTTCGCCACCCGGGTCGAGATCACCGACGTCACCGAAGACATGGGGCTCATGCTCGTCGCCGGGCCGCGCACCGAAGAGATGGTTGCGCTCGCTCCGGCTGGCTCGCCGATCCACCGCACCAGGTCACTCGGCGTCGATGCGTCGTATGTATGGGTGTCGCGCGCCGGCGTGAAAGAGCTCGTCGCCGTGCTCGACAAGGCGGGGTGCAGGGCGGCTCCCGAGGAGGAGCTCGAGGCGATCAGGATCGCCAACGGGATTCCCCGCTGGGGCCGGGACATGACCGAGAAGACTCTCCCGCAGGAGGCACGGCTCGAAGGCGGCGCGGTCCACCTCGACAAGGGCTGCTACGTCGGTCAGGAGGCCGTGGCCAAGATCCACTTCCGCGGCAAGGTCAACCGGCTCCTTCGGCGGATCGAGATCGAGGGGGCGGTCGAGGCGGGGGCCGAGGTGATGCTCGACGGCGACCGGGTGGGCGTGGTGACGAGCGCGGCCGGCGAACGCGCGCTGGCGATGCTCAAGCACCGGGTCGAGCCGGGGACGACGGTGCAGATAGGAGACGTCAAGGCCACGGTCGTCGAGTAGGGAGGGAGCCGGGTGTCCCACCACTACGAGGGCGACGACCTCATCGTGCGCAAGATCGAGGTCGGCAACATGGAGAACAACGTCTACGTGCTCGAGTGCCCCGAGACGCACGAGTCGTTGATCGTCGACGGCTGCTTCGAGCCCGACTCAATCGTCGCCGCGGCCGATGGGACGAAGGTGGTCGGGATCGTCCAGACCCACGGCCACATGGACCACGTCCAGGCCCTCGGTGCGCTCAAGGAGAAGCTCGGGGTCCCCGTTCACGCGCATCCCGGCGACGACTACCCGGTACCGATCGACAACGAGCTAAAGGACGGCGACGTCTTGTCTTTCGGCAGGCGTGAGGCGACGGCGATCCATACGCCGGGGCACACGCCGGGGGGTGTGTGCTTGCTCTCGGGCTCGCATCTGATCTCGGGCGACACGTTGTTCCCCGGGGGCCCCGGCAACACGCGAGGGGACGCGCGGGCGTTCGCTCAGATCATCGAGTCGGTCGAGACCAAGCTCTTCACCCTGCCCGACGACACGCGCGTCTATCCGGGCCACGGCCTGGACACGACCATCGGAGCCGAGCGGCCGCACCTCCAGGAGTGGAAGGACCGCGGCTGGTAGAGTCCGCCGGCCGTTGCCAATATTTTCCTTCAACTTTTTCTCCCCTGTCCCCCCAAAACGGCGCTTTCTTGTCGTAGTCGCCTCCTAGAATCGAACACATGTTCGCTAGAGTGGATCGGGCGATCGCCGCCCTCAAGGACGCCGTCGCCAACCTCGACCCCGAGGTTCTCGAAGCCCAGACCTCGCTGAGGCTGGTGGAGAAGTTTGCCGAGGCCGAGCGCCTCGCCGCGGCCGGAAAGGCCCTCGCGGCCAAGCGGGTCGCGCAGTCGGGGGCGTGGAAGAAGAGCGGCGCTCGTACTCCGGCGCACTGGATGGCGCACAAGACCGGGACCTCGGTGGGCCAGGCCCTCGGTGTGCTCGAGACGGCGCAGCGCCTTCCCGATCTTCCTAAGACCGACCGCGCCGTGCGCTCTGGAAGGCTGTCCGAGGCCCAGGCCAGGGAGATCGCGTCGGCCGCTGCCGCGTCCCCCTCGGCGGAGGGGGAGCTATTAGAGATCGCCAAGAAGGAGGGCATGGCGACGCTCAAGGAGCGCTGCGCTCGGGTGAAGGCGGCCGCGGCCTCGGACGGGAGCGCGCGCTACGACCGCATTCACAAGAGACGCCGGCTGCGGCACTGGACCGACACCGACGGCGCGTTTCGCCTCGACGCCTTGCTCGCCCCGGACTCGGGCGCTAAAGTCCTCGCCGCGCTCGAGCCCTTTCGCGAACGGATCTTCACCGACGCGAGAAAGCAGGGAAGAAAGGAGCCCTACGAAGCCTACGCGGCCGACGCGCTCGTTGCCATGGCAGAGGAGTCACGAGACGGGGGCGCAAAGGGTGGGCGCATGAATCCCAAGAACATGGTTCACCTCTTCGTCGACCACGCACCATCACTACTTGAAGACGCACCGAGGCTACGTGCTCGCGGGCCCGCCTGGGGCGCGCACGTGGCATCCGCCGGGCGAACCGGTGGGAGATCGCGCGCGCGATCCGTGACGCCAGCGCGCGCGGCACTGGAAACGAGGTCCGTTTTTCGATCAGGATGCCCCGTCGATCACCTCCCTGTCTCCGACCGGCTCCTCAAGTACCACGGTTGTCTGTTTCTTGACTGCGAGCTCGATGCACGCGACGTCTTTGGCCTCGGGGTCGTGTCCCTCATAGAGGGTGATGGTCACGGTCTCGGCGGTCTCCTCGACGTCGACGTGATCGAGGACGTTGCACGGCTCGACGCCCGACCAGTAGACGAGAGTGACCTGGTCGCCGCGCGACTTCGCTCGTCTCCATGGGACGGCGCGCGCGCCGGCCATGCCCGGCCGCGGGGTGACCGCTTCCGGTTCGCCGGGCACCGGCGGCCCCGTGGCCGGGCTCGACATAACGGGCTCGTCTGGAGCGGGACGCCCAGCAGGCTCGCCCGGCTCCCCGCACGAGGCGAGGAGCACCAGTGACGCGATCAGAAACGTCGTCTTCATCCTCATCTGGGCTTAGACGGGCGGACGCCTCAGAATGGTTGCATGGAAGTCCCAGCCTCGGCGGAGCCCGCGGAAAGATCTTCAGGCCGCGACCTGTGGCTCGCGGGATTGCTCGCATCGGCGGTCTCGCTCTCGGCCCTGTGGACCGTGTCGGCTCTCGTGGACGGAATCCCCTTTCCGCCGATCGTCCTCGCCGACGCCATCGTGCGCGCAACCCCCGGAGGGCCCGCGACGTTCTTCATAGAGCTCCTCGGGCACTGGGCCCTTCGGCTGCTGAGCGCGGGAGTGGTCGTCGGAGCGATCGCCCTGGGCGGACTCACTCTCGTGCGCGCCCGAAGGGCCGGTCCGGCCGCGGCCCTGCTGGGAGTGATCGCCGTCGCGGCGTCGTACGCGGCCCCTTCCACCGATCGCGCCGCGCTGCCGACCTTGCTCGCCGTCTCCGCTTCGGCTGCGCTCTTCTGGTGGACGTCGCGGGCGACGCTGCGGGCGATGGCCGAGGCCGGACCCGGTGCCGACGAGGGGCGCCGCCGGATGCTTCGAATCGGAATGGGCAGCGCGGTCGGTCTCGCGGTGGGCGGGGCCGCGCTTGGGTGGGTCGCCCGCAAACTCGGGGGCCCGAACACCGACGTCCCGTTACTGGCGCTCGACGAGCCCGCGACGATTCCGGCCCGCGACGAAGACTTCCCGGATATCGACGGCCTGTCGCCGGAGATCACGAGCGCGGACGACCACTACGTCGTCGATATCAACCTGTTCAAGCCGAGCGTTGAGGCCGAAGGGTGGACGCTCGAAGTCAAAGGGCTCGTCGACCGGCGGGCGACCTACGACTTCGAATCGTTGCAGCGATCGTTCGAGCTGGTCGAGCAGTACTCGGTGTTGTGCTGCATCTCCAACGAGGTCGGAGGGCCGCTGATCGGCCACTCGGCGTGGGGCGGCGTCCGGCTCGCCGACGTGCTCGACGCGGCCGGCGTTTCAGAGAATGCGTTCGACGTCGTCTTCCGCGCCGCGGACGGCTACTCCGACTCGATCCCGATCGAGGTGGCAACGCGCGACGACGTGCTCGTGGCGATCTCGCAGAACGGCGAGCCCTTGACCCAGGACCACGGCTTCCCCTGCCGCATCAGGGTGCCGGCGATCTACGGAATGAAGAACGTGAAGTGGCTCGAGTCGATCGAGGTCGTCCCACGCGACTACCTCGGCTACTGGATGCGGCGGGGATGGTCGGACGAGGCGATCGTCAAGACGCAGTCGCGCATCGACGTCGCCGGGAGGGACCGAAGCGCGCGGAGAGGAGAGCCCACCTGGATCGCCGGGATCGCGTGGGCCGGGACCAGGGGCATCTCGAAGGTCGAGGTCTCGACCGACGGGGGCGACACCTGGGACGACGCGATGCTCAGGGAGCCGATCGCACCGGCGTCGTGGACGCTGTGGGCCCATCGCTGGACCCCGGACAGGACCGGCGACGCAGTGATCGTGGTGCGCGCGACCGACGGCGAGGGCACCTTGCAGACCGCCCGGCCGGCCGATCCCCACCCAGCGGGGGCGACCGGCTACCACTCTGTCACCGTCCGCATCACATAGTCGAGGCGCGCGACGCTGCCTCGCTATAGGCGACACAATGTCGCGCGCCTCGGCTCACGACGGTTCGAAGTGGATCAGGACCGCACCCACCTCGGAGTGCTCGGCTCGCAGAGCGTTCTCGATGCGCTTGGACGCGTCGTGTATGCGCGCGAGCGGCAGATTCTTTCGTCCGCGCACGTGCGCGGTGATCGAGAGCCGGCCACCGGACGAAGTGACGAGCACTTCGTGACAGTCGAGCACGTCGACTTCTTCGCGCGCCAGCCGCCGCACCGCTTCGACGATGTCTGGGCGCGCGTCGGTAACGTCGCGCCCGAAGACCG
>JBOGXF010000111.1:0-6362 GCA_050694275.1 Actinomycetota bacterium | reverse complement strand
AGCGGGAGTCGGCACAAGCGGAGCTTCACTCGACCGCTACACCCATTCATCCCATGCGCATATACGGCGAGCTCGTGCCCTTGCTCGAGCGCGACGCGATCGTCGTCGGCGACGGGGGCGATTTCGTCTCCTACGCGGGCCGAGAGGTTCCTTCCTACGAGCCCGGCTGCTGGCTCGACCCCGGGCCTTTCGGGTGTCTCGGGGTCGGTCCCGGATATGCGATCGCGGCGCGCCTCGCGCACCCCGACCGGCAGATCGTGCTTCTCTTCGGGGACGGCGCGCTCGGTTTCTCGGGCATGGAGCTCGAGACCCTCGTCCGCCTCGACCTTCCGGTCGTCTGCGTGGTCGGCAACAACGGCATCTGGGGGCTCGAGAAACATCCGATGCGAGCCCTGTTCGGTTACGACGTTGCCGCGGATCTACGACCCGGCATCCGCTACGACCAGATGATGGAGTCTTTCGGCGGACGCGGGGAGCTGGTTACCGACCCCGACGGGATCGGTCCGGCGCTGAGGCGCGCCTTCGACTCGGGAGGGCCGGCCCTGGTGAACGTGGTCACCGACCCCGAGATCGCCTATCCGCGCTCGGCGAATCTGGCGTAGCTTCTTTCGGTGTGGGGAACGCTCAGTGTAGCCTGCGAGAGCGATGAAGGACCTACTTGAGGCCGCGCTCGACGCGGCAACCTCCGCCGGCGCCTCCTACGCCGACGTGCGCGGCACCGAGATAAGGACCGAGTCGCTTTCGATCAATGGATCGACGGTCGAGAGCCTCGACCGATCGGACTCGATGGGGTTCGGGGTCCGGGTCCTCGTGGACGGCGCGTGGGGGTATGCGGCCTCGTCGAGACTCGACCCCCAAGCGGCAGCCACGATCGCTAAGACGGCGGTCGAGACGGGCCGCGCCAGCGCGACCGCCCACAAGAGGCCCGTGGAGCTCGTTCCGGAGCCGGTTCATCGTGACTCCTGGAGCTCGATCGTGCAGAAGGACCCCTTCGCGGTCCCGGTTGAGGACAAGATCGGTCTCCTTACGTCCGCCACCGAGCAGATGCAAAAGGTCCAAGGGATCAAAATCGCGCGCGGCACGATGGATCTCTTGCGTCAGAAGACCTGGTTCTACTCGTCCGAGGGCTCGCAGATCGACCAGACCGTCGTCCACACTGCAGCGGGCATCGAAGCGACATCGGTGGCCGACGGCGAGAGCCAGCTCCGGAGCTACCCCGGGTCGTTTCGCGGACACTTCGAAGCCGGCGGATACGAGGTCGTCGAAGCGATGGATCTCGCCGGCAATGCCCGACGAACCGCAGAGGAGTCGGCCGCGCTGCTCGAAGCGGACGAGTGCCCTTCCACCGTGACTACGTTGGTTCTCGACGGTCACCAGGTGATGCTCCAGGTCCACGAATCGGTCGGGCATCCGACCGAGCTGGACCGGGTCCTGGGAATGGAGGCCGCCTTCGCGGGCACTTCGTTTGTCGAGATCGCCGACGTGGGCCGGCTGCGCTACGGCTCGAACATCGTGAACATCACCGCGGACGCCACCATCCCGGGCGGCCTCGGCACCTACGGCTACGACGACGAGGGCGTCGAGGCGCAGAGGGTGTTCCTCGTCGAGGACGGGATGCTCGCGGGGTTCCAGACGTCTCGTGAGACCGCCGCCGCAGCCGGAGGGGATCGATCCAACGGAACCATGCGTGCCGAGGGGTGGGAGAACTTCCCGCTCATTCGCATGACGAATATCAACCTCTTACCGCAAGAGGGCTCCCTCGAAGATCTGCTCGCAGACGTCGACGACGGTATCTATATGGCGACCAACAAGTCGTGGTCGATCGACGACAAGCGCAAGAACTTTCAGTTCGGTTGCGAGATCGCCTGGGAGATAAAGCGCGGCAAGCTGAAAAAGATGCTCAAGAATCCCCGTTACACGGGAATCACGCCCGTGTTCTGGGGGTCGTGTGACGCCATCGCGGGCGAGAGCGAATGGAAGGTGTGGGGCACCCCCAACTGCGGCAAGGGTCAGCCCGGTCAGACCATGCGCGTGGGACATGGCACCGCTCCGGCCCGCTTTCGCAATGTCAACACCGGATTCGCCCAGTGACCGAGCTTCCCGTCGAGCACGAGGCCGCCCGCCGCGCCGCGCAGACGGTGCTCGAGCTGGAGGGGGCCGACGGCGTCGAGGTCGTCGTCAGCGGATCGCGCACGGCTCTCACTCGATATGCGAACTCCGAGATTATTCAAAACACCGTGCGCAACGAACTGCGCGCTTACGTACGAGTGGTGACGGGAGAGCGCAGTGCGAGCGCGACCACAAACCAACTGGACGAGAAGCATCTCCGTTTTGCGGCAGACGCGGCGCTCGAGGCGGCGCGCGCGTCCCGACCGGATCCCGACTTCCCCGGCCTGCCCGATCCCGACTCGGTGGGTCGGGGTGAAGGGTTGTTCGCCTGGGACGACGACACCGCGAGCGCCTCTCCCGGGCGACGGGCGGCGGCCGTGGCGGAAATCCTGGCGGCTGCCGCCGCCGACAATGCGGCCGGAGTATTCGAGACGAGCGGACATGCTTATGGCGTCTTCTCGACGACGGGGATCGATTGCTTCGATGCCTACACACGCTGTGTGACGACGTGCCTCGTCGATGTCGAGAACGCAACCGGATGGGGTGAGGCCTCCTCTCATGCGATCGCGGAGGTCGACGTCGCGGCCGCAGCTCGCCGCGCCGCAGACAAGGCGAAGAGAGGAGCCGCAACGAGGGATGCCGATCCGGGCACATACGAGGTCATCCTCGAGGAGCCCGCGGTGGCGACGCTCATCGACTTCCTCTCGTACTCGGGCTTCGGAGCGAAAGCCGTTATCGAAGGTGAGAGTTTTCTGTCATCGCGCTCAGGAAAGAAGGTCGCGGCGGATTCCGTCACCGTCGCGGACGATGTCGCCTTCCCCGGCTCGGTGGGCATCGGGTTCGACTTCGAGGGGGTCCCGAAGCGTCGGGCTGCCGTCATCGGTGCGGGACAGGCGACCGGACCGGTGACCGATCTACGGACCGCCGGAAAGCTCGGCACGTCCTCGACCGGCCACTTCTCCGGTTCGACCGAATGGGGGCCGTACGCCAGCAACGTTGTCCTGGAGCCCGGCGAGAAGTCTCTCGAGGAGATGATCGGATCCGTCGAACGAGGTCTGCTCGTCACCCGCTTCCACTACGTCAACATCCTGGACCGCCCCGATACCTTGCTGACCGGCATGACGCGCGACGGAACCTTCGCGATCCAGGGCGGCGAGATCGCCGGAGCGGTCCACAACCTCCGGTTCACGCAGAGCGTCCTCGACGCGCTCGCGTCGGTCGTGGATGTGGGCGGGCGAACCGCGGCGTTCGCTCCCGAGTACGGCTCTTTCGGATCGACTGTCGCCCCGGCTCTCAGGATCGGTGAGTTCCGGTTCACCTCGGGCACCTCTCACTAGTGCCGTGGCCGTGCACGAGGTGTGGCATGTCGTGGTTCTGGCCGCCACGCTTCTGGCGGCCGGTGGCCTTGTCATCCTGGCGCTCGCTCCGCTCGGGTTCGAAGCCCCTCCGCCCGGCCTCATGCGGGCGCGACCCGTCGTCTTTGCCTTGGCGGTGTTCGCAGCGCTGGTGCTGCTGGTGGAATGGCTCTTGATCCACTGATGTTGCTTATAATGAGGCCGTCGACCAAGGAGGACTCTGTGGCCGTTAACGCCGAGGAGATCAAGGAATCCATAGGAATCACCGCCGCTGCCGCCGGCAAGGTGAGTGAGTTGCTCGATCGCGAGGTTTCTGCCGCTCCCCAGGAGCACGAGGGCAAGGAGTATGCGCTCCGGGTCGCGGTCCAGCCGGGCGGCTGCGCGGGACTGCGTTATGCCCTGTACTTCGACGACCGCAAGATGGAGGACGACGAGATTCAGCGGGTCAACGGGGTCGAGATTCGCGTGGACAAGATGAGCATCCCCTATCTGAGGGGTGCGACGATCGACTACCTCGACGGCTTGGAGCAGTCTGGCTTCACGATCGACAACCCGAACGCCAAGGGCTCCTGCGCCTGCGGCGACTCCGCCCACTTCTAGGGTTTTCTAGATCGCGGCCCATCGTGGGCCGATTCCTGGAAAGGCTGTGACGCGCGTCACAGCAGGCGGCCGCGCCGGGTGATCAGCTTTCGGCATGACGCCCGATGCCCTCTGCTCAGCTCTTGCCGCGACTCAATTCGGAGTGATCGGCCGAGCCCAGGCGCTAGAACGCGGCATGAGTCAAAAGATGATCAAGACCCGAGTTGCCTGCGGGCGATGGATCAGGCTCTTCCCCGGCGTTTATGCCAATGCTGGCGTCCCGCCCACACACCGGGGGTGGTTTCTGGCGGCGCAGCTGTGGCTTGGCGAACGCGGGGTCCTTTCTCATCGAGCTGCCGCGGCCATCTGGGGCCTGGATGGCTTTCATGAAGAGACTGTCGAGCTGACCGTCGTGGGCTCGCGTCCGAAGCCGCCGCAACGTGTGGTCCTGCACTACACACCGGAACTGCCACGGTCCGACATCCGTCGTAGAGGCCCGTTCAGACTGACGTCGGTCGAGCGCACGCTGGTAGATATCGGAATGGTGGCGACTCGAACCCAGGTAGAACCGGCGTTCGAGAGCGCGCTGTTTCAGCGCCTGAGCACGTTCGAGCGGATTCGGTCGCGCTGCGAAGAATTACGGGGTCCGGGGCGCAGGGGGACCAGCGTTCTCGGTAGCTTGCTGGATGAACGCGATCCGGACCAGGCCGCAGCCGAGAGTTTCTTCGAAACGCGTTTTTACCGTTTGCTCAAGGACTCGCCGTTGTCCGCGGGCGCCGATTATCAGCACCGCGTTACTGATGATGCTGGTTTCGTGGCTCGCCTCGACGTCGCCTATCCCGCTCGCATGGCGGGCATGGAGGCCTACAGTCTCCGCTGGCACTCGGGTCGGGTCCGGGTCAAGCGTGATATTCCCCGGCACAACCGACTCACCGAACTCGGGTGGCGGATCCTGTACGTGCTCTACGAGGATCTCGATCGCCGGCCTCGCCACACCCTTGACCGTCTCGATCGGTTTCTCTCGAAAGGTGGGAGGGGGGACTCGCTCCTGGTTATTCTTTCGTCCGGAAGAACTTTCTTCATGAGGAGGAAACGTGGCGATCGAGACGACGGTGGTGGGGTCGTATCCGAAGCCGCCGGATGAGGGGCAGCCCTTCGTCGTGCGCAAGACGCTCCACGCGCTCGAGCGGGGGGACGCGACCGTCGACGACGTGCGACGAGCCCAGGACGAGCTCGCCCGTGAGGCCATCGCCGAGCAGGCCGATGCCGGCATCAGCCTCCTCACCGACGGGCAGGTCCGGTGGGACGACATCGTTACCCCCTTTGCCCGCAACATGGCCGGGTTCGAGATCGGGGGCCTGCTCAGGTTCTTCGACAACAACGTCTATTACCGCCGTCCCATCTGCAAAGGACCGGTCGAATGGCGGGGACCGACTTCCGTCGCCGACTTCCACTTCGCCTCGTCGGCAACCGATCGTCGGGTGAAGGCCGTCCTCCCCGGCCCGGTCACCTTCGCCCGCCTCAGCCTGGACGAGCACTACAACAACCACGAGACCTTTGTGCTCGAGATCGCGAAGGTGCTGGCCCAGGAGGCGTTCGAGCTCGAGGCCGCGGGGGCCGAAGTGATCCAGATCGACGAGCCCGGCCTACTCGGGGCACCCGAAGATCTCGAGCTTGCGACCCGCGCACTGGGCGTGGTCCTCACGGACCTCGACCGGGCCGAGACGATAGTGGCGACTTATTTCGGGGATGCCAAACGGCTCGGCCCCGACTTCTTCGAGCTTCCGGTGGACGGATTCGGGCTCGATTTCGTGTCCGGCCCCGAGAACTTGGAGCTCATCGAGTCGCTTCCGGTGGACAAGAAGCTCCAGGCCGGAGTCGTCGACTCGCGCAATACCAAGCTCGAGTCCCTCGATGATCTCGTGCAGGTGATCGACCGCCTCGCCGGGGCCGTGGGGGCGGAGCGCCTGAGCGTGTCTCCGTCGGCCGGGCTCGAGTTCCTCCCTCGCGAGAAGGCTCGCGCCAAGCTGCACAGGCTCGTCGAAGCCGCGAACAAGGCAGGTGCGTGACATGACGGAGAAGACCCTCTCAGGTGCCGGGCTGTGGACGACCTCGGTCGGGAGCCTTCCCAAGCCCGACTACATCACCAGGGCGCGCTCTCAGTTCGCTCGCGGGGAGATCGACCGCAACCGGTTGCGCGAGCTCGAGAAGCAGGCAACTCGCGAATGGATCGAGTTCCAAGAGTCGATCGGCACCGATCTAGTCGTCGATGGGGAGCAGTATCGCGGAGACATGGTCGCGTTCTTTGCAGAAGAGTTG
>JBOGXF010000110.1:0-5791 GCA_050694275.1 Actinomycetota bacterium | reverse complement strand
CGGTCGCGCAGCTTGAGGGCCGCGGCGAACGCGGCCGCGCCCGCTGCCTCCACGAGGTTGCGCGTCTTCTCGATCATGTGCCGCGTCGCGGCGCGCAGCTCTTCTTCGCTCACCAGAACGAAGTCGTCGAGACCGCCCCACATGATCTCGAGCGGAAGCTCGAACGGCTCGCTGGTGGCGAGTCCCTCGGCCGCGGTGTTCATCTCGGCGGTGACGAGCGCGCGCTCCTTCCACGAGCGATAGACCGCCGGCGCGGCCTCGGCCTGCACGCCGATGATCTCGAGCTCGGGCTTGATCGCCTTGCCGGCGACGATCGCGCCGGCGACGCCGCTGCCCCCGCCGATCGGGACGATGAGCACGTCGATATCGGGCCGAGACTCGAGGATTTCGAGCGTCTCGGTCGCGACCCCGGCGATCAACAGCGGCTCGTTGCCGGAATGGACGAAGCGATAGCCGCGCTCGTCGCGCAGGCGTTCGGCGTGCCGGCACGACGCGGCGAAGTTCTCGCCGTGGTGCGAAACCTCGGCCCCCAGGGCGCGGATCGACTCGATCTTGGCCTCGTTCGCCACTTCGGGGACGCAGATCGTCGCTTTGACCCCGAAGAGCCGGGCCGCGTACGCGATCGATTGTCCGTGGTTGCCGGTCGACGCCGCGACCACTCCGTTGTCTCGCTCGGCGTCGGTGAGCTGCGAAATGAGGTTGATCCCGCCACGCACCTTGAACGCCCCGATCGGCTGGTGGTTCTCGTGCTTGACCCACAACTCGGTCCCGACGAGCGCGGACAGGCTCGGGTAGGTGTGCAGCGGCGTCGGCTGAAGGTGGGGGCGGATGCGGGCGCGGGCCCGATAGACGTCGGCGAGGGTCGGGATCTTCACCCGCGCGAGCCTACGAGCTCGAAGTGCCATGGCTCCCACGACATCGGGCGCCACAGGGGAAGACCGAGCTCGTCGATGATGCGCACGGCGAGGGCGAGGTCGCCGCCGAGGTCGACCGCGAGCCCGTGCTCGTGCATCGAACGGCCCGGGGGCGCGACCCAGTTGTCGGCGATCTCGGGATCGCCGTAGCGGCGCAGCGCGCTCACGTAAAGGGTGTACTGGTGCGCGTAGGTGCGGAAGCCGGACACGACCCACACCCGGCCCCCGGCCCCCTGTAGCAGGCGCTCGACCGCGGCGGCGAGAGTGGGATGGAGCCCCGACGCGACCGCGCCGGGGGTCGCGGGCGGGCCGATCTGGGCGCGCGGCTGGATCACCGACCCCGACGGGACGAGGCGCACGAGACGCGCCCCGGGGACCTTTCTCCTGAGGTCCTTTGCGAGCGTCTCGAGGGTGATCCCCGACTTCGCGCCGACGACGACCGCGCGCGGCCGGCCCCCGAGATCCAGGCTCTGCGAATCGACGACGACGTCGGCGAAGTTCGGCGTGCCGTTGTCGGCGAACGCGCCGACGCGCACCCGCTCGCCGCCGAGGTCGAGTTGGCCCGCGTCCTGAAAGCCGAGACGATCGGCCGCCTGGTGCGTCACGACCGCCTCGCCCCCGACGAGCGCGACCCACACGAAGTCGGCGTCGCGCGTGGGGGCCGGGGCGACGGCGCGGAAATCAACCGGGTCGAGGGCCGCGACCCGGAGGCTCTTGGTGCCCTTCGGCCCTTTGACCTTCGTGCGCGCGAGGCTCACCGGGACCACGACCGCCGCGCCCGGGGTGCGGGCGAGCGCGTCGACCCGTCTCGCGCTCAGGGCCTTCTTGGACGAGACGAGATAGGCGGGGACCGCGGGGATGGGATCGGGGAGCTCGAGCTCGGCCGCGCTCGCCGCGGCGGCGCCGTCCGGCGCGACCTCGTAGACCTCTTGCCGGCCCCCGCACGCGGCGAGGAGCAAGAGGGCGACTAAGAACAACACGATCGGCTTGCGGCTCAGGGCGACCTCCTGTTGGCGGAGGGGATTCGACGACCGCAATCCTCCCTCCTGCGCGGCCCCCGTCATGTGACGAGATCGCGAAACATTCTGCGGAAAAAGTCCCGAATTGTGACGCGCGTCACAGCGCGCCCCTCGCTCCCTTCCTAGCGTGGGATCCATGGACAGAGACGAGTTGATCGACCGGCTGCAGGACGTAAAGAAGGACTACGCCAAGCTCCTGAAACAGTTCGGCGCGCACGATCCGGACTGGGGGCCGCTCGAGAAGGTGCTCCCCTACAAGCACTGCGCGGGCTTCATGTTCATGGGGTATGCGGGCCGGGTCCGCCTCTACAAGCACGGCTTCACGCGCCGCTACCTCAACCTCGATCCGGAGGGCAATGCGTACGCGTACAACGAGGTCACCGACGGCTACTACCGCATCCCGCTCAAGTGGGCGATCAAAGAGGCCTTCGCCGGGCTCAAGGAGATGGGGGTCACGCGCAGCACGCCCTTCGACGAGAAGGCGCGCCGCAAGATACACAAGGAGCTCGAGGACGCGGGCTGGACGATCGTCAGCATGGGCCCCGACGACGACATCGACAACGGTTCTTAGGTCCTGGAAGTTTATCGGGTATAATTTGGGTTGAGATGAAAACCCAATATTCATCCGTTGAGGACCCGCTCGGCCCGGGTGGCACCCGCGTCGCGATCGAGCTCGTAACCCAGGCGGAGGCGATGGGGCTGCTTGACGGTGCCACGGAGCTCGGGCCGTTGACCTTCTCCGCGATCGACGCGGTGCTCGCCCGGCTCGCGGCCGCAGGCGTTGCGCGCGGCGTCATCGCGTCTCTCCGTCGGGCCGGCTCGGTCGATGCCGCCGAGCTCGCCGATGGGCTCAGACAGGTGAAGGACGCGCTCGACCGCTCGCCCCTGCCCGAGTTCGAATGGACCGCTCTCATCGATCTCTTCGGCGCCGAGGAACTCGCAATGCTCGTCGGCACGTCGGAGACGAGCGTCAACCGTTACGCCCGAGGCGAGCGAGCAACCCCCGACGACATCGCCGAGCGGCTCCACTTCGTGGCGCGGATCGTGGCGGATCTGCGCGGCGCCTATAACGACATCGGCATCCGCCGGTGGTTTCACCGCCCCCGAAAGGCATTACGGGGACGTGCACCGGCCCGCTTCTTGCGCGGGGCCTGGTCGCCAGATGACCCCGGCCCAACAGAGGTCAAACAGCTGTCGCGCGCTCTCGTATTTGCGCCTGCGACGTGATCGCTTACCGACACGCAGACCCGCGGTTTCCGTTCCTGTGGGAGAGCGAGAACGAGGCTGTAGGCCGGTGGAACGCAACCGGCGACGGCCCCGTTCAGTACCTCACGGACACCCCCGACGGAGCCTGGGCCGAGTTCCTCCGTCACGAAGAGATCACCACTCCCGAAGATCTCGCCACGGTCCGAAGAGCGATATGGGCGATCGATATCGGCGACGAACAACCCGACGCGCGCCCCGAGCTGGGTAAGCAGACCTTGTTCGGGAACCGAGACTCCTACGCGAGGTGTCAAAGAGAGGCCCGCCGGCTGCGAACCCAGGGCGCGGTAAGTCTCGTTGCCCCGTCTGCCGCCCTGTTACCAAGCGGCGCGAGCGGCTACAGATGCAGCGGCGGGCTCGTTCCCGGTCCCTCCCGAGACGGACGCGTTTACGTGTTGTTCGGCGCCCGCCCGCGGGCGATCGGATGGCAGGTCGTTTTCCGGGGCCGGCCCGCGACTGACCTTCTCGACAAGGTGCGCCATTTCTCTTCGTGACCACCCCAAGGTTGCGCCTCTGAGGCCTCTCAGGACACTGAGACGCACAACCTTGGGGACTTTTGGGCTACGGGCTCGGATCGGGCGGGGTGAGCGGCGGCTGGAAGAACGCGCTCTTGGGGCGGGTGAACGTCTTCACGGTGAGGACCGATAGCTTGCTGCCGAGCTCGACCCGCAGCGGATACGTCGGGGTCGACGGGATGTGATCGCCGTAGCTCCCCTGGTGCAGCACAAGCGCGAGCCGTGCCCCTTTCTCGACGAGGGCGTCGAGCGGCTCGAATAAGACGTTGACCTCGAGCGGCGCGCCCGGGGTCACGAGCGCGGCGGTCTCGCCCCCCTGGGCGAACCGCAGGTCGATCTGGCCCCACCCGAGGAGATCCGAGCCGTCGTCGCCAACTGAGTAGAGCCACGCGCTGAGGTGTCCGCCGGGGCCGGACGGGGTCACGGTCGCGTCGAGCTCGGGGAGCCCGGCGAAACGGAAGTCCTTCTTGAACTTGTCGGTGTAGAAGAACGCGCATTGTGGGCAGGTCTGGGGATTCGGGCCGAAATTGATCCCGAGCACCGAGCGCGTCGGATCGACCGCGACGATCGCGGCGCCGTCCTCGGCCTTGCCGGTCGTGAGCGCGCCGTCTGCGCTCAGCGCGAACCGCACCGGCTTGGCGTCCTTCGGGGGCCACGACGTATCGCGCCGCCACCCGAGCTCGGAGTCCTGCACCTCGACCCGGGGCCCGATGTCGGCTTTCTTGTCGCCCTTGAGCCAGTAGTCGAACCACTCGAGCAGGATGTCGGCGAAATCCCACCTCACGATCTTGGGATTGAGCGACGACGAGTCGGGCCACGCGTGGAACCACTGGCCGAGCAGGTGCTTGACGTAGAACCCTTTCTTCTCGAGCCGGTTGATCCACGGGTACTGATGACCGGGGTCGACGTTCCAGTCCTGAAGGCCCTGGATCAAAAAGATGCTGCCCTTGTATTTCTTCTCGACCCCGGGGCGCGAGTTGCGCTCGGCCCAGAACCCGAGCGGGTCGCGCTCGCCGGTGAACGCCGAGTGGATCGACGCATAGAAGCCCTTGAACGACTCGGGACACACGATGCCCTTGACCGAGTGCTCGGCGCTGCGACCGTTCAACACGTTGTACTCGAGGAAGCCGTACTCGTAATAGAGCGCGTTGAGGATGAGGGGGCCGCGGAACTCGGGCACTCCTTTTCTGAACATGAGGTGATAGATGTCGTTGACGCCCGAGATCGGAACGATCGTCTTGAGAAAGCGATTGCCCTGCGAGGCGACCTCCCACGGGGTCGAGCCGTCGTAGGAAACCCCGATCATGCCGATGCGCCCGTTGGACCATTTCTGCTTGCCGAGATAGGTGACCGCCTGGTCGAGGTCGGCCCGCTCGGCGTTGCCCATGAGGTCCATGCACCCGCCGGCGTTTGATGTCCCTCGGATGGGAACGAACGCGACCGCGTACCCGTGCGGTACGAAGTTCTCGGTGAGGCGCGCCTCGCAGCGACGGAAGTCCGCCTCTTGCAGGCCGACCTCAAGGTACGGCGACGCGAACACGATCACCGGGACCTTCATCTTCGCGGGGACCTTGGGACGCACGATCCCGATCTGGATGTTCTCGCCGTCGAGTTCGCTGTCGAGCTCGACGAGTTCGGGCTTGCCGAAGCCGTAGGGGCCGGCCTTGGTGGTGCGCGCGTAGCGCTGCGGCGGATTCGACGCGCACAGGGATTCCTGGCCGTCGGCGTAGCCAGGGCCGTAGGGCTGTGGCGCGTCGGGGGCCGGGGAGCCGGGGCTCGAATACGCGGGCAGGGACGAAAGCAAGAGAAGGACGCTCATCGCGCCGAAAATCGTGTGCCGCGTGCCCATCGGCCCCTCCCGCAACCGCTCGCCCGATCCTCGAAGTCATTCGCCGCCGGGGGGCCGGATTCCTGTCGAATGCCGCGTACCCGCCGGATACGCTGGCGCGAGTCATGACCACTTCCCCGCTCTCGAGCTGGCAACCCTCACTTCTCGACGTCGCCGCGGCGGTCGAGATCGACGCGGGCTTCGCGACGCTCGAGCGGGTCGAGCTCGATCCGTCGTCGTGGGTCGATCACG
>JBOGXF010000109.1:0-10524 GCA_050694275.1 Actinomycetota bacterium | reverse complement strand
CCCGCAGGGGTATTGAGCGGACGGAGCTTGGAAAAGAAAGGCAGGGTGGGATGGTCGTCGGGGATCTGATGGCGTCGAGTCGGTGGCTCGATCCGTCCACCGACACCCTGAAATGGCTCGCCTCGCTGCTGCGGGACGAGGGCCTCGATCTCATGGCGGCGACCACGAGCGAGCTCGAGCGCGGGACCCCGGTCTACGTCGAGGCCGATGCCGATCTGGACGAGGTCCAGCGGCGCATGGCCCGCAACCACATCCGCCGGCTCCCGGTGGTGGACAACGGGCACCTCGTTGGTGTCATCGACCTCGTCGATCTCGCCCTGCGCCAGGCCAAGTCCTAGATTCGGCCCCGCCCCTCCCCGCGTTTACCCTGGTACGGAGTCGATGGCGACAGAGGGTGGGTGACGGATGTACGACGCCTTCAAGAACCAGCTCCCGGACATCGATCCGGGCGAGACGCAGGAGTGGATCGAGGCGCTCGACCAGATCATCGAAGCGTCGCCCGCGCGCGCCCGGTTCTTGCTGCATCGCGTGCTGTTGCACGCCCGCTCACGTCAGATCGGGCTCCCGTCGATGGTATCGACCGACTACATCAACACGATCGCTCCCGAAGAGGAGCCCTACTTTCCGGGCAACGAGGATCTCGAGCGCCGGATTCGCAGGATCATCCGGTGGAACGCCGCCGTCATGGTCATGCGGGCGAATAAGAAGTACGAGGGGATCGGGGGGCACCTGTCGACGTACGCTTCGGCCGCGTCATTGTTCGAGGTCGGCTTCAATCATTTCTTCAGGGGCAGGGACGCGCCCGGTGGGAGCGACCAGATCTTCTTCCAGGGCCACGCCACACCGGGGATCTATGCTCGCTCCTATCTCGAGGGGCGATTGAGTCAGGAACACCTTGACAACTTCCGGCGCGAAGCGTTCGGCATCGGCCTCTCCTCCTATCCGCACCCGAGGCTCATGCCCGAGTACTGGGAGTTCCCCACAGTCTCGATGGGACTCTCCCCGTTGCTGGCGATCTACCAGGCCCGATTCAATCGCTATCTCCAGCATCGGGGCATCAAGGACACGTCGGAACAGCGCGTGTGGGCGTTTGTGGGCGATGGCGAGATGGACGAGCCCGAGTCGATGGCCGCGCTCTCGCTGGCGGCGCGCGAAGGACTCGACAATCTCATCTTCGTCGTCAACTGCAACCTTCAGCGGCTGGACGGGCCCGTGCGCGGCAACGGCAAGGTCATCCAGGAACTCGAGTCGATCTTCCGCGGGGCCGGTTGGCACGTCATAAAGGTTGTGTGGGGCCGCGAGTGGGACGATCTGCTCGAGCGTGACGAGGACGGGGTTCTCGTCAATCAGATGAATGTGACCCTCGACGGCCAGTTCCAGAAGTACGTCGTCGAGTCGGGCGCGTACATCCGCGAGCATTTCTTCGGACCCGATTCTCGCCTCAGGAAGATGGTCGAGCACCTTTCCGACGGTGATCTCAAACGTCTGCGACGCGGGGGGCACGACTATCGGAAGCTGTACGCGGCCTACGTGAAGGCGCTCGAGTTGAAAGATGCTCCCGTCGTCATCCTCGCCAAGACCGTCAAGGGCTGGACCCTGGGCGGTGCGGTGGAGGGGCGCAACGTGACCCACCAGCAGAAGAAGCTTTCGGAGGAGGAGCTCACCAAGTTCCGCGATCGGTTGGAGCTTCCCATCTCGGATGAGGAGATCCAAAAGGGCGAGATTCCCTACTACCACCCCGGCGAGGACTCGGACGAAGCGCAGTACGTGAAGGAGATGCGCCAGAAGCTCGGCGGCTTCATACCCGAACGACGCGTCAGACCCAAGAAGATCTCGCTGCCCAAGAACGAGGCGTACGAGAGCCTGTTCTCGGGTTCTAAGGATCAACCGGTGGCGACGACGATGGCCTTTGTCAGGCTGCTGCGGGATCTCATGCGCGACGAGAACGTCGGGAATCGAGTGGTCCCGATCATTCCGGACGAGGCGCGGACTTTCGGCATGGAGTCGCTCTTCCCACAGTTCAAGATCTACGCGGCCCACGGTCAGCTCTACGAGCCGGTGGACGCAGATCACCTGCTCGCCTACCGTGAGGCGCGCGAGGGGCAGGTGCTCGAGGAGGGGATCACCGAGGCCGGTTCGATGGGCTCGTTCACCGCGGCCGGGTCGGCGTACGCGACGCACGGCGAGCCGATGATCCCGTTCTTCATCTTCTATTCGATGTTCGGGTTCCAGCGGATCGGCGACTTCATCTGGTCGGCGGCCGACCAGCGATGCCGGGGCTTCCTGCTGGGCGCGACCCACGGGCGAACGACACTCAACGGCGAGGGGCTGCAGCACCAGGATGGGCATTCGCTTCTGATGGCGACGACCAATCCCGCGTGTCGTGCCTACGATCCCGCCTTCGCATTCGAGGTATCGGTGATCGTGCGCGACGGCTTACGCCGCATGATGGAAGATGGCTCCGATCTTCTCTATTACCTCGCCCTCTACAACGAGCCCTACAAACAACCCGCGCTTCCAGACGGCATCGAAGAGAACATCGTCAAGGGGCTGTATCTCTACAAGGAATCGCCGAACGAGAAGCCTCACCGCGCGCACATCTTTGCCTCGGGTCCGTTAATGCAGCACGCGTTGCGTGCTCAAGAGATGCTCACCGAGCATCATGAAGTTGCGATGGACGTGTGGAGCGCAACCTCATATCAGCAGCTGCGCCTGGATGCTCTCGAGACGGAACGGTGGAATCGGCTCCATCCCGAAGAGGCTCCCCGCCAGCCCTACATAAGGTCCATGCTCGAAGCCAAGGAAGGGCCGATCGTGGCGGTGAGCGATTCGATCAAGAGTGTCCCGGATCAGATCGTCCGCTGGGTACCGCAGCCCTTTACGGCTCTCGGCACTGATGGGTTTGGGCGGTCGGACAGCCGCGAGGCGTTGAGGCGCTTCTTCGAGATCGACGCCGAGCACATCGTGACCGCGATCCTCGCGTCACTTGCCCAGACGGGCGATGTCAAACCCGAAGTTGTCACCGAGGCCATACGTCGCTACGACATCGACCCGGAGCGGGTGTCGTCGTTCCTCTCTAACCAGCGAGGTGAGGGCGTCACGCGGTCGGAAACCGACAAGAGGGCCGAGCGTGACATCTCGGATGAGGCCGAGCGGCAATCCGAGGAGACCGAGGACGAAGTCTGAGCACAAAGGACGTCTTCCGCACGCAGGACGACCGTTTCGAGGGCCTGACCGGCTACGACTTCGAGCCCACGTATCTGGACCTCCAGGGCGAACTCGATGGCCTGCGCATGCACTACGTCGAGGAAGGAACCGGCGATCCGATCGTGCTGCTCCACGGGGAGCCGACATGGGCGTATCTGTACCGCAAGATGATCCCGACACTCGCCGGGGCCGGCCGCGTGGTCGCCCCCGATTTCGTTGGGTTCGGTCGGTCAGACAAGCCGACCGATCGCGACTGGTACACATACGAGCGCCACACCGACTCGGTCGTGCAACTCGTCGGGGCACTCGACCTGCGCGGCATCACCGTCGTGGTCCAGGACTGGGGAGGGCCGATCGGACTGCGCGCCGCCGTGGAACACACGGATCGTTTCGCGCGTCTCGTGATACTCAACACCGCGATCTACCGTCCCGGACCAAACTGGCCCTCGGAGGCCTTTCTTCAGTGGCGGAACTTTGCCGAGCGCAACCCGGATCTGCCGATCGGTTTCGTGTTGCAGTCGGCGACGGTCACCGAGCTGCCCGATGAGGTAATCGCCGCCTACGAAGCACCATTCCCCACCCCCGAGTCGAAGGCCGGAGCGGCTGCTTTCCCACTGCTGGTTCCTTTGACCGAGGACGATCCGGGGGCCAAGGAAATGGGCGAGGTCCGGGAAGCGCTCGCGCGATGGGACCGACCGGCCCTGGTCGCGTTCAGTGATTCCGATCCAATATTTCCGCTCCGGGCGGGCGAGAAGATGGCGGAGCGCATTCCCGGCGCGCGGGAGTTCGTTCCGATCGAGGGCGCAAGTCACTTCCTGCAGGAGGACAAAGGCGAAGACGTCGCCCGGGTGATCGAGAAGTTCTTGCAGTCGTAGGAAAGATCCGTCTCAACGCCCCCATTTGCCTTCGCCACGAGGTTTCTTTCGCTCCTCCCTGACATGTTTGGTCGCGTCCTCGAAGGTCACACCCCCTCGCTCCGGGAGCAGGGCGAGCCGGCGCTGATGAATCCACAGGAACAAGTCGGCCTGGGTTGCGTTGGGAAAGGCCTCGGATATTTCTTCCGCCTCGATCACATCTAGCGCGGAAAGGAACACGGTGTCGTACCAGTCCTCCGCGACTTGCTCCGGCGTCAGGATCTCTTGTCGTTGTCGCATCAGGTGATAGCCGTGCACCTTGACGACCTCCAGTAACTCCACGTAACCGAGGGGACGACTGAATTCGATATGTGCCTCCGGACGCGCCCTTTCGAGGCCGCTCTCTTCCAGGAAAATTCGCTCTTGTTCGGCGTGGATGATGCGAGCGATGTCTGCATCGGGAGCAAGAGGGTAGCGGCTCTTGAGCTCCGTGATCTCGGCATCGATGTATTCGATCTCGTGCTGTTTGGCTACGGCGACGCGATGGTGTCCGTCGACGACGAAATAGGCGTCCCCGACTTTGTACACGACGATCGGCGGGAAGTCACCGTGAGGGAACGCCTGCTCGACACCCCTCCAGCGTTCGCGGGTTTCGAATTTCCGCGGAAGGAAGTCCCGGTCAAAGTCGCCCGTGCGCTCGACCGTTCCGACGATGCTTGCGACGGGGATCGGCTCGATACCGACGTAGTGCTGGTCAAATAGCCGCAAACGACGGCGAACCTCGTCGAGCGACAGCAGCTCTTTCTCCTGTCCCCGCCTGACCGCGCGCGCGAACTTTCGGTACGATTCACGTCGCCGAGCTTTCTCGAAGCTCGACAGAATCGGGAGCCTTTCCCAGCCCATCGCTAGTGCACCTAAACCTCGAGGACTCGGTAGCCGACGCAATTGACGACCCTGCTTCCATAGAGGTTGAGCTCGGGAACGTCGTGCGTTAGCGGATGCACATGTCCGTGCAGCACAAGATTGGGGCGCAGCTTGCGCACAAGGCGATGAAACGCAGTGAAGCCGCGATGGGCGGGGTCTTCAGCGTCTCCGACGCCGAACGCCGGCGCATGCGCGCAGAAGACATCGATCTTGTTTTCCTCGAGGAACATACGCTTTAGGCGCGCCCTGAGCTCGAGCCGCAACGCTCGAGCGCGCATCTGGTTCTGGGTGTACTGGTTCGGACCGCGACTGTAGCGGACCGATCCTCCGAGCCCGCCGACCCGCAGCCCGGCGACATCGACGAGGCGTCCGTCGATGTTGGTGCACCCCTGGGGGCCGGGGGATCTGGGCACGACCCGCATTGGTCTGAGGGGATTCTGGGACAGGGGGCGACCCCCGAGACCTGGATCGTGATTTCCCGGGACGTATAGCAAGGGAACGTTGAGGACCGACACCATGTACTCGAGATAATCGAAGGGCAGATCTCCGCACGAGACGATCAGGTTGACATTGAGTTCTTTCAGTCCCGGTCCGTAGAGGAATTCACGGACTTCATCCGCTATGGCGAGGACACGGCGCACGGCTTCCTACGTGGGTCGTGGTTCGGAGCGCCTGGCCACCAAGGCGTCGCGAAAACCCCGCCGGGGCCACAGATAGGCGATCGCCCCCGCGATGAACGCGAGATAGATCGCCGCGTTCAGGCCGAAATGGAGCAGGACCAGATCGAAGTGGTTGCCGAGCAGGCCCGGATTGACCTTGGCTTCGGTGAGGACGTGCTGGGTGACCTTTAGCGAATGCTCGACCACGTGGTAGCCCTGCAACAGCGCGGAGGCGAGGATCAGCCGGTCTCCCACGGCCGGGTTCATGCCGGAGGGAGTCCATCCTCGTCTGCGCAGCACCAGCAATGCGACTAGGCCCCCGAGCACGAGGGCGTTGTAGGTGAAATGCACCCACTCTGTGTCCACGACTGACCCAACCAACGCACCACGGCTCGGGACTCCCTCCATGTGCACTCGATAGAACTGGATCACGTGCTCGAGCATGTGAAAGGAC
Source organism: Actinomycetota bacterium (assembly GCA_050694275.1). Lineage (GTDB taxonomy): Bacteria > Actinomycetota > CADDZG01 > CADDZG01 > WHSQ01 > JBOGXF01. The sequence goes on along the minus strand of JBOGXF010000109.1, from coordinate 4,426 downwards.
TGAACGCCCACGCCCACCAGCAGAAGCGCGGTGCCTGCGGCCGCGGCACCGGCGTAGGTCCGGGGCGAAATACCCGACGGCATGAGCCGGCGCGCTGCGAGGTAGAGCAGACCGATTACAGCGAGGCCGACCAGGGTTGCCAGCGACCCCGGCCAGATGGCCGCGGCACCCTCTCCCAACCTGAGCGGCGACTCCTCTACGAGACGGCTGTGGGACAGGGCGACGGCACTTCCGGCCTCGCCTGAGAGCACATCCCTCTTCGTCGAAGCCGTGGCCCGATAATTGACGACGAGTCCCCATCCGGCGCTCGATCTCGCATTAGTTGCGGCCGAGACCCGCTCCACTCGGTTGTGCTCGAAAGCACACAGAGCCATGTCTCCGCAATAGAGGCCGGCACCGGAGGCGTTGGTCACGTCGTTGTCGCGAGCAATCCCACGCCCCATCTCCCGGATCATGAGACCCACCATCGACGTTCCCGACACCCTGTTGTCCTCGAATAGCGAGTCGGAGAGATGAGCCACGATCCCGATCTTTCCGCCGGTTACCTGAGAGTTGCGGACGACGACGTCCGGCGCACTGAGTACTTCGATTCCTTGCGCGTGCGGATCGACGAGGCCGGATACGGAGACCGAGTCGACCAGCGCCGAGGCCTTGTACACGCGTATCCCTTGTAGGTCCGCACCCGTCACTCGAACATCTTTGACGACGCTTCCCTCGGCATCGTCGAGATCGATCCCCGTCCACCCTCCGCTCACTTGGAGATTCGAGATCCGAACGTCGCGTGCCGTGACGTGGAGCGCGGCGTCTGAATCCACCGGAGCATCGATCCGGGCGCCTTCTTCCCCGATCAGCGTCAGCGTCTTGTCGACCGTCAGAGGACCACGGTGGACCCCCGGAGCGAGGCGAACGGTAGAGCCTTCTGGAACCGCGTCAAGAAACAACTGAGTTGCAGCTCCTGCCGGCACGGTAATCGTTGTGGTCGGCCGCCCCGCCAACCCCATCATGATCAGCAGCCCGGCACCCACAAGGAGCGCAAACAGGTGGCGAGCGGGGCTCATTTGACCGAGCCCGCGAGCAATCCCTGGACGAAGTAGCGCTGGAAGGCGAAGAAGACGATCAAAGGAACGATCATCGAGAGAAAGGCCCCGGGGGCGATGACGTCGAGGTTCCCACCGAAGGTGCGCAGCCGATCTTGTATGAACACAGTAATCGGGATGCTTTCGCCGCCGGTGAAGACCAACGCCACGAGCAGGTCGTTCCACGTCCACAAGAACTGGAAGATTCCCAGCGCCGCGATGGCGGGCATACCGAGAGGCAGGACGATACGCAAGAAGATTTGCAACTCCGAAGCACCGTCGATGCGCGCGGCTTCGAACAGCTCCGCCGGAAGGCCGATGAAGAAGTTCCGCAACAGAAAGATCGCGAACGGCAATCCAAACGCGATATGGAAAGCGATGGCCGCCCAGATCGTTCCGAATATCCCGATGTCCCCGAACAGCCGAGCCATCGGGATGAGCGCCATCTGCAGAGGCACCACCAGCAGCGCGACAACTACCAGGAATACGACATCGCGTCCTCTGAACTCGATCCACGAGAACGCGTAAGCCGCCAGCGCCGCGATCAATATGAGTAGGACCGTTGTGGGAATTGTGATGTACGCGGTATTGAGCAGGCTCCGAACGAGCCCCTCTTCCCCAAGGATGTCCGTGTAGGGCTCCAGCGTGAGCTGGCGCGGTTCGGCCAGGGCATCCCACCAGCCCGACTCCGAGATCCTCGCGATGGGGCGGAAGCTCGTGATCAGCAGTCCGAAGGTGGGGGTCATCCAGAACAGCGCCAGCAGAATGAGAAAGATGTGAAGCGGCGTCTTCGTGACGAACCGGATGATCCGCTGGGCTCTGGTCTTAGGCTCCCGGCCGGCGATGTCTTCCAGTGCCGCACCCATCATTGCTCCCTTCGGAAGCGCCGGATGTTGAGCCACATCACCGGGATCACGAGGAGGAACAGGACCACCGCGACCGCGCTCCCCAAGCCGAAGTTGCGCGTGGCGAACGCCGTCTTCCACATCTCGAGCGCGATCACGTTGGCCTCGTCCTGGCTCGCACCAGGCGCGGTGACGAGAACGATGTCGAAGATCTTGAGGACGTTGATAACTAGCGTTACGAACACCACCCCCAATACCGGAGCGAGAAGGGGCAGCGTAACGTGACGGAATGTCTGCCACTCGCTCGCGCCGTCGACGCGCGCCGCTTCCAGAACGTCGCGCGGCAAGGCGGCCAAGCCCGCGCCGATCACCACCACCGCGAAGCCGGCCCACATCCAAGAGAAAGCCCCGATGATGGCCGGCGTCACCAGGCGGGGTCCCAGCCACTCGGTCCCGGTGAAGCCCGTGGCGAAGTTGTCCTCGGGCAAGCGAACGTTAAAGGGGCCGGACGCGTCGAAGTCGGTGAACACGACCGCTCCGGCTTCGTCGGTGGTACCGGACGCAACCACGTCGCCGTTCGCGGTCAGCAGCTCCACTTCGGCCCCGGGGAGCCCGAGCTCTTCGGACTCCGCGACGCCCGGCTCACCCCCTCCCGGTTTGAAGTCGCGCCACACGAGGGCGCCGACCTCCCCGCTTCCAACCTCCGGCTGCCGTGCGTCCACTGCGCCCTCGGGCACCGCATCCGGGGCAATCGCGGTGAGCCCGAGCATCGCCACTTCACCTGCATCGAACGTCCCCGCGGTGGTCATCTCGCGGCCGGAGATCTGGACGGCATCCGGGACGGAAGGCGTGGCGCCGACCAGCACCCCCTTACCGCCGATGACGTTCGCTGCGCCCCTGATCCCCGCGTTCACGAGACCCAGATCGGGGTTCACCTCGTACATCAGGCGCCAGATGACGCCCGTCGCGAGGAAGGAGATCGCCATCGGCATGAACACGATGATCTTGATGGCGGTGGCGTACTTCACCCGCTCTGTCAAGAGAGCGAACATCAGACCGAGGGCCGTGATGATCGCCGGGGCCGTGGCGACCCAGATCGCGTTGTTCTGGATCGCCTGGACCATGCGATCCGTCCGGATCAACCGCGAGAAGTTGTCGACGCCGACGAACTCGCGGTCGGTGTTCTGGAAGCTCTGAATGATGGTGTCGATCGTCGGATAGACGACGATTACGCCCAAGAGGACGAGGGCGGGCAGCAGGAACAGCAGCGCCAGCCCCCGCTTGGCACCGCCGGGAGGCTTCTGCAAACGTGCTGCCTCCCGGCGCCCCAGCTTTCCCTTTACCTCGGCTGCGGTGCTCGCCATTAGCGGGCGCTATCTCCTATCCATACGCCTGCTCCGCCGCTCTCTCGAGCTGCCTCGTTACTCCTTGGATGTCGTCGGGGTTGTTGACGAAGTCCTGGAACAGTTTCCACAGGCCCTGCCCGGTCGTTCCGCCGAACTCGGGCGGCGCAAGGTCGGACATGTCGAATCGCACGTCATCCCCTGCGGCCACGACCGCCTCCCCGATCGAACGGGAGATCTCGTCGGGGTATACGGATAGGTCGAGGTTCTGATTGGCGGAGATGAAACCGCCCTGGGAGGCCCACACCTCGGCAGCCTCCGGCGTCGCGAGGTACTCGGCGAACCTCTGTGCAGACGGGTTGTCGGTGAGGACCACGGCACCGTCGCCACCCGCGACGACGGCCGGGGCTGACCCTTCGATGACGGGGAACGGGAAGAAGTTGAAATCTTCCTCGGGCTGGGCGTTGGTGTTACCGGTGATGACGCCCGCCACAAAGTCGGCCTCGTATACGGTTGCCGCTGCCGGTGGGTCGGCGAAGACCTGCGCCACGGAATCGTCGAAACCGGTGTTGAGAGCCCCGTTGGTCCCTCCGGCAAGGTTCGCCGGCTCGCCGACGAGCTCGGCCCATGTCTCGAGCGCGGTCACGACGCTGTCGTCCGTCCACGGGATGTCGTGATTCGTGAGCTGGTCGTACATGTCCGCGCCGGCGGTGCGGATGTAGATGTTCTCGAACCAGTCGGTCAGCGTCCAGCCGTCGGCGCCGCCCATCGAAACGAAGGGGGTTCCCGAGGCATTGACTGTGCCGGCGACCTCGAGCAGCGAGTCCCAATCCTCGGGAGGCGATACGCCGGCCTGGTCGAAGATCGCGGTGTTGTACCACCAGGTCGATTTGTTCGCGACCTTGAAGTACAGCGCGTAGGGCGTGCCGTCGACTGATCCGATGTCCTTCCACGCCTGCGCGTAGGTCTCATCTATCGCCGCAACGACATCGTCGTTGAAGGGCTGTATAGAACCGTCGTTGGCCAGCTGGTCCACCAGCGCGGGCTGGGCGATCATCGCCACGTCGGGCGGTGCCCCGCCCTCGATCTGGGTACCGAGGAAAGCGGCCATGTCGTCGCCCGACGACCGGTAACTGGTTTCGATCCCGGTCTCCTCGGTAAA
>JBOGXF010000108.1:0-18526 GCA_050694275.1 Actinomycetota bacterium | reverse complement strand
TCGAGCGGATCATGGCCTTCATCGCCGACTACAACCGCACTGCGAAGCCGTTCGCCTGGACCTACGATGGCAAGCCCCTCAAGGTCGCCTGAGATGCGCGCGGGATTTCTGCGCGGGTCCACTAGCCCCCCTCACTCCAACTCCCCGTGGCGGAAGCAGCTTGCGACGTGATCGTTCACAAGGCCGCACGCCTGCATGAACGCGTAGCAGATAGTCGGGCCCACGAAGGTAAAGCCGCGCTTTTTCAGATCTTTGCTCATCGCCACGGATTCCCTAGTCGTCGCCGGTATCTCGTTGACCGAACGCCAGCGCCCGACGATGGGCGTTCCGTCCACGAACGCCCACAGGTAGGCATCCAGGGTGCCGAAGTCGCTCTGCACCTCGAGGGCGCGACGGGCATTGTTGACCGCCGATTCCACCTTGAGACGGTTTCGCACGATGGCGGGATTCTCAAGCAATCGTGCGACCGTACGGCGATCGAAACGCGCCACTCTCTCGGGATCGAAACCGGCAAAGGCCGTGCGGTATCCCTCGCGTTTCTTCAGGATCGTCGCCCACGACAGGCCCGCTTGCGCGCCCTCGAGAATCAGGAGCTCAAAGAGATGGCGATCGTCGTGCGACGGGACACCCCACTCGTGGTCGTGGTAGGCGACATAGAGAGGGTCATCTTGGACCGCCCAATCGCAGCGTCGCATGTTCTCAGAGAGCAAGTTGAGCGCGCAGCTCTGCGGTGCTGAGATCCGCCCCATACACGGGGCTTTCGGGCTGGTGCCTCCGGCCTCCCTCGGCGAGCGTGCCGGCGTCCACCGCGTCGAAGCCGATCTGGTCGATCAAATCCGCCACGATCCGCTTGGCTTCCTGGTCGTCGCCCGAGATCGGGATGCCGATGCGCCCGGGATCGCCCGACGGCCGGTCGAGGTCGCGCAGGCGCTGCCAATTGATGGCGTTGAACGCTTTAACGACACGAGCATCCGACAGATGCGCCTGAAGCAACTCGCTCGAGGTGATGCGATCGCCGTCGAGGTCGTCGAAGTGACCGTCCCGGCCCGGGTAGTAGTTGTTGGTGTCGATGACCACCTTGCCCGCGACCCCGTCGGTCGGGAGCTCGCGATACCGACCGAACGGCACCGAGACCACCACGATTTCGCCGAACTCGGCAGCGTCCCCCGCCGTGAGCGCCTGTGCCTCTCCCCCGAGCCCGGCGACCACGTGCACCAGCTTCTCGGGCCCTCGCGAGTTGCTGATCGCCACCTCGTGGCCGGCGTCGACAAAGTGCTTAGCCAGAGTGCCGCCGATGTGGCCGGCGCCGATAATCCCGATCCGCATACCCCACTCCTTCCTTAGTCGACTTCGGTCGAGAGGGTGCCAAGAGCGACCTGCTGATCGATGGCAGTCATCACTGCCCTCTCGGCTCTCGAACGCTCGGCCGATCGACGATCCCGGGGGCTGCTTGCCGGATCGCGGCGAGCATCGACTTAAGGTCGTAGTCGCCTTCATGGCGGATGCCGTTTATGAAGAACGTCGGGGTGGAGGTCACGCCGCTCTCACGCCCCGACTCAAGATCGTCGTTCACGTGATCGCGATACGCGCGGTCCCGCAGGGCCTTCTTCCACTCGTCGACGTCCAAACCGATGACTTGGGCATGCTCTTCCAGGTCGAGCAACTCGAGCTGATGCTGGTGCTCGTAGAACGAATCGTGCATCTCCCAGAACCGCTCTTGCCCGCCGGCGGCCTCCAGAGCCTCGGCGACGGTTCGGGCTCTCGGGTGCGTCTCCGTGATTGGAAAGTTTCTGAAGATGAACCCAACTTGATCCCCGAGCTTCTCCAGCAGTTCCTTGACGACCCAGTAGGCCCGTCCGCAGTGGGGGCACTCATAGTCGCCGTACTCGACGATGACGACGGGGGCCTCGAGCGAGCCGCGCACATGATCCCGCTCGGTCACCGGAGCGGACAGTTCCACCGGCTTCTCCTCTGTGTTCATTTGGTTCTCCTCCCTTTCCGTTCTCCAACGGCGCCGACCCCGAGCATTCCTGCCGGCCTCGATCGGCTTTAGCCTGAAAGGCGCTCGAAGTCCTCATCGGAAAGACGCAGCCCGGCCGCGCCCACGTTCTCCTCGAGATGGGCGACGGATGACGTGCCCGGGATCGGGGCCATCACCGGAGAGCACCGCAGGAGCCACGCGAGCGCGATCTGCGCGGGCGTCGCTGCCTTCGTCGTCTCAGACCGGATCTCGGTCACGCGCGCTAGTGAACCGGCCCCCAGCGGATACCACGGTAGGAACGCCATGCCCTCTCTCTCGCAGAGCTCGAGCACGTCCTCCGAGCCGCGATCCCCAAGGCTGTAGCGGTTCTGCACCGAGACCACGCGAGCGACCTTCTGCGCGCGTCGAAGCTGCTCGACGTTGACGTTGGAAAGACCGATCATGCGGATCTTGCCCTCTCCCTGGAGCTCGCCGAGAGCCCCGACCGATTCCTCGATGGGCACGCTGGGATCGACCGTGTGGAGCTGCATGAGATCGATGCGATCGAGCCGCAAGAGCTCGAGACTGCGCTCACAGTCGCGCCTGATGGCTTCTGGTCGACCGTCCGGATACCAGCTTCCGGGTCCGCTGCGCTGGAATCCGCTCTTGGTGGCGATCACGAGATCGTCCGGATAGGGATGAAGCGCCTCCGCGATCAGGCGCTCGCTCACCTCCGGACCATAGGAGTGGGCGGTGTCGATGAGATTGATCCCGAGCTCCACCGCGCGTCGGAGCACGCGATGCGCCTCGTCGGGGTCGCTCGGCTCCTCCCAGATTCCCCGACCGGTGATACGCATGGCCCCGAAACCGAGACGGTTAACGGTGATCTCTCCACCGATCTTCAATTGCCCGGCGAGGGCCGCGTCGGACGTCATCTGCTCAGTCATACGCCTTCCTCTCGGAGGGTCAGGCCTCCCGGTCGAATGTCGTTTCCCTTGCATGCCCGGAGTGGGGCAGATAGACAATCAGGTGTCCGAGGAATTAACCCACGACCGAATTGGTTAATTCCCACCACGCGCACCACCCGGAACAAAGCGACAGGCGGAAGGGAATGCCATGGCGACACGAAGAATCGGCTCTCAGGGCCTCGAGGTGTCGGCGCTCGGGCTCGGCTGCATGGGCATGTCGGAGTTCTACGGGCGAACCGACGAGCGTGAGGCGATCGCAACCATCGAGCGCGCTATCGAACTCGGGATCACCTTCCTCGACACGGCCCGACATGTACGGTCCGTTCACGAACGAGAAATTGGTGGGCCGCGCGATTGCCGGCCGGCGCGACGAGGTCGTGCTCGCCACGAAGTTCGGCAACGTGCGCTCTGCGGATGGCGCGCGTCTCGGCATTCGTGGCGACCCCGAATACGTGCACCAAGCCTGCGACGAGTCCTTGAAGCGGGTCGGCGTCGACCACATCGACCTCTACTACCAGCATCGGGTCGATCCCGACACCCCGATCGAGGACACGGTCGGCGCGATGGCCGAGCTGGTCGACGCCGGCAAGGTCCGCTTCCTCGGCCTCTCGGAGGCGGGGGCCAAGACGATTCGCCGGGCCCACGACGTGCACCCGATCACCGCGCTTCAGACCGAGTACTCCCTGTGGTCGCGCGATCCGGAGGACGAGATCCTGCCGGCCGTGCGCGACCTCGGGATCGGGTTCGTCGCCTACAGTCCCCTCGGGCGCGGCTTCCTGTCGGGCCGGTTCCGTTCGATCGACGACCTCGACCCGGACGACTTCAGACGGAACAACCCGCGCTTCACGGGCGAAAACTTCGGGCGCAATCTCGAGCTCGTCGACCGCGTGCGCGAGATCGCCGAGGAAAAGGATGTGTCCCCCTCGCAGCTCGCCCTGGCCTGGGTCCTTGCGCAAGGTGACGACATAGTCCCGATCCCCGGCACCAAGCGCATCTCCTACCTGGAAGAGAATGCAGCGGCGATCCACGTAGAGCTGACCGTCGAGGACCTCGAGCGGATCGAAGCGGCGTTCCCGAAAGGCGCGACCGCGGGCGAGCGCTACCCGGCCGCGGCGATGTCGTACCTCGGCCTCTGAGGACGGAACCTCGCGCCTACGCTGCTACTTGCCCGTTAGGGCCTTAACGAGGCGATGCAGCGCGCCGTCGAGGCCGGACCGTTCCGCCACCGCGTAGAGCGATTCGTCCGGCTCGTGTCTCGGACGGGCGAGATCGACATCGGGAAGAGGGAGATCGGTCGGGATCGTGACGACCTGAGCGGCGCGCTTGACGTAGTCGAGATCGCGGCGAACCTTACCGATCAGGACGTTTTGGTCCGACCCGGTGGCTGCTTCCAGGATCGCGTCGAGGCTTCCGTAGCGCGCCAGCAACGAGCTCGCGAGTTTCTCGCCGATGCCCCGCACGCCGGGGAGACCGTCGGAAGGATCGCCGCGCAGCACCGCGTAGTCGCGGTAGGCGCGTCCGGGGATGCCGTAGCGGGATTCGATGTAGCTCTCGTCCACCTCATCCACCTGGCTGACCCCCCGGCGCGGATAAAGCACGAACACCTTGGGATCGCGGACGAGCTGGAAGAGATCGCGGTCGCCGGAGACGATGCCGACCCTGCCCGGCGCGCGCTCCGCGAGCGTTCCGATGACGTCTTCCGCCTCGCACTCGGGATGGCCCAACACGGGTATTCCGCATCCTTCGAGGATCTCGAAGAGCACCGGCATCTGAGGGGCGAGCAGGTCCTCGGCCGCCTCCTGGGCGCTGCCGGGCTCGGCCCGGAAAGACTTGTAGGACTCGATCAGCTCGACGCGCCACTCGGGACGCCAATCCTCATCGGTCGCGCAACAGATGAAGTCGGGATCGCGATCCGCGATGAGCCGGGCGAGCATCCCGAGAAACCCGAAGGCCGCGTTGATGGGGCTCCCATCGGGCGTCCGGACCGTGTCGGGCGTGGAGAACAGTGCCCGATAGACGAGGCTGGATGCATCGACGAGGAGAGTCAGCCCGGCATGCACGGTCCGAGGCTAATCGGTCGATCGGGCCCGGACCGATTAGTTCTCGCGTCGCCGGTTGTTATACGGGCAAGATCCATCGATTCGAAGGACAGTGACATGGCAGACCCGTTCGTGTGGTTCGACCTGCGCAGCAAGGACTCAGGGGCCTCGCGCTCTTTCTACGAGCAGCTACTCGGCTGGGATATCGCCGAGGTCCCGGCGGGAGACGCCAAGGTGCCGATGATCGGTGGCGAGCAGCCGTGGGCGTCCATAGTCCCGGATGGGGGCGATCGCCTGGGATGGTTCCCGTACATCCAGGTGGACGATCTCGATGCCGCCACCGAGAAAGCCAAAGAGCTCGGAGCAACCGCGCTGCAGAGCCCCGCGGAGGGGCCGGCGGGGACGTACACGCCGATCCGAGAGCCGGGAGGAGCCGTCTTCGCCCTGTTTCAGCCGAGGTCGTGAGGTCCCCGACCGGCAGCAGCCTCCCGGATACGGTGAGACAGATGAAGGCTCCTGCTCACGACAAAGAGGCCGAGTTGCCCCTGGTTAGGGCCGCGCGCGTCGGCGATCACGACGCCTTCGCTGCTCTCGTCGAGCCTTATCGCCGTGAGCTCCATCTCCATTGCTACCGGATGACGGGTTCGCTCACGGACGCCGACGACATGCTCCAGGAGTCACTGCTGAAGGCGTGGCGAGGAATCGCAACCTTCGAGGACCACGCCTTTCGGGCCTGGCTCTACAAGATCGCCACCAATGCCTGCCTCAACGAGTTGGCCACGCGTGGTCGGACCCGATTCTTAGGGACGCGTCAATGGTCGGGTGGTCCCCCGCTGACGGAGATCGATCATCTTCAGCCCTACCCGGATCGTCTCCTGGGCGACGCCGCCGACCCCGCAGCTCGATTCGACACGAAAGAAAGCGTCGCGCTCGCATTCATCGCCGCGATCCAGCTCCTTCCTCCGAGACAACGGGCGGTGTTGCTGCTTCGCGACGTTCTCACCTGGAACGCTCGCGAAGTCGCCACTGCCCTCGATTGCTCGGTCGAGAGCGTGAACAGCGCTCTGCAGCGCGCCCGCAGTACGCTCCGCGCTCGCTTCGCGAGGGGAGATCCGGGTACGAACGTCGTGTCGGTGAGCGACATATCTGAGAAGAGGTTGCTCGCTCGATTCGTGGATGCCTGGGAGCGGTGTGATTTCGATGCGCTCGCATCGCTGCTGCAGGAGGACGCAATCCTGGCGATGCCGGCGGCGCAGGCGCCCGAGCCGGGATCTCCCCACGTGTCGTCCCTTTGGTTTCGGGGACGCGTGGCGATCATCGATTTCCTCTCCACCGTTCCCGCGGACGGGCATCTCGAGCAGATTCGCCTCGTCCCGGTCGGCTCGAATCGGCAACCTGCCCTGGCGGCATTCATTGCAGAACCGGACGACGGAGGCCATCGATTCTACGGCGTGATGGTGTTCGTCATCGAAGAGGGGGCGATCTCGACCATTACCGGCTTCGCCGACCCCGGGCTCGGCGCTTACTTCGGGATCCCTTCGTGGCTTCCCCCCCAATCAGAAAGGTAGAAAGAGCATGGCCTATGACGAAACGCTTGCCGACCGAATCCGGGAGGCGCTTGCCCGCGAGAGAGGCGTCGACGAGATCAAGATGATGGGCGGTCTCTGTTTCATGATCGGCGGGCACATGGCGCTCGGGATCGTCGGTGACGAGCTGATGGTTCGTGTGGGGCCGGAAGGATACGAACGTGCACTCGCCCGCGTGCACGCTCGCGAGATGGACTTCACCGGCCGATCGATGAGGGGCTTCGTTTTCGTGGCGCCGGCCGGAATCAAGACGAAGCGATCACTGGCGTCGTGGGTCGCGCCGGCTACCGCGTTCGCGAAGAGCCTGCCCCCGAAGCGGGCCAAGGCCGGTCGCCGGGCCTAAAGATCGTCGATGGTCTCCCACATTTCCTCTAGCGCGGGCACTAATGTTCCCAGGCCGAGGTTCTCGAGAAACACCGAGAGGACATGATCCTGTTCGGTAGCCGATCGAGATTGGATCGCCTGTATTCCTAAGGCGTGGGCCGCCTCTCCAACGCTTCTAGTCAACGAGAGATCGTCTCCCACCAAGTTGGCCACAGCGAGGCCGAGCTGCTCCAGGGTCGAATCGTCGGTCAGGTCGAGGACGAGATCGACCCCGACGTCGTACTTGAAAACCTGACGAGGAAGCAGGCCTTCGGGCCCGATCGCAAGCCTGCTCCCGGCCCTTAGAAACTCGGCCACCGTGCACGCGCGCGTCGTGCAGAGGTAAAGGACGGGAAAGCTCTGCGGAGGGTTGAACCTCCCCCCGCGCCGACGAGCTCCTTCGCCGCTCAACGGGTCGTACTTCGGCGCCTGCTGCCTAAAGCCGTCGCCTCGATAGGGCTTGGTGGAAATGCTCGCTATGACCGCCGGATCGAGATCGGTCATGCCGGGTCGATTAGGCCGTGATGCCCTCTGCCAGGGCCATGATCGAGTCGATCACCCACTGGTACTCGCCCTTAGCGATGACGTCGAGGGGCTTCTCGTAGCCGAGGTCGGGATTGGGGCTTCGCAGCCACAGGCGCGCGGGCTGCTCTCTCAACACGCCGCGCAGCAGATCCACCACTGCCTTGAGCTCCAGCAGGCGTTCTTCGGAGGCGCGCCTGGGCACAGTGCGAGCCGACTGCCAGCGGGTGACGCTGCGGGGCCTCGTGCCCAGCACCCGGGCGACATCGGCAGCATCGACGACGTCCCCATCGAGGAGCCGGTCCAGCAGCGACGGGACCTCAGCCACACCTCACCTCCTGATATGTATGTGATTCGACACGCTTATGACACCATTATGACAAAGATATGTCGCCAATATAGCCGATTAACTGAACCACGGGCCCTGGTCAGGTGTCCGGCGTCCACGTCCACTCGTAGGCTGACGACGTGCACAAGACCATCGCGAGGGTTCATCGGCATTCTTCGTGCTGGGCCCGGGCGTGGTCGCGGGTCTCGTCCCGGTCGTTGACTGGGTGGCGGGCGCGACGGCCCTTTCCGTATTGGGCGCCGCTGCGGGTGGTGGGAGTGATCCTGATCGCCTCGGGCGTGGTCGTGCTGATTCACGCATTCGTGCGCTTCGTCGCGGAGGGCGCCGGTACCCCGGCGCCGGTTGCACCAACTGAGCACCTGGTCGTGGGCGGGCTCTACCGGTACGTGCGGAATCCCATGTACCTCGCGGTCGTGGCCACGATCGTCGGCCAGGCGCTCGTGTTGGGCCAGACCGATCTGCTGCTCTATGCGACGGCCGTCGGCTTCGCAACCGGTGCGTTCGCTCACTGGTACGAGGAGCCCGCACTGCAACGTCGGTTCGGCGCGCAATACGACGCGTACCGGCGCGCCGTCCCGGCGTGGTGGCCCCGACTTCGTCCGTGGAACCCCGATGATCGCGAGGTGGGTCGGGTGACGTGGCGATGGTGGGAGGGTCCTGGCTCTAACATTGGTCACCTGAGGGGGCAGGCGTCGTGGCGCGTGGCTAACCTCCGAGCCACTCCTTGATGTGGACCGGCGCGTCGAGCAGCGAGAAATCCCCGTCGTCGCTCATCTTCTGCGCTGCGGCTGCCATCGCTCCGATCGCCACCCAAGTCAGCGCGCCGCCGACGCTCACGCGTTGAGCACCGGCCTCGACGATCTCACGCAGGGACAGACCCGCATGTGCCAGCACATTGACGGGCTTGGTCGTGACATCGCATACGGCCCGGATCTCGTCGCCGCTCCGCAGTCCCGGTGCGTACAGCACATCGGCACCGGCGCGCTCGTAGGCCTGTAACCGGGCGATGGTGTCGTCGAGATCCGGGTTGCCGCGGATGTGATTCTCGGCTCGCGCCGTGAGCATGAAGGAGAAGCTCTGGCCCCGCGCGGCCTCGGAGGCGGCAGCGATCCGTTCCACCGCGTGGGCGAGCTCGTAGATCCCCTCCTCCGGGTCGTAGTCCTCGATCGAGCCGCCGACGGCACCGGCTTCGGCGGCGCGTGCGATGGCCGCGGCGGCGGCCTCGGGGTCTGGCCCGTAGCCATTCTCCAGGTCGACCGAGACCGGCAGGCTGGTCGAGTGGTCGAGCACCCGGACGTGTGCGATCACTTCGTCAAGTGCGGTCTGGCCGTCGAGACGTCCCAATGTGAACGCAAAACCAGAGCTGGTTGTCGCAAGCGCCTTGAATCCGAGCGCCTCTAAGACCCTGGTCGAGCCGGCATCCCACGGGTTCGGAATGATGAACGCCTCGCCCTCATGCAGCGCGCGGAAAGCTGCCGCCTTCTGCTCCTGAGTCGGTTGCAAGGGCACCTCGGCCGCCTATGCCGATGCGGTGAGCGCCCCTGGGCCCACGCGCGCCCGCATGCCCCGCGCGTGCACGCGCTCGCGGCAGTGCGAGCACACCAGCTCGGGCGTGGTCTCGTGTCCGCACGCCTTGTGGTCGAGGACGATCGCGGGGCCTCGTTCGTCAGCGAGGTGACGATCACCCCAGTGCATCAGCGTGACTAGGATCGGATACAGATCGATCCCCTTCTCGGTCAGGCGGTACTCGAATCGTGGCGGCCGGTCCTGGTAGCGCCGTCGCTCGAGGATCCCGTTCCCGACGAGCTTTTGGAGGCGGTCTGAGAGGATGTTGCGGGCGCAGCCGATGTTGTGCGTGAAGTCCTCGAAACGGCGCGTCCCCAGAAAGGCCTCGCGCAACACGAGCATCGTCCAGCGCTCCCCGATGATCTCGAGCGTCTGGGCCACCGAGCAGACCTCGTTCGATACCCATTGGCGTCGCCCTGTCATGCCCCCACGATAGCATGGTGAGTTGCAAAACAAAACCCACTCGGCTAAGGTCAGTTGTGAATCGAAACTGACCTACCCGGGAGGGCGATGGTGAGCAACTCGAGCACCGCCTCGGCCGTGACCGAGGACCGGCGGGTAAGGACTGTGACCTGGGACGATCCCATGATCGGGGCGGCCGCAGCGGCATCGATGACCGGCCTCGACTATCTTCGGGCGATCGGCGCCGGCGAGCTGCCTCCTCCCCCGGTCGCGCTGCTCCTCGGCATGGACGCGCCGCGGGTAGACCCCGGCCGCGCGGTCTTCACTATTGAGCCCGGCGAGCACCTCTATAACCCGATCGGGAGCGTCCACGGCGGCATCCTCGCGACGCTGCTCGACTCCGCACTCGGCTGCGCCGTGCACTCGACGCTTCCGGCCGGCGTCGGCTACACGACCGTCGATCTCAACGTCACCTACCTCCGTCCGGCTACTCGGGACGGCGGCCGACTCACGTGTGATGCCGAGATGATCCATTCGGGACGCAAGATCGCCACCGCTCGCGCGCAGATCGTGGACGAACAGGGCCGCCGCTACGCCACTGGGACCGCCACCTGCCTGATCTTCCAGCACGAGGCCAGATCGTCCTGAGTCACGAGGGATTGGAAGGAGAAACTATGGCGCGGGTAGCAGTTCAGATCGAAACTGTTGAAGTTGGTCGAGGCAGAAGTGGACGCGCAGCCCGGCTGTTCAGGATCACGTCGGACCGCTTGGCTTCCGTCTATCGGAGGTCTCGGGAGCGAGATGAACTAGCCGCTGCGATTTCGCTTACTCGTATCGGGCGCGAGACGGGCGTCAAATGCTGAAGGCCGACCTTCGGGTTCGGAGGGTGGGCCGTGCTAGGTTCGAACCCGCGATCTCTGCGTTGTAAGTGCGACCAGCCGGGAATCGCGCCACCAGCGGAAAACAACGTTTTCCCTGCTCAACGGCCGTTTTCAGGGTGTCGTGGTCGTTCCCTCGATTGCCGGGTTTTGCGCCCGCCCGCGGACTTTCCGCGGACTGGATTGGAGGCATGAACTGCGCGTGGCGCGCAGAGTCGGGCACTCAGCAACCGAATCTCTGCAATGTCCCCGAAGTCCGCGAGCCACGCGGACTAGCCACGTGTCGGACGGTTGCGTCTCGACCTCGCGGGCTTCCTTCTTCTCGGCACTATCTCAACCTCCGCGTGCAATGCGTGCGCGAGTGACACGATCGTCTTGAGCTCCGGATTGGCCTGTGCCGTGAACAATCGGCGAACACTGGCAGGATTCTTCCCGATCCGGCGCGCGATCTCGGCTTTGCTAAGCCCTGCCTCTTTCCGCAGATCGTCGAGCGTCCGCAGGACGGCGTCGATTTGCGCGATCTCCGCCGAGGCTCTTTCGTACTCAGCTCTAAACTCGGGATCTCTGAGCCGCGACGCCCGCCGACGTTCGTGATAGCTGCTGGCCACGAGGTTCTCCGCCGTGCCCCTTGTCGAACAAACCCGCTCAGGAATCAATAAGAGCGAGTTGGCTTGTGTAACACAAATGTTACGTGTTGTCTTGGCCTCGCTCCGATGGACTGTTCGGGCGCCGGTCCTTCCGAGATCCTTGGGAGGCAGGCAGCCGATTGCTAGCATGAAACCCGCTTCCCCACTTTTTCGTGCTCAGCGCGGGTCGGGCCACCAACCACGGGAGGGCGTATCTTGGGGAAGCGAAGCAGGCGCAGGCAGAGGGCATCTCGGCCCCTCGCTCCCAGCCGCAAGGAGATCCGCAAGCTAGCGGAGGTAGCCCAACAGGCCGCGCAGGAGTTCCTCGAGCGGGCGACCGATCCCGCCGTCCCGCCTGAGGAGGTCGCCGCCGAGTTCGTAAAAACGTTCGGCGACCGTCTGCCTCCCGATGGCTTCACGATGCTCATCGCCAACAAGGGCTCGCTCGAGCGGGCCCGAGCCGTGGCCGATGCAGCGCTCGACGTCTCCGACGGGTGCCTCGGAGCGCTCGTCTTCGCTGCGGAGGTTGCGGAGCTCGAACACGACGACCCGCGCTGCCTCGAGCTCTACGAAAAGGCCATGGAGCTGTCCGACGAGCCGGCGCTCAAGTGGTGCTACGGGCTCTCTCTGCACGAATGCGGGAGGTTGGCGGACGCGGTTGAGGTGGCCGAGCAGATGTCTCGCGACGATCCTGAGGACTGGTCGGCCCACGACACCTACCGGGATGTGCTGGTCGAGGTATCCCAACGCATCGACGAGATCGCGCCCAGGGAGGCTTGCCCGTGCGGCTCGGGACACAGATACAAGAGATGTTGCCTCCCGCGCGAGCGGGCCGCGCTCGGCCGCTTCGAGGACCGCTCGCGATTCGATGAACTCCGCGAGCTTTTGACCCAGTACGCGATAAGGCCCGAGAACCGCGCTGCAATGCACGAGGCCCGCGAGGCCTGGTTCGGCGACGAGGAGCAGGTCGAGGCCGATCAAGCGGAGTCGCAGCTCTTCATGGAGTGGTCGTTTCGCGTCGCGTTGTTCGATGTCCCGGACAGCGACGATCCCGACGACGCCCGCTGCTTGCTTCAGGCGTTCGCCGATGACCCGTCCACGCCGGCAGACGCGGCTCACCGGGCAGCCGAGTGGGCGGCCCACGGTCGCTACGTACTGTGGGTCGTGCGCGATCCTCGGCCCCGTCCGCACGTGTGGCTGCGGGACATCCTCACCGGTCGAATGGCGTGGGCCCAGGTGGCGCCATCGCAGGCCGAGGCCCTCGCGCCGTGGACGGTGCTTCTCGGCTACGTCGTACCGATCGACGGGATCTGGCGCATGGGCGGAGCCTTTCTTGCACTGACCCCGCGCGAGGGCGACGCGCTCGCCCGGCGCGCGCTCGAGATCGTCGATCTGGTGATCCGCGACGCACTCAAGAGAAAGAAGGGACCCAAGCCGGGGCCCCTGGCGGACGAGTTCAGCGAACTTGCTCTGAGCGTCGCTCTCGAGGACGATCCTCCCTTCGCCGGGATCGAGGGCACAGTCTCCTCGATCTTGTCCCAGGCGCTTCCTCACCTCGTGAGCACCGTCAATGAGTGGCGCAGCGCTCCGCCTCGGCTCCAGAACATGGACGGCAATCCTCTGCTGTTCATCACCGCGACCATCGACGTTGACGACGCGGCCTTGTTGCAGCAGTCGATGCAGGACCACCCGGATTTCGAGGCCGCGGACGACCACATCGCGTGGTGGGGGCGGGAGCTGACCCCTGGCGAGGTCGCCCAGGCGCGCGCCAGGCTCCAAGAGGACGGCTACGAGGTCGAGGACGACGGGAGGCCCCAGCGCTGGCTGCGCGCCAAGATCAAGTTCCGAGAGAACGCGGTGGTGGCCGACGTCAACTCCCAGGCGCGTCTCGATCTCCTGCTGGACATTCTCGAAAAGCTGGGCGCGGCGCCCGAGCTCATCGACGAGACGAGGTTTGATCCCGCCCAGGACTTGCCGCTTCCTCCGGCGACGGCCGTGCCGGTCCGCGACGTCTCGGCGTCAGAGGATGCCGCGTGGCGCGATACGTGGCTCGACGAGTCTGTGCCCGCGCTCGAAGGTCTCACGCCCAGGGAGGCGATGGGTGACGAGGAAGGGCGAATCCAGCTCGAGGCGCTGCTGCGCAACTTCGAGTACGAAGCCGCGTTGGCGCAGACGGCGGGGAAGCGGCCCATGGACGTCGGGGCCTTACGAGCGGCACTGGGTCTCGATCATCCTTGGAGCTACCAGGAAGTCGAGGACTCCCGAGTCTCTCCGAGTTGATCCCCAAACCGATTTCGAGGTTGAAAACACCAACGAGGGAGGGGCACATGGGACCACGCGAGGCAGTCTGGAGCATCACGCTTGTCGGCGAAGCGGATCAGACCTTCGAACGCCTCCTGAACGAGCTTTCCAGCTACGTGGTCGAGGTGGAGAGGATGGACGGTCAGAAATTTGACGCCGTGCTTGTCGATGCACACAACTTTCAACCGGTCGACGAAGATGGAAATCCTGTCGGGAAGCCTCAGGAGATCGGACGAGTGCAAAGCGTTCATGTGTACTGAACGCCGACGACTATTCCTCTTCCTCCGCCGCTTCCAGCTCGGCTTCATCGATGAGGCTCGCGGCCTCTTCGCCCGGTCCCGGGCGGTGACGGGTTCGAACCGCCGACCCCTGCGTTGTAAGAGCCAATGAGGGTGAAACGAATCCCGACCAGTTAGAGCTTTTCCGCAGGTCAGACTAGGTTTTCGTTTGTCGCTGTTTCGCGCTCATGGCCCGATTTCGCGATGGAATGTGGACCAGGCGTGGACCAAGATGTGTCTCACCCCACTGGGATGATGCCGGTAACGATCGGCCACTTGGAGGGGTTATGAGTCTGTTCTGGTTCCGAGCCTTCGTTAGTCACAGCAGCCGAGATGAAGCCTTGGTCCGCGCGCTTCAGGACAACGCGGCAGGTCTGGGTATCGAGATCTACCTGGCCGAACATGACCTGCGACCGGGTCACCAGCTCAGCACCAAGATCCAGCGAGAGATCGAGAGGAGTCACGCGGTAATCGTGCTTCTCACGACGGCCGCCGCGGATTCGTCATATGTGCAACAAGAAATCGGCTACGCCCTCAAGGCCCGTCGATATGTCATCCCACTTGTCGAGCGCGGGCTCTCCGCGGACAAGCTGGCAATGCTCCAGGGAAAGGAGTACATCGAGCTCGACCCCGAAGATCCCGATGCAGCCATGCAGAAGGCAGGTGTCTATCTTGAATCTTTGAAGGATCGGAAGGACTTCATCGACGCCGCGCTGGCTACCGTGGTCGTAGTGGGCCTCATCTACTTGTGGAGCTCCGGCGAAGGTGGACTTGCTCCGCCATCAGTCTGAATCCTAGAGACGGAGTGTCTGAACATCCTCGAACTCGGTCTCGCCCTCCCGCCACTTGATAACGATGTCGAATTGAATGGTCGTTCCCATGTGCGCGATCAGGTTGTAGCTGAGGGACCCTCCGGGCGCGAGCCTCGTGACTGGATGTTCCTCGAAAATATGAGGAGCTTCCCCCTCAGCCCCATCGGGGACTACGAACTCAAAGCTGAGGCCTTCCGCAGTTCCGGTCCCTCGGTTCTCGATGATTAGCGTGTGCCGCGTTGTGTATTGGGGACGGCCGCTCTTGCTGAAGCCTCTAACTTCCCTTTCATTCTCCACTCGAGCGACGAGCTCAGCACCACGACGCAGCGGCACCGGCGCTTCTGATACATCCGCGTCGAAGCGCTCTCTAATTGTCCGGGTAAGCGCCGCGGACGCTTTTCTTCGGAGTTCCTCCAACGACTCGAACGTGTCGAAGAGACCTTGTGCCTTTAGCCGATCCCGGAAAGCAACAAGGCGCTTGTACTCATCAGGATCAACGCTGTCGGGCCGGACGGGTTCTTCCGAGAAATAGATCAGCGTCGGCTTGCCCTCTTTGGCGCACTTCTCGATTTCCTCTGCGGTTCCGGATTCGCCCTCCCCCGTCGGCGTTCCCAGCCGTGTCCAAAAGGTCCCGATTAACAGGTCAGCTCGGTCGACGAGTTGACGGTTGAGAATCGCCTGGGGTCGGTCCCCCATCTCGGGAGTCGAGTCCCTCTCCCACATGAGAGGAAGTAGCACGATCTGCGCGTCCTCGGAATGCAGGCTGTTCCAGTCCTCGACGACCTCACGCAGGAGAACCCGAGCGTTCGTTGTATCGCTCGGCGAGGCAATCAGTACTCGCAGAACCGTAGCCCTGAACCCCACAACAGCCGGTCCTACGGACGATCGGCGAAGCGGTCCGAACCGAGGACCTCTCCGAGTCGGTCGTATGCGTCGCGGGCCGAGACCATCGACTCGAAGTACGAACGCACCGGCTCCGCCCACGCCTCGCGCTTCTTAGGGTCGCGCGGGATGGGAAGGATTAGCTCTCGGTATCGCTCTGATAGGTCTTCGCGGTTCATCTGCATAAGGACCAGGTGGCGATACTGCTTGAAGACAACCTTCAGGCTGGCGAGCATCAGGAGCAAAGCCCAGTCAATCCGGGATGCGTTCTCCGCAACCCGCCAGATCGCGATCTCGCGGGTCAGGATGCAGTCCTTTTGCCAGGGCATGACCACACCGAACATCCCGATGTTCTTGCTGGCGCGCGTGGGCATGACGAGGTCGAACTTCTTGAGATAACGCTCGCGCCGCTCCTTGTCCGCGATTTCCTTCGGAATGAGATACGACGGGTTCTCGTTCATGCGCCAGTTCTTGATATCCGTGACCTTCACATAGGGGATCTCACCCCGGCCCTTGTAGTGGGACGACGGCGAACCATGTCCGTTGAAAACCTCGATGTCCCCTGCGTCCATGAGGTCCTGCACCGATACCAGATCACAATCCTCATCCGCGGCGAACTTCTCCAGCGCCTCAATAGCGTCGCGACGCCACCAGTACGGGGCGACAACGATGCCCTTGCGAACGGCATCTGCTTGCTCCACGCGGAACCACAGCCGGCTCTCCTCGGGTGAACGCTTTCGGAGAAGTTCGCCCGCTCGCTTCAAGTCGTTGTCCTCCTCGGTCGTCATCCGACCATCCTGGAAGACGAAACGCGTCTTGCCGTGCTTGTCTCGGCCGAAGGACTCGCCGAAGACTCCGATAAACTTGTGACCTTTCCTTGGCGCCTGCTTCTTTAGAACGATGATCGATGTCTTGGCCCGGCAGTGCGGCTCGAACAGCTCGATCGGGATCGCGATGGAGTGCGTGATCGTGAACTTGCCCAACCACTGAACGAGCCACCCGTACTTATCGGAGAACAAGTAAGTGTCGGGCAAGACAATTGCCATGCGTCCCCCCGGCTTCAGGAGCCGGAGCCCTCGCTCGAGAAAGACCAACCCAAGATCTCGCTCCACGTACTCGCCGGTATTCGTCCATTTACCCGTGCGATCTCGTTTCCAGTTGAGACAGACTTCGTACTTCTCCTCTCGCGCGGTCGGGATGTCGATCTTGAGACGTGATCCGAACGGCGGGTTCGTCATCACGATGTCGAAGGACCCCTCGGCGATCTCACGGTCGGCCTGGTCGCCCCAAGTGCTCCGCTTCAAGCTGTTCACTTTGTAGACGTGTGGGCTCGTGCAGCCGAGCAGCGACAGATAAGCGCGCGAGAGCCGAACGCTGACCGCATCCTTGTCGAGAACGTACAGATTCTCCTTGGCGAAGGCGCCTCTCACCTCGCGCTTCTCAGATTCGTCGAGACTGTCGATGCGATCGATCTTGTGCACGACATCTTCGAGCGCAGCGACGACGAATGATCCGGACCCGCCGGCGGGGTCGACGATCCGGTCATCGGGCGTGGGATCGACCGCTGCCACTGCGAGATCGACGGCATCGAACGGGGTGAAGAACTGACCCTCCTCGCCCTTGTACGCCTTTCCCCTCAGGACCTGGAAAGCCTCCATAACGAGCTCGTCACCGTTCCCGAGGAGCTTGATGTCCTTTAGCTCCGAAACGACGTAGAAGATGCTCGCGTCGTCTATCGCGAATCTTGTGTCCGCGGACGCGAACGCCGCGGGATGGCGGCCAACCTGACTCTTGAGAAGTTTTCTGATGTGGTCGGCAGTCTTTTTCGGCGTTTCATGTAGCTGGAAGCCGAGAGGGCTGCTCGGATTCAATCGGTGATCCTGCTCGTCCAAGATCTTCAGCAGAATGAGGGTCGAGACGTCGGGAAGGATCTCCTCGTCACGGTTCACGTTGGAGTCCTGGGCCGCGAGGCGGTCCCTTATCCGATTGAAGACCGGAACCAGCGACCGAACCTGCCGGAGGTCCTTGAGCGATAGAGTTTTTGTGCCCGTCGGTACAAGAGGATCGGTGGGTCGAGGTAGCGGAGTGCCGACGGCTGCGACTTCGTAGCCGTCCCCCGTCTTGTAAACGATGCGGTGGTCGGTTCCGTTAAACCAGATTCCGATCCGGGCATGCGGCTCACGGTCGAGGTAGATCTTTAGCTGCTCGACCCCAGACTCCACGTCGGGCTTCTTGCATTCGCAAATGATGCGGATGTGCTCGGCGTCGCGAAGGTTGGCAGGGTCGTCGAAGATCGCGACATCTACGGGCCATTTCCGCTTAGCCGAAGGACTGGCCGGAACACGCCATTGAGGCCTCGAAACGATCTGTCCGGGGTCCCACCCGAGCTCGTCGACGAGCGCCTCCAGGAGGGGCTGCGTCGCGTCGATCTCCTCTTGACCGGCGATGATCAGTCGTCCGGAGATCCTGTCGTGGATCGGCTTCTTATCCATCTCGCTCCTTCGGCTTAGGAGCGTGACGGACGCCCCTCCTCATTCGTTGTCGCCATGGTTTCACAGGGTTCGGAAATTTCCAAGGACTTCCCACTAGGAAATTTCCGAAGGGCACGGCGGGCCGCTTGCCGGACCATCTCTTCGTGATCCCCCAGGAGGGATTCGAGGATCCTCTCCGTCGCGCGGGGGTGCCGGGCCACGCGGCGCCTTACCGCCGGGGAAGGGTCACTCGCAAGTCGTCCTAGAAGCTCAGGACACGCCGAAGGGTTGCCAGCCAAAGCAAGGCGAGCCCACATCGGCTCGGATAGCACTTCCTCGAGCTGGTCTGGCGAGGCCTCGGGGTCCTGGGCGAGGCGAAGCCGCTGTTGCCAAAGATTCGGTTCTCCGCGATTGAGCGGGGATAGGCGGGTCGGATAGCCGACGCGCAAACCGCCGCACTCCATAAGGTTCGGCTTGTCTAAAGAGTCGAGCCCAGGAGGTACGGCGGCATGCCCAACGAGAT
>JBOGXF010000107.1:0-1840 GCA_050694275.1 Actinomycetota bacterium | reverse complement strand
GGGCGGCCGTGGCATCGCGGTGTCGAAAGGAGACGAGCTGCGCATCACCGCCGTCTACGACAGCACCCGCACGTGGAAGGACGTGATGGGGATCATGGTCGGCACCCTGGCCCCCGCCCCCTGATCCAATCTCTCCGAAGCGCTCGCGTCAGCACTCCATGTCCGGCTCGGCGGAGACCGAGTGACGGTCGCCGCGCTCGTCGAGTAGCAGCGGGATCACCGGCTCTGGCGGCTGCGCCATCGTGACGTAGGCACCCTTGCTGGCGCGCTTGAACGAGATGCCGAGCAACCGCATCGTCGCTCGGACGTCGTCGAGCTGCTGAGAAGTGAGCCGATACCCGCACGGGGGCGGATCGACGACATCGTCCTCGGACGGCTCCTCGTTGTCCGCGCCCCCGAAATAGACGGGCGCGCTGCGGTCGGACCCCTCCTTTTCCTTGCGCCGAAACGCTCCCGCGGTCACTTCCATCGCCTCTTGGCCACGCTCGATCATGAAACTCAATGCCGCGTGCGAAGCGACCATGTGGCTGTCGACTCGGCGGATCCGGACCGCGGCCTCGCTCGTGATCTCCTGTGGCCCGTTGCGGGGATCGCTCGTGACCGCGGACTCGATCAGGATCCCAAGAGAGTGCCGAAGGCCCATCGCGTTGCGCGCGATGCCCTCGTCGGGCCCACCCGCCGACTGGAACACGTTCTGGTCACCGACCGCGTACTGACCGTACTCGTCGGCGCTATAGCCCTCCTCCTCGGCCTGCTTGGCGATGTAATCGATCGCGAGCTGCTGGGCGAGATCGTGCACCTGCGAGTCGACGTTCAGGTTGCGGGGCCAGAGGTAGAGGATCTCGTCGTCGTAGATCGCGGGAAGCGAGGGCCCGTACTCGTGGAGGTCCAGGGTTGCGTCGGGGCGCCAAACGCGCACCACGGTGGCGATCGCACGGGCCTCGACCGTCTCGAGGTTCAGATGGTCACGATTGATGTCCGTCCCGGCGCTGTTCCCGCGCGTGTTGGCCTCGCGCCCGTCGGGATTTGCGGTGGGGATGAAGAGTACCGTCGCGCTTCGGATCAGTGACACCAGCTCTTGGTCGTCGGTGAACGCGAGGTCGCGCAGGAGCTTCAGGCAAGCCTCGCGGGGAGCGGGCTCGTTGCCGTGCTGCGTGCAGACGAAGAGAATCGTCGGCTCGCGACGCGAGCGGGCCGCGGTGCCGGGGCGCGGGGCGCCGATCCGTACCAAGTGGATGGGGCGCCCCTGAGGGGTTTCCGCCACGACCCTGACGTCGGCGCGCGCCGATCGGGCGTCGACCTCGGCAAGGAACTCGAGCTCCTGCTCGTGGGTTGTCCAGGATTCGCCCTCACTCTCCTCGAATCCGGTCTGGGGCGGCTGCTTGCCGTCCTGGGCCCCGGCCGGGACGACGGCGATCAGAAGCAACCACGCCAGCACAACGATGGACGCGGACCTGGTTCGCACGACCCCTCCCTTCAAACGACTCCCTCGGTGAAGACTTCGTGCGTCATCTGGGCATTCCTGCCGTTCGTAAGGAACCCTTGCTAGTGGATCTCCGCATTGATTACACGCGTGTCATTTAGGCTTCTCTCGTCGGCTTTCGACGAGAGGGAGGTCGGGTCATGTGGAGTCTGCGGCCGCTGGAAATCAGCAGCGACGAACGGGCGGAGCTTGAGCGTCGAGTACGTTCCCACACCGCGTCGCAGCGCGCTGTGCGCCGGGCCCGCATCGCGCTGCTTGCCGCGGATGGCGTGCCCAACCGAAAGATCGCGACCGAGGTCGGGATGGACGAGCACAATGTCTCGATCTGGCGGCGGCGCTTCGAGCAAGAGCGGTTGG
>JBOGXF010000106.1:0-57126 GCA_050694275.1 Actinomycetota bacterium | reverse complement strand
GCGTAGGCCTGCCACCCTTCGTGGGTCCCCTGCGCCCCGAACGCATAGGACCGCTTGTCGGACCTGTCCTTGAGCCCGAGTCCCACGACCATGAACGTCTTGTCGTCCGGCATCTCTTGCGGGATGTCGCCGGCGAAGGTGAACGTGATGCGGAAGTCGTCGCCGAGGCCCTCGATCGCGACCCGCAGCACCTCCGGATACGACTCGGGCACGCCGCCCCTGGTCGCGTCGGGCTGGGGCTCCTCGACGATCGACGACGCGGTCCGGAGCCGGGGGTCGATGGCCGCCGCTCCGCCGGCTGCACCATCGTTACCGCCCGCTCCTCCGCCGCCGGGAACCGATCCCGCATCGTCCTGTTGGCCGGCGGCGGTCTTGCCCTTGAATCCCTTCTTGGATCCCGCTTTGTCCGTCCCTTTCGCCACGGTGCCCCCGCCGGCGCCTTCGTCCGTCGCCTGCGCGGTGGGTGTGGCGGAGCTTCCGCCTCCCGCGCACGCGCCGGCCAGGACGGACAGCGCCGCGACGAGCGTGAGCGCGCTCTTCGATCTCGTTCTCATGTGGGTCACAGACCTCGGCCCCCTCGAATTATTCGATAGCCCAGTATCGCGGCTGCGAGCGCCAAGACGATCGCGATGACCGCCCCGGCGATCGCCAAGGGGTCCGTCGGGGGCGGCCGGAGCGTCGTGGGGGTGGGGGCCGGCGACTGGGCGAGCAAGGCGAGCATCATGGAGTGCCGGTCGGCACCGTCCACGGATCGGCCGCGGCCGGAGCGGAGGCGAGCCCGGCGCGGGCGAGGCGGATCAAGAGCAGACGCAAGATGCGGGCGGTGACCCCCCAGATGACCCGATCCCGCCAGATCCACGCCTCGGTCGGATAGGTCCGCCCGGCATGGGTGAAGCCGGGGGCCGACCAGATGTCGTCGCTGAGCTCGGCGAGGGGTACGAGGAGGACGTCGGCGACCTCGGATTCGTTGGGCACCAGCTCCGGCAGCTCGTCGAGCCAGCCCACGACGGGATGGACGACGTAGCCGCTGACGAACGTCGGGACGCTGTCGAGCTCGCCGAGGATCCGCACCGAGCTGGGGTCGACGGCGAGCTCCTCGAACGTCTCCCTCAGTGCGGTCTGTTGCGTTTCCTCATCGGGATCGACGGACCCCCCGGGGAAGCTGATCTGCCCCTTGTGACTTGGCAGCGTCTCGGTTCTCACGGTGAATATGAGGCTCGGCTCACCGCCGCCGACGAACGGTATGAGCACGGCGGCGTCGCGCGCGTCGTCGAGCGACACGCGACGGGGGCCGGGAGAGGACAACGCAGCCCTCAGGCGGGTCTCGAAATCCTTTGGCATGTGGAGGCATCGTAGCCTTGGCGGGTTCGCAGCGATGCAAACCCCCTAGGGTCCGCCGGGGAACGAGAAGCGCGATTCCGGCGAGCCAGCGGCGTCAATGGCAAGAAGGACGACCGAGGCGCACTCGGAGCGTGCGTCGAGCGGAGGACGACGCAGCCAGTGGCGGCGATGGCCGTTGGAATCGCCTGAGTTGTTTCCCGGCGGGCCCTCAGACCAAGGAGGGAACGTGGGCGAGTTCGTCAACCTCGAGGTCTCCGACTCCGGCGTCGGCACCATTCGTCTCGACCGACCCAAGCTCAATCCCCTGAACGCACAGGTCGCGCGGGAGCTGGGTGAGATCGTCGACGGAGTTCGCATCGACGAATCGGTCAAGGCCGTCGTCGTGTGGGGCGGGGAGAAGGTGTTCGCGGCCGGCGCGGACATCAAGGAGATGATCGAGCGGGACGCGGTCACGGTGTTCCGTTACATCGGTGAGTTCCAGAACGTCTTCACGCGCCTCGAGCATCTTCCCCAGATCACCGTTGCCGCCATCAACGGATACGCGCTCGGTGGGGGGTGCGAGCTCGCCCTCGCGTGCGACTTCCGCGTGTGTGCGTCGGATTCGCAGTTGGGGCAGCCGGAGATCCTGCTCGGCGTCATCCCGGGCGCGGGCGGCACCCAGCGGCTTCCTCGGCTCATCGGCGTCGCGCGGGCGAAGAGCATCGTCTATTCGGGTCGCTTCGTCCCGGCCGCGGAGGCTCACTCGATCGGGTTGGTCCACGAGGTTGCGGCCCCCGAGGACGTCTACAAGACCGCGGTCGCGCTCGCGAAGCGTTACGCGCGGGGGCCGACCGTCGCGCTGAGGGCCGCGAAGGAGGCGATCCAGAGGGGGCTCGAGGTCGATCTCGACACGGGACTCTTGATCGAGCGCCAGGCCTTCTCGGCCCTGTTCGCGACCGAGGACCAAAGGATCGGGATGGAGTCGTTCGTCGAGCAGGGGCCGGGCAAGGCCAAGTTCGTGGGGAAGTGACGACGTCGCCGTGAACGAGCTGCCGGTGCGCCGCATCGAGCTACCCACGCCCTACGCCGTGGGCCCGGTCAACGCTTATCTCATCGAGGCCGAACCGGTGACGCTCGTCGATGCGGGCGTCAACACCCCCCAGGCACAGAACGCCCTGCTCTTGCAGCTCAACGCCGCAGGCTACTTTCCGCAGTCCATCGAGCGCGTGCTGATCACCCACGCACACCCGGATCACTACGGACTCGTCCACGTCCTCCAGGAGGTATCGGGAGCAACCGTCTTTTTCCCCGAGCGCGAGATCGCGCGGGTGCGCGACCGGCAGATGCTGTTCGAGGTCGGCCGGCTGCTTGTCGAGGCCGGGATGCCGCTCGATCTGCTCTTCAAGATGGACCAGCAGAGAAGGAAGGGCCCCCGACTCACGATCGACCAGGACGAGGTCGTCCCGGTGAGAGACGGCGACACCTTCGAGTTCAAGGACGCGGACGAGGGGATCTCGTTCGAGCTGGTGGCGCGCCTCATGCCGGGCCACACCGGGGGCCACGTCGTGTATCACGAGCCACACACCGAGACCCTCTTCGCGGGCGATCAGCTGTTGCCCGACGTGTCGCCGAATCCCTTGCTCGAGCCCTCGCTCGACGAGCCCGGCGAGCGACGACGGTCGCTCAAGGACTACCTTCGCTCTCTTCACGCGATGTCCGAGATGGATCTGGCGATCGCATATCCGGGTCACGGCGATCCGGTCACCGATCCCAAGAGGCTGATCGCACGCACCATCGCGCATCACGAGCGGCGGAAGGCGGCGATCGCCGACCGCCTCGGCGACGAGGGTAGGAGCCCGTATCAGATCGCCGCCGAGATCTATCCCAAGGCGTCGGGGTATGACTCGTTCCTCGCGGTGTCCGAGGTCGTCGCCCACCTCGATCTCGTCGTCGAGGATGGGGACGCGGACGTCGAGGTGGTCGACGGCGTCACCTACTATCGCAAAGACCGATCTTGGCGCTCCGACTGACCCAGGCGAAGGAGGACGGCAAGATTGGTCTTGAAGTGCCAATGCGATGATTTGGTACCGTGCTTGCAATTGCAAGCAAAAGGCTAGGAGGCGATCTTGAACATCGTGGTGTGTGTCAAACACATCCCCGATCCCAACCTCCCGCCCGAGATGGACGGTCATCGTCTCAAGCGCGAGGGGATCCAGGGGGTGCTCGATCCCGGCGACGAGTTTGGGGTTGAGGCGGGGTTGCAGCTCAAGGAGGCACACGGCGGCGAGGTGACCCTCGTGTCGATGGGCCCGCCGGCGGCCATGGAGGCGATCAAGCGGGGCCTGTCGATGGGCGCCGACAAGGGCGTGCTTATCTCCGACGATTCGCTTCAGGGGGCCGACGCGCTGGTCACCGCGAAGGTTCTCGCCGCGGCGATCGGTCGTGGTGAGTTCGACCTCGTCATCTCCGGCGTCGAGTCGACCGACGGGTACACCGGGACGATGGCCTCGACCCTCGCCGAGTTCCTCGGCCTCCCGCAGGTGACGTTCGTCAAGAAGATCGAGGGCGCGAACGGAAGTCTCAAGGCCGACCGCCAGACCGCCGAGGGCTATCACGTCGTCGAATGCCCGCTCCCCGCTCTGATCACCGTGACCGCCGGCGTCAACGAGCCGCGATATGCGTCCTTCAAGGGGATCATGGCCGCCAAGAAGAAGCCGGTCGACGAATTGTCGCTACCGGACCTCGGGCTGTCCGGCGACGAGGTCGCGATCAAGCAACAGGTCACCCAGCTTACGCCGGCCGAGGAGCGCAAGGCCGGCGAGATCGTCGAGGACGACGGCACCGGAGCGGAGAAGATCGCAGACTTCCTCAAAGAAGCGAAGGTGATCTGAGATGGCCTCTATATGGGTCTACGCGGAGATCAACAACGGGCAGGTCGATCCCACCGCGCTCGAGATCCTGACCAAGGCGCGCGATATGGGCGACGTCGACGCGGTCGTTCTCGGCCCCGGCGCGAGCGAGGGGGCCAAGGAGCTCGGCGAGTACGGCGCAGCGACCGTCTACGCAAGCGATGACGAGGTCTATGCCGACTTCGTCGCGCAACCGGCGGCGCAAGCGCTCCATCAGCTCGTGAAGGAGCACAGCCCGGAGCTGGTGCTGTTCGCCACGAACTACGACTCGCGCGACATCGCGGGTCGCCTGTCGGCCAAGACGGGCTCTACGCTCATGAGCAACGCGTTCGATTTGATCGACGCCGAGACCGTGCAGACCGCGGTGTTCGGAGGAATGACCTTCGTCGACGTCAAGCTCGAAGGCTCCCCGAAGCTCGTGCTCGTCCGACCGAAGTCGTTCGAGGCGTCACCGGCGGGCGGCTCGGCCAAAGTCGTCCCGGTCGAGGTCGAGATCCCAGACGAGCTCAAGAAGTCGAAGCGCGTCGAGCGTCACGAGAAGGCGGCGGAGGGCCCCAAGCTCGACGCCGCGCCGGTCGTCGTGTCCGGGGGCCGCGGCCTTCAGGAGCCGGGCAACTTCGAACTCCTCGAGCAGCTCGCGGCGGCCATCGGGGACAGCGCGGTGGGCGCGACGAGAGCCGTGGTCGATGCCGGATGGGTTCCGTACGCGATGCAGATCGGGCAGACCGGCATCACCGTCAAGCCGAACGTCTACATAGCCGTCGGAATATCGGGCGCGACACAGCACCTCGTCGGCATGAAGGGATCCAAGAAGATCATCGCTATCAACAAGGATGAGGAGGCGCCGATCTTCCAGATCGCGGACCTCGGTATCGTCGGCGACGCCCTCAAGGTCGTGCCCCAGCTCATCGAAGAGGTCAAGAAGCGCAAGGGGTAGACCGTGTCGCTCGGTGATTCCATACGCAGGTTCTTCGCCAAGCGGAGAAGCCCCGACCTCAGCGAGCTCGAGGCCTTCCTCGCCGAGCGCAAGGGCGTCGAGGGATACGTCGAGCCGCGCACGGCGACCAACCCCACGACGCTTCTGCTCGTCGACCGCGATGGCGACCACCTCCGTGCGGCGGTGATGGACCCGGAAGACGCGGCCGCGTTCTGCGAGCGCCACGGCATCCCCGTCTACGACGCGCAGGTGATCGGCTATCCCAAGCGAATGAAGGGTCCCCACGCTCGCCGGGGGGACGCCGTGATCCCCGCCGAGGACTTCGACGAGGCGTTCTCCGACATCGAGCGCCGCCTCCGCGAGGAGGGCGACTAGCCCTCTCGTGCCGAGTGGTCGCCACGCGCCCCTGTATGGCATTTCACGACCACTCGGCGGGTGCCGCGGCCCTTATCCTGTTCGTATGCACTATCTCGATCACGCCGCCACGACCCCCCTCCTCCCGGAGGCGAGGGACGCCATGCTCGCCCACCTGGGCGAGGACTTCGGCAACCCATCCTCGGTGCACGCGTTCGGGCGCACGGCACGAGAGGCGGTCGAGGTCGCCCGGGAGCGCTTCGCCGCGGCGATTGGCGCGAGCCCGGCCGAAATCGTGTTCACGGGGGGCGGGACCGAGGCCGACAACCTCGCGCTCAAGGGGGCGGCGCACAAGCTTCGGGGCAACGGCGACCACGTGGTGACGACCGCGTTCGAGCACCATGCGGTGCTCGACACGGTCGAGTGGCTTCATCATCAGGGCTTCCAGACGACGGTCGTTCCGGTGGGGGGTGACGGCACGGTCGATCCGGCCAAGGTCGCCGACGCGGTGCGACCGTCGACCATCCTCGTCTCGGTCATGGCGGTCAACAACGAGATCGGCACGATCCAGGACCTCCGGGCCATCGCGACCGCAGTCAAGGAGAAGAACCACAACACTCTGATTCACACCGATGCGGTGCAGGCTCTCCCGAACGTTCCCGTCGACGTCCGGGAATGGGGAGTCGATCTTGCGGCGTTCTCGGCCCACAAGCTCGGCGGGCCCAAGGGTACCGGCGCGCTGTACGTGCGCGCGGGGGTCCCGGTCGAGGCGGTCATCCACGGCGGGGGCCAGGAGCGAGGGCTGCGCTCGGGCACGCTAAACGTCGCCGGCATCGCCGGGCTCGGTGTGGCCGCGCAGATCACGTCGGAACGCGTGCGCGATAACTCCGAGCGCGTGCTCAAGCTCCGCACCCGTCTGCTCGAAGGGATTCAGGGGACCATCGACGATGCCGTCGTGAACGGCGATCTGGAAAGGCGCATCCCCGGCAACCTCAACGTCGCCTTCCGGGGCACCGAGGGCGAGACCCTGCTGCTGCTTCTCGACCAGGCGGGGATCGCGTGCTCGACCGGATCGGCGTGCCAATCGGGCGCGGTCGATCCTTCTCACGTGCTGCTGGCAATCGGGCTGCCCAAGGACCTGGCCAACGGGAGCCTGCGGTTCTCGCTCGGGCCGCCGAGCACCGATGAGGACGTCGACGCGGTTCTTGATGTGTTGCCCGAAATAGTGGCGCGGGCGCGCAAGGTCGCATGACCTCTCGGAAGAAGGCCGTCGTCGCGATGTCCGGCGGCGTCGACTCCTCGGTCGCGGCCGCGCTGTTGGTCGAACAGGGGTACGACGTCACCGGGATCATGCTCAAGCTCTGGCGCGGGGAAGCCGCGAACAGCAACTCGGGCTGCTGCAACCTCGGGGCCGCGGAGGACGCTCGTCGCGTTGCCGACGTGCTCGGCATCCCCTTCTACGTGTTGAACTTCGCCGAGCGGTTCGAGGACACGGTCGTGCGCGATTTCCACGACACGTATGCGCGGGGCCGTACGCCGAACCCGTGCGTCCGCTGCAATCAGTGGATCAAGTTCGACGCGTTGCTCGATCGTGCCGACGTGCTGGGGGCGGATTTTTTGGCGACCGGCCACTACGCGCGCGTGCGCTACGAGGACGGCAGGCATCGGTTGCTGCGCGGCGTCGATGCCAACAAGGATCAGTCCTACGTCCTGTGGATGCTGACGCAGGCCGACCTCGCGCGCTGTTTGTTCCCGGTGGGCGAGATGGACAAGGCCGAGACGCGCCGGATCGCCGCCGCGCTTGGCCTCAGGACCGCAGCCAAGCCGGACAGCCAAGAGATCTGTTTCGTGCGCGACGGCAACCTCGACGACTACATCGGCAAGCATCTTCCCGCCGCCAACCGGCCCGGCCCGATCGTCGATTCGACCGGTAGGCGGATCGGGGAGCATCGCGGGGCGGCCCGTTACACGGTCGGTCAGCGAAGAGGTCTCGGTGTCTCGCTCGGCGTGCCGGTGTTCGTGCGACGGATCGACGCGGAGGCGAACACTGTCGTTGTGGGGAGTCGTGCCGAGCTCGCCACCGGCGCGTTCGCCACCGAAGAGACGAGCTTCGTCGACCGCGTCCCCGCCGACGGCGAGGCGGTGCTGGTCCAGTACCGGGCCCACGGTGAGGCGTTTCCCGCCCGGCTGGCTCATTCGGGCGATCGAGTCGACATCGTCCTCGACGACCCGGTCGAGGCGCCCGCCCCCGGGCAGACGGCCGCGCTCTACTCGGCCGTCCGCCCCGAGGAGCTTCTGGGAGGCGGGATCATCTCGGCGACGGTCTCGGCGACGGCCACCGCCTGAGAGGGCGGGCCTGGAAACTCTCTCCATCTCAGGCAGGGAAGGAGGCTCGGGTCGCTAATTAGTCTCACCATGACGCGCCTGGGTGCCGCCCTTCTCGTTCTTGCCATGGTCGCAGCCTCGGCCCTCGCTTCGGGCGCCACGGCTCAAGTGACGAGCTCTGAGCCCTGCGGGGTCACCACGCTCGACGCCACCCTTCAAGTCGGACCCGACGGGACCCTCGTGTGCGGACCCGGCGAGGGGCTGGTCGTACGGGAAGACTTCGTGGCATCCGACCCCGACCGGGCATCGAGCCGGGCGCCGTTGACCGCTTTCTATGCGATCGCCGACGTCCAGCTCGCCGACGAGGAATCGCCCGCCCGCGGCGAGGGCGCCGATCCGTGCGGACCCTTTCCCGGCGTGAGTTCCTCGGCCTTCCGGCCGCACGAGACGATGGTTCCGCATCTCATGAACGCCCACGTCAGGGCCGCCGACGCGGTCGCGCGTACCGGCAGCCCCGTATTGGGCGAGCCGCTTGATTTCGTCGTCGGACTCGGCGACCTCGCCGACAACCAGCAGTACAACGAGATCCGCTGGATCATCGACATCTTCGACGGCGCCAAGCTGATCGATCCCGACACGGGCGACGACCCGGTGCTCGGGGGCGAGGGCTACGACGGGCCGCAGGCGAACGACCCGACGGGGGCCGGGGAGCGGAGCCTCAGCGACCGCGTCCCGGGGGGCAGCGTGCTCGAGGCCGCCAACGAGCCCTTCTGGGCAACCGGCCTGAACGATGGGGTCTCGCAGATCCCCTGGTATTCGTTGCCCGGCAACCACGACGTCAAGGTCCAGGGCACCCTTCCCGACGAGCTCAGCGGCCACGCGCACGACGACCTCAAGGCGTGGCGGGCGGTCTATCGCAACTATTACGTCGGCAACCTCAAGGTCGTCGCGCAGGACATCCCGCCCGACCAGAAGCAGCGGCTCTGCGCCGCGTTCGAAAACGAAGATGAAGAGGCCTTCATGGCGGTGCTGACCGAGATCCTCAGCGACCCCGCGCCCGCGGCCCGCAAGATCGTCCCGTCGGATCCAGGACGCATGCCGCTGTATCGCAGCCAAGAGTTCAAGCAGCCGGGCGACGAGGAGGCGTGCCTCGCTGCGGCGGCCGGCCGCGAGGTCGCGGAGCACGCGTGCAGGTCGTCGTGGATCGACGAGCATCGCATCACGACCGGGATCCCGGTAGGCCACGGCTACGGGCCGGACGACGCCGGCTCTCCCCGGTGCCGCGACGAGGACGGCAACCTCCTCGAGCGTGCGTGCTATTCGTTCGACGAAGGCCTGTTCCATTACATCGCGCTCGACAGCAACCCCCCCGAGGGCCTCGAGGGGGGCAACATCGATCCGGCGCAGCTCGATTGGCTCGAGCAAGAGCTGGTCGCGCACTCGACGACCTACTACGACGAAGACGGGAACAAGATCACGAATCCTGCGGGCGAGAACAAGCTGCTGGTGGTCCTCGTTCACCATCCGATGAGCTCGATGGACAATACGGGCTCCTTCACCGGGGGTCCCGGTCCCTCTCCCGGCGCGACCGCCGAAGAGCTGATCGAGCTCCTTCTGCGTTTTCCCAACGTCGTCCTGCAGGCCGACGGGCACACCCACCAGAACAAGATCTGGGCCCACGGGGCCGAGGACGCGCGTGAGGACACGGGATTCTGGGAAGTGAACACCTCGGCGATCGCGGACCTCCCGCACCAGAGCCGCACGATCGAGGTCGCGGACAACCGCGATGGGACGCTGTCGATCTTCGCGGTCGTGGTCGACGCGCTGGTCGGTCCCGATGCCGCGCACATCGACTGGACCACCGACGATCCGACGAGCGAGATCGCACTTGGGGGGGCCGAGGCCGACATCAACGAAGACTGGCTCGCATCCTTCGGTCGCGAGGTCGGCTTCTATGATCCCCAGGCCGACCTCACCAAGATGGGGACGCCGGAGGATCGCAACGTCGAGTTGTTGCTGCCGGCACCAGAGTGGCTCAACGCCGAGATCGCGACCACCCTGACCTACACCGGGGACACCTCTGGACAAGTAGGTCAACGAGCGGACGTCTCGGCGATCCTCGAGACCACATCGGGGGATCCCGTGGCGGGGGTGACGGTGACGTTCGAGCGCGCCGGTAAAACCACGACGGCCATCACCGATGAGGACGGTCGCGCCGCCACGACGCTGCGGATCAGCGGCCCGCCGGGATCGGGCAACCCGATAACGGTGACGTTCGGGGGCGCCGATAACTTCCTGCCCACTGAGATCGTCGTCGAGTTCGAGGCGACCCGTCCGGGCAAGCAATCGCAAGGTCGCGCCGCCGCAACGGACACCGCCCGCGCCGCAACGATGGAGGCGCTGACGCTCCTCTGACGCGCGTCTGGCAGGCTACGGGCATGCCAGACGAGCGATCGCGGATCAGATCCGAGTTCGAGCGCGCCGCGGCCCACTTCGCCGAGCGGACGCACGGCCGGTTCGACGACCTCAGCGTGGTTGAGTTCTGCGGTGTCGAATCGGGCAACTCGGTGCTCGAGGTCGGGGTTGGCACCGGCAACTTCCTGAGTCTCTTCGCGGACGTCGCCGGCGAACTGATCGGGGTCGACCTCACCCGGGGCATGCTCGCGCAGGCGCGGGTTCGCTTCCCTCACATGCGCCTGGTCGTCGGCGACGGCGCCGCCCTGCCGATCCGGTCTTCGTCGATCGACCTCGTTACGAGCGCCCAGACCCTTCACCACATCTTCGAGCCGCTCCCGGTTCTCCTCGAGATGAGGCGCGTGGCGGCGGACGGAGGGCGGGTCCTGATCGTCGACCAGGTCGCCACCGGGCGCTACGAGGAAGTGGCGGCGAGGAACGAGCTCGAGGCCCTGCGCGATCCGTCTCATGGAACCGCGCGGCCCCCGTCGGCCTTCAGGATGCTGGCGCGGGCTGCAGGCCTCGAGATCGTCGACGAGCGCGTCGTCGAGACGACTCAGCGGATGTCATCGTGGATGGCGCCCGGCGAGTTCCCCGAGGAGCGGTTCGACGCGGTGAACGCCTTCATCGAGACGCGGGGAGAAGAGACCGGCATGGACTTTCGCAAGGAGGGCGGCGAGTGGGTGTTCACGCGCCGGCGGATCATGCTCCTCGCCGAGCAACCATAGATCCCCGCGCACACCTGCGAAGATAGCCCCATGACCAAGCTGAACAAGAAGGACGCGCGCCGGCGCGCCGGGGAGCTGCGCGAGGCGATCGACCATCACTCCTATCGCTATCACGTGCTCGATGACCCCGAGATCGCCGACGCCGAGTATGACGCGCTCGTCGGCGAACTCATTTCGATCGAGGAGACCTATCCCGATCTCGTGACGCCCGACTCACCGACGCAGAGGGTCGGCGCGCCGCCGTCCGAGATGTTCGCCCCGGTCGCGCACCGCACGCCGATGATGTCGCTCGACAACTGCTTCACACTCGAGGAGCTGAAGGCGTGGGGAGGCCGGGTCGAACGTGCCATCGGGACCGCATCGAGCTTCGTGGTCGAGCTGAAGATGGACGGGGTCGCGGTCAACCTCACCTACGAGGACGGCCGGTTGGTCACCGGGACAACGCGGGGCGACGGGCGCGTGGGCGAGGACATCACCGCCAATCTCCGCACCATTCCCAGCGTTCCGCTGAGGCTCCGCGGCGACCCTCCCAAGATCCTCGAGGTGCGCGGCGAGGTCTACATGCGCACGGATGACTTTGACAAGCTCAACCAGCGCCTCGGCGAGGCGGGCGCGAGAACCTTCGCCAACCCCCGCAACGCCGCGGCGGGTTCGCTGCGACAGAAGAACCCGGCGGTCACCAGCGAACGGAGCCTTTCGCTCGTGTGTCACGGCGTCGGTTACGCCGAGGGCCATCGCTTCTCCTCGCACTGGGATTCGCTCGAGGCGATCAAGAAGTGGGGGCTGCGGACCAACCGCGAGAACCGCCGCCTCGAGGATCTCGATGAGGTCTACGAGCACTGCACCTACTGGCAGGAACATCGGCACGACGTGCCGTTCGAGATCGACGGGGTCGTGGTCAAGGTCGACTCGATCGGCCAGCAGGAGGAGCTCGGCTATACATCCAAGGCGCCGCGCTGGGCGATCGCCTACAAGTTCCCGCCTGAGGAACGCACGACGTTGCTGAAGGACATTTTTGCCTCGGTGGGACGCACCGGAGTCGTGACCCCGTTCGCGAGTCTCGAGACCGTGTTCGTCGGCGGCGTCAACATCACGACCGCGACGCTGCACAACGAGGACGAGGTCGCGCGCAAGGATGTGCGGCCAAAAGATACCGTGACCGTGCGGCGCGCGGGCGACGTCATTCCCGAGGTCGTCGGCCCCGTGCTGTCGAGGCGTCCGGCTCGGACCAGACGCTGGAAGATGCCCAAGAAGTGTCCATCCTGCGGATCCGAGCTGGTCCGGAATCCCGAGGAGGCGGCGACACGTTGTCTCAACATCTACGAGTGCCCTGCCCAGGCGCGTGAACGCATCTTTCACTTCGCGAGTCGCGGAGGTATGGACATCGAAGGACTTGGCTATCAGACGATCGTCATGCTTCTCGACAAGGGCTGGATCAACGACGTCGCCGACATCTACTACCTCCGCCCAGAGATGTTCGAGGGGCTCGAGGGCTGGGGATCCAAGTCGATCGACAACCTCATGAAGGCGATCGATGCCTCTCGCACGCGGCCGCTCGCGAGCTTTCTGACCGCGTTGGGCATCCCGCACGTCGGCTACTCGGCGGCCGAGGTGCTGGCTATCGAGGTCGGCTCGCTCGACAAACTCGAGCGCATGACCGCCGAGGACTTCGAGGGCGTGGAGGGAATAGGGTCGGTCATCGCCGCCTCGATCGCCTCCTTCTTCGCCGAGGAACGCAACCGGGACGTCCTCGAGCGCCTGCGCGAGGGAGGGGTCCGGCCGCGGCCCCCCGCACCGAAAAAGGGCGGCCCGCTCTCGGGCAAGACCTTCGTGCTCACCGGTTCGCTCGCGGCCTACAGCCGTTCCCAAGCGGCGAAGGAGATCGAGGATCGCGGGGGCAAGGTCACCTCGAGCGTGTCGAAGAAGACCGACTACGTCGTGGCGGGCGAGAGCCCGGGATCGAAGCTCGACAAGGCGCAGGAGCTGGGCGTCGAGATCCTCGACGAAAGGGCGTTCGTGAAGCTCCTGAGTTGAGTCGTCGAGTGGTCGCCACGCGCCCCTCCATGGCGTCTCACGACCACTCGGCGGAAAGGAAACCGGCGCAGGGTGACCCCTGCGCCGGTTCGTTCCTGGCTTACACATCCTCCGCACGTTCGGCGTCGACGAGTGCCGGCCGCCGCCCGGGGGACCACTCCGGGACGGGGGATGGCGGTGAGCCGGGTGGATTCTGTCCGTGGCCTTGCCGAGGTGGCCAGAATCCCAGATGTGAGGCTAGGCCACTAGCAGCGGCTCACCTCGTGAGGTCCGTCAAAACTAAGTAACAAGTCTGGACCACCTCCTTTCTCACGTATCGCAATCAAAACATATGGCGCGGCGGATGCGATGCACTTTCGGGGATTTGGCGCTCGGTCCTGTGGATATACTCGGTGGAAACTTGACCGTCTGGTCAAGTGACCTTGGAGGTGCCGTGGGATTCGATCTCCAGCCAACCGACGAGCAGAGAGCCCTCAAGGAGACCTTGCACGACTTCGCGGCCTCGGTCTTGCGGGCCGAGGCGCGGCAGTGTGAGAGCGCGGGGCGGACTTCGGACGAGATCTTCGCCCAGATCCACGAGATTGGAGTGGCGGCCCCCGTCGGCGAGGAGCACGGGGGCGGGGGCACGTTCGACGCGATGACCCACTGCATCGCCGCCGAGGAGCTCGCGTGGGGCGATCCCGGCATCGCTTATCACCTGCTGGGCTCGGGCCTCGCCGCGATCGTCATCGGGCGCGCCGGAAGCGACGAGCAGAAGAGGAAGTACCTGCCTCGCTTTGCCGAGGTCGCCCCGGCCCGCTCGTTCGTCGCCCTGGGCGAGAAGATCGCCGCAGGGGACCTCGAGGCCTTCGACACGACGGTCGACGGGGACAAGGCGACCGGCGAGAAGTACGGCGTCCTCGACGCAGCCGAGGCCACCCTCGGAATCGTCGTCGGCCGGCAAGCGGACGGGATCGCGGCCGTCGTCTTCGACGGCGGACGGGGGTACGAGATCCTTCGGCCCGAGGGCAAGCTCGGGCTCGAGGCCGCACCAAGCTCCGTCGTGCGTTTCGACGGCGTCGGCGACGCCCTTGCCCACGGGCCGGGGCTCGACCAAGCCGTGCTGTGGGCCAAGCTCCTGGTCGGAGCGGTCGCGGTTGGGACCGCGCGCGCATCGCTCGAGTATGCGTCTCACTACGCGGTCGAACGCGAGGCGTTCGGAAAGCCGATCGGCGCGTTTC
Source organism: Actinomycetota bacterium (assembly GCA_050694275.1). Taxonomy (GTDB): domain Bacteria; phylum Actinomycetota; class CADDZG01; order CADDZG01; family WHSQ01; genus JBOGXF01. The sequence continues at coordinate 42,845 of JBOGXF010000106.1, read as the reverse complement.
AGGCGATCTCGTTCAAGATCGCCGACATGGCGATCGCGGTCGAGGCGGCGCGGCTCGCGGTCCGGCGCGCGGCGTGGAAGATCGATCGCGGCGAGGCGACTTCCGCCGACGTCGCCGAGGCGAACGGACAGGCCCTTCAGGCCGCGGTGCGGTGCGGCGACGACGGCGTTCAGATTCTCGGGGGGCACGGATACATCCGCGACCACCCAGTCGAGAAATGGTTCCGCGATGCCGTGACGCTATCGGTGCTCGACTCGCCCGAGGCGGTCGGCGACGTGATGGTCGCGAGGAGCGTGTGGCAATGATCGACTTCCAGCTCGACGAGACGGTCGCGATGATCCGCGACTTCGTCCATCAGTTCGCAGAGCAGACGCTTCGCCCCCTGGCCCGCGAGGCGGACGAGAAGGGAGTGCTCCCGACCGAGACGATCCGCCAGCTCGGGGAGCTCGCCGGAAACCGCGCTTCGATCATGCCCGAAGAGCGGGCGGAGGCCGGCGCGAACAAGGCGATCGGGAGCATGATCGCGGTCGTCGGCTCGGAGGAGCTGGCGTGGGGCGACCCTGCGGTCCTGCTCAACATCCCCGGCCCGGGCCTCGCCGCGCCGTCGATCTTCGCCGCCGGAACGCCCGACCAGAAGAAGCGCTTTCTCGACGACGTCTTCAACGTCGACGCGGACGAACCGCGCTTCGGCGCACTGGCGGTAACCGAGCCACAGGCGGGTTCCGACGTCTCGAACGTGCAGACGACCGCGGTGCGGGACGACGACGAATGGATCCTGAACGGGCAGAAGATTTACTGCACGAACGGCGCGCGCGCTCACATCGTCGTGGTCAACGCCACGGTCGACAAGTCGCTCGGCCGCGCGGGGCAGAAGTTCTTCGTCATCGAGAAGGGCACACCCGGATTCAACATCCTCAACATCGAGAAGAAGATGGGACTGACCGCGTCGGAGACCGCAGCCTTCAGCCTCGATGACTGTCGTCTACCGTTCGATCACATCCTCGGCGGCGAGGCAGCCCTGGAACCCGAGGGATCTGGTTTCAAGGGGACGATGAAGGCGTTCGACGTGTCGCGTCCATCGGTCGCGGCGATGGCTCTCGGGATCGGCCGCGCCGCATACGAGTACGCGCGCGACTGGGTCGCGGCGGAGCTCCCGATGACCGTCTCGTTTTCCCGGCGCGCCGCGATCGAGCAGAAACTCGCGCAGATGAAGCGCGAGCTCGGGGCGGCCCGGGGCCTCGTGTGGCAGGCGGCGTGGATGGCCGACCAGAAGATCCCGAACTCGAAAGAGGCGTCGATGTCCAAGGCTTACGCTCCTCCCGCCGCGCTCCGGGCATGCATCGGCGCCATCCAGGTCATGGGGCCCGAGGGCTACTCGAAGGAGCACCTCGTCGAGAAGTGGTTCCGGGATATCAAGGTCTACGACATCTTCGAGGGAACCGGTCAGATCCAGCGGGTGGTGATCAGCAGGAAGATCCTCGGCCGTCTAGATTGAGCGGAGCGGCACTTTTGAGGGCAATGAGCAAGGAGGAGCGATGCCATCACTCGACGGAAAGGTAGCCATCGTCACCGGCGCGGGCCGGGGCATCGGCCGGGAGCACTCCCTGGCGCTGGCACAGGCGAGGGCCAAGCTGGTGGTCAACGATCTCGGTGGGTCGTCGGCGGGCGAGGGCTCGGACCAGCGGCCGGCGCAGCAGGTCGCCGACGAGATCAAGGACGCCGGCGGCGAGGCGGTCGCCAACTACGACAACGTTGCCGACTTCCAGGGAGCCGAGAACATGGTCAAGCAGGCGATCGGCGAGTTCGGCAGGCTCGATATCTTGATCAACAATGCCGGGATCATCCGCGACCGCATGCTCGTCAACATGTCGGAAGAGGAGTGGGATTCGATCATCAACGTCCATCTCAAGGGGCACTTCTCGCCGACCCGGCACGCGGCCGCCTACTGGCGAGAGCAGTCGAAGGCCGGTAACCAGATCAACGGGAGAGTCATCAACACGTCGAGCCCTTCGGGGGTATTCGGCAACGTCGGCCAGAACAACTACGGCGCCGCGAAGGCCGGCATCGCCGCATTCACGATCATCTCGGCAATCGAGCTGGGTCGCTACGGGGTCACCGTCAACTGCCTGGCCCCCAACGCGCGCACGCGCCTTACCGAGCAGACCTTCGGAGACATCCCCGTCCCCGAGGGCGGGTTCGATTCGATGGATCCGGCCAACATCTCGCCTATCGTCGTCGCGCTGTGCACGGACGACGCGCAGAGCATCACCGGACAGTGCTTCTTCGTCTACGGTGGGGTCGTCAACGTGCTCAAGGCGTGGGACGTTGGCACGCTCATCAAGAAGGACACCAAGTGGGATGCGGAAGAGTTCCTTGCCAGGCTCAAGGAAAAGTTCCCGAACGGGGTCGCACCCGAGGGGATGATGCCCATGATGATCAAAGCGACCGGCGGCGAGGGGGTCGAGCTTGGCTGAGGAACAACTCGATTTCGATCTTCCCGTCGATCCCGAAGCGATCAGAGAGTTCGCGATCGCCGTGGGAGAGGACAACCGGGTGTTCTTCGATCCCGAGGTCGCCATGCAGCACGGCCTTCCGGGGGTCGTGGCGCCTCCCACCTTCGCCGTGACGCAGATCTTTCACGTCCCGCGCGAGGAACGCGAGAAGCGACTCGGCGCGAATCTCGAGTACGCGCGCGTCCTCCACGGCGAGCAGGAATTCGTCTACAACCGACTTCCGTACGCCGGCGAGACTCTCAAAGGATCGATGCGAATCGCCAAAGACTTCGAGAAGGAGGGGAAGCGCGGCGGGTCGATGCGCTTCGTCACCTACGAGACGAGGTATACGGACTCCGAGGGCGAAGAGGTCCTCACCGCTTACTACACCCTCATTGAAACGGCCAGGGATCCGGGGGCGACCACATGACCGAGCCGCAGACGATCACGCTCGATCGCATCGAGCCCGGTATGCAATTCGGCGAAGTCGTTTTCGGCCCCCTGGGCCGCGACGACATTGTCCGTTACGCCGAGGCTTCGGGCGACGACAATCCGATCCATCAAGACGAGGATTACGCGCGCGCGAGCGGAGCGCCAACCGTTTTCGCCATGGGCATGTTGACCGCGGGATACCTCGCCCACGCGGTGTCGGACTGGTTCGGGGGGCCGCAGCACCTGCGCCGGTACAAGGTGCGGTTCACGACCCGCGTGTGGCCCGGCGACGAGATCGTCTGTACGGGCGAAGTGGCGGCAGTCGAGGACGGTGTGGTCAAGGTCACGCTGCAAGCGAGTCGTCGAGGCGAAGGCCCCGAGGAGCTGAACCTTCCCAAAGAAGGGACCGCGATTGTCGGCGAGGCCGACATCGAATTACCCGAGTAGGAGGCACACAGTGGGACTCAACGCCGATCTGGTTGGCAAGGACTACGGCACCAAGACCTACAAGGTCTCCGCCGATGCCATCGAGAAGTACGCGCGCGCCACCAACGATCTCAACGAGCGCTACCTCGGCGACGACGTCGTCGCGACACCGATCTTCCCGGTCGTCCCGGCGTTCGACTCGTTCATGGCGGCCGGGATGGACCCGGAGCTCCAAGCCGACGTGTTGCGTCTGGTCCATGGATCGGAGGAGCACGTGCTGCTCGAGCCCATCCGCCCTGGGGACACGCTCACGGTCAACACCGTGCTCGAATCGGTCGATCGGAAGGAGACCGGCGAGACGTTCACGCTCAAGGCGACCGAGACGAACCAGGACGGCGATCTCGTCGCCGAGGTGCGCGGCACGATGTTCATCCGCGGTTCCGGGACGAGCAAGAAGCCGGTGGCCTCCGACGAGCAGTCGCGAGAGATCGTCTACGAGGAGGCCACCAAGGTCGACGAGGACCAGACCTACCGCTACGCGGAGGCGTCGGGGGACCACAACCCGATCCACCTCGACGAGGACGTTGCCCGGATGGCGGGGCTGCCGGGGATCATCAATCACGGGATGTGCACGATGGCGATCGCAACCAAAGGAGCAGTCGACGGCCTCGCCGGCGGCGACCCGACCCGCATCAGGCGCGTCGCCGTGCGCTTCTCCAAGCCGGTTCTGCCCGGCCAGGAGCTGACCACGCGGTTCTACAAGGAGTCCGAGTCCGGCGGGCTGACGACGTACGGATTCGAGACCTACAACCCCGACGGGGCCGCGGTCATCAAGAACGGCGTCGTGGAGATCGCCTCTTAGAAGGTTATCTCTGGTGCCGAGTGTGCGAAGGACCAGGCTGTTCGCGGGTTTTTGCACGCTCGCCGTGCTGGCGGGGGCCTGTTCGCCGGCGACCGACGAGCGCGAGCCCGAGCCGCCGAGCGAAGCCCGGCAATCCGGCGATCAGGAGCTACGGTGGCGCCGCCGCGCGGCCGCCCCCCTCGCCCGCACCGAGAACATCGCGTTGCGCCGGGGGCGGAGGATCTACATCGTCGGCGGCTTCGTGCCCCCGGATGGCGCGACGACGCGTAAAGTGCACGTCTACAACGTCCGCCGCAACTCGTGGCGACGCGGCCGGAGACTCCCCATCGCCGTCAACCACGCGATGGGAGCGACCCTCGGGGGAGAGGTCTACGTCTTCGGCGGATATCTCGGCCCCGGCGTCTCCAACCCGACCGACCGCGGCTTCGTGCTCCGAGACGGCCGGTGGCGTAGCCTCCCCGCCATGCCGGAGGCGCGCGCGGCGGGCGGCGTGGTGAAGGTCGGCGGCAAGCTCTACGTCGTCGGGGGAGTCGGGCCTGACGGTCTTGGAGGGGACACGTTCGTGTTCGATCCCGACACGCGCCAATGGACCACGGCGCCCGGACTGTCCATGCCCCGTGAGCATCTCGGCGTTGCCGCGGCCGGAGGGAAGATCTACGCCGTCGCCGGGCGCACCGGGGGGTTCGCGTCGAACACGGACGCGGTCGAATCCTTCGATCCGGCGACCGGGTTGTGGTCCGAGGAGAACCCCCTGCCGACGGCGCGCGGGGGCCTCGCCGCGACCGCGACCCGCAACGGTTTCGTCGTCGCCGTCGGCGGCGAGGGAAACGAGGGGACGTTCGAGGAGGCCGAGGCTTTCGACGTGACCACCGGGGAGTGGCGAGCGCTTCCTCCGCTGCCCACCCCCCGGCACGGCCTCGGGGTCGCTGCGCGGCGCAGCCGCGTGTTCGTGATCGCCGGCGGGCCCGAGCCGGGCCTCACCTTTTCGGACGTCAACGAGGCCATCAATCTCAGCGGGCTGCGTTAAGGGCCCGCCGATGAATAGGATGCGCGATTTCGGCGAGCAATCGGCGTCAATGGCAAGGACGACGACCGAGGCGTACTCGCAGCGTACGTCGAGCGGAGGAGGACGCAGTCAGTGGCGGCGAGGGCCGTCGAAATCGCCTGATCTATTTGTCGGAGGGCCCTAAGAGAAGAAACCGATCCCGGCGCAGGTGAAGCTCGCGGTGCGGGCGACCACCAGCAGCACCCCGAGTCCACCAACCGCCAATGCGGTCGCGATCTGCCGCGCCGCAGGAGTCGCGCCCGACGGTCTGTCGAAGCCCGCTCCGAGCGCGATCCCGGCCATGAGCCCACCGAGGTGCGCGATCCAGTCGACATTGGGGATGATGAAACCGAGCACCGCGTTGATCCCGACGAACACGAGCAGTCCCCTCATGAACTCGCGCACGTAGGCGGAGGTGCGGCGGTTGTACGCGTAAACGAGAAGTATTCCGACGACGCCGAAGATTGCCCCGGACGCGCCCAGGCTTCCGACGCAGGAGCCGAACGTGTACGAGGTCGCCGACGCGAAGAACCCGGCGATGAAATACATCGCGAGGAAGCGCGCGGTGCCGAAGGCCTTCTCGACATACGGCCCGTAGATCCACAGGACCAGCATGTTGAAGAGGATGTGAAAGAACACCGTGGGGGAGTGCAAGAACATCGCGGTCACGAGCCGATACCATTCGCCGCCGGCGATCGCCGGCGGAAACGCCGCGAAGCGTTGAGTGAGCTCGAGCGGAAGCCTCTGCCCGATGAAGAGCACGACGTTGACGGCGACCAGAGCCACGATCCCGGGGGCCGTGGCGGTCATGGTCGACCGGATTTTGGGGGCGGCCCGGCGGGCCTCGGCGACGCATTCGGGGCAGTGCTGTCCGACCGACGCGGGGATGGCGCACCGGCCGCAGATGGGGCGGTCGCAGCGCGTACACCTCAGCCTCGTGGGCGTATCGGTATGGGCGTAGCAGTAGGTCTGCTCGGTCTCTTCGGTGACGCCGCGGGAGGGATCGGAAGGCGAGTCGGTCATGGGGGCCATGCTCCCACAGGGTGCGTGGTATCCGGCGCGACCGAGTTCTAACCTATCCCCCTTATGAGAGCCGTAGTGGCAACCTTCAACATCCGTCACGGCAGGGGCAGCGACGGCGTCGTCGACCTCGAGCGCACCGCATCGGTGATCCGCGCGATAGGGCCGGATCTCATCGCGCTTCAGGAGCTCGACCACAACTTCACGCGCTCCGGGCGCGTGGATCAGCCGGCGATGTTGGCCGAGCTGATCGGGATGCAGATCTCGTTCTTCCCGACCGTCGTCGACGGGAATCGCTCGTACGGCCTCGCGCTAGCGGCGCGCGAGGCACTCGATGATGCCCGCTTCGAACCACTTCCACGGATTGCACGCGAAGAACCGCGCGGGGTCGTGCTGGGGCGTTGGTCCGGCGTGACCGTGCTGGCGACTCACCTCTCGACCGAGCGGTGGGCGCGCGCCGCCCAGACCCGCGCTCTCGCGAGGCTTGCCCGGGACGCGCCGCCCCCGGTGGTGATTCTCGGAGATCTGAATCAGCGTTCGTGGAGCTGGGCCCTCGTGGCCTTGCGCGCCGCGGGCCTTCGTGGAGACCGGTCGTGGGGGGGCCGAGCGCGCGCCCTCGGCCGGATCGACCACGTCCTCGCCGGCCGGGGAGCGAGGGTCGTGCGGACTTGGGCCCGGCACAGCGAGGCCTCGGATCACCCGGCGATCGGGGCGGTGGTGGAAGCCCCGTGATGCTGGAGTTATTGATGTTAGAACTGTTAATGTTTGATGTTCAAGCGCATCACTGTGCAAATGCATCACCGAGCCGAGAATGCATCACCGAGCCGAGGGAGCACGTTAGGTGAGAACCGGGGGCAGGGGGTGGTCGGCGGTCCTTCTCCTGGTCGCCGCATCACTGGCTGCGTGCGGCACCGGGGACTCCGTCGACGATGACTCGGCCGCCGCGGCCGCCGAGGCGCTCGAGCGCGTCGAGGCGCTCGAGGACCGCGTCGCCGAGCTCGAGGGCGACCTCGATCGAGCGACCGACGACCGAGACGAGACCACGAACCGGCTCGATCGCGTCTCCACGCGGCTCAAGAAGTCGCTTGCGCGCCTGAAGTCGTCGATCGCCGACGCGCGCTCGGCCGCCCGGGCGCAGACCTCCGAGCTGGATTCGGAGCTTTCGTCCGTACTGGCGCGTCTGGGCGAGGTGGCGCGCGATCTCGATGTCCTCACCAACCGCTACGACTTCCATCTGCGCCGCTATCACGGAGGTGGCTGATGCGCCTGATGCGTGATCTCGTCGGAGATGTTCTCTCGGATCGCTACCGGCTCATTGCGCGCCTCGCCGGCGGAGGCATGGGCGAGGTATATCGAGGGCACGACCTCTTGCTGGATCGAGCCGTCGCGGTGAAGATCCTGCAGCCATCACTCGCATCCGACGCCGAGCTCGTCGAGCGCTTCAAGGGCGAGGCAAGGGCCGCGGCTCGCCTGTCTCATCCCGGGGTCGTCGCGGTCTACGACTGGGGTGCCGAGGACGAGCTGACCTACTACATGGTGATGGAGTACGTGTCCGGTAGCGACCTGCGCGACCTGCTGGTGGCGCGCGGCTCCCTTCTGCCCGCGCAGGCGGCCGAGATCACGGTCTCGATGTGCGACGCCCTCTTCGCGGCACACCGTCAGGGTCTGATCCATCGCGATGTCAAACCTGAGAACGTCCTCATCGCGCGCGACGGCGCGGTGAAGGTCGCCGACTTCGGGATCGCGGTGATCGCCGACGCCGAGCGCACCCTGCCGGGCGGCAACATCCCCGGAACCCTCCGCTATCTCTCACCGGAGCAGATCGAAGGCGCAGAGGCGAGCGTCGCATCCGACATCTGGGCCGCCGGAGCGGTCCTGTTCGAGCTGCTCACCGGCCTGCCCCCCCTGCAGGGAACGGGCGCGGACCTCATGAGGCGGCGCGCCTCCGAACCCCCGGTCGCGCCCTCGTCGGTCGATCCCTCGCTACCCCGCGCGCTCGACCGGATCGTGCTCAAAGCGTGCGCGCTCGACCCACAGGATCGGTTTGGCACCGCAGCCGAGATGGCCGAGGCCCTGGGGAGCGTCGCAAGCAGCCTCGAACCCGCTGCGCCGGTGGCCTCTCTGGTCGACGACGTCACGGGCGAGATCAGCCTGCTCGACGCAAGCCCGACCTCTTTCCTCGCCGAGCCGAGGCGGCGCGGCCGTCGCAAGGCGCGCAGACTCCCCCGGGTGGCCGCGCTGGTCGCGATTCTCGTGCTCTTGGCGATGGGTGCGGCGTGGGCCGTTCCGTCGCTGCTCGGCCCCCGTATGGTCGATGTCCCGCGCCTGGTCGGACTGTCTCATGCCGAGGCAGATCAGATCGTGGAGAACGAGGGTCTCACGATAAAGGTCGTCGGTCGCGACGACAGCTTCGCCGTCGCCGAGGGACACGTCCTCCGTCAGACGCCGATGGGAGGGACTCTCGAGGAAGGGTCAACTGTTCGCCTGGTCATCTCGACCGGCCTCCCGATGCGCCGGGTTCCCGACATCAGGGGAATGGACCTGTCCGCCGGTCGGGATCGCCTGGAAGCTGCCGGGTTCGAGCCGGGCGAGGTCGTGCGCCGGTTCTCGTCCGACGAAGAGGGGACGATCGTCGGACAGCGCCCCGCCAAGGGCAAGCTCCGGTGGGGCTCGGAGATCCGCCTGGTGGTCAGCAAGGGACCTCGGCCCGTCGCGATCCCTGAGGTCGTCGGGTTGCCCACGGCCGAGGCAAAGAAGATCCTCAAGGATGCGGGCCTGGTCCCAGTCGTGGCCGAGGCCTATTCCGACGAGGTCAAGGCGGGCAAGGTCATCGCGATCGCCCCGGGGGCCGGGGTGTCGGTCGATGAGGGCAGCGAGATTGAGGTCACGGTCTCGCTCGGCCCGGAATTCAAGAAGGTGAAGATGCCCGACGTCCGCAACATGAACGTCGACGCGGCCGTAAAGAAGCTCGAGGACCTCGGCTTGCGAACGCGCGTCGTGCAGTCCTGCGGCGGCGGGGGCACGGTCGTGTCCGAGACCGATCCCATCGCCGGCACGACCATCCGCCAGAACGACCTGGTCGCCCTGTTCGTCTGCTGAACGAAACTGCGATGGCGGCTCCGCCGAAACGTCAGACCCGTGTCTGACAACTGTCAGACATCTGACGAAAGACATGTATGCACGCACGGCGGCGGTCATGGCCTAGTCGGGGGGCAGGACGCCCCAGCCGCGCAGGGTCTCGACGAAGCGGGGCGTGCAGTCGAGCTCGGGAACGCGCTCGAACGGGACCCACTCCGCCCGGTCGACGTCGTCGCCCGGCTCGGGATCCGTCTCGCTCACGCGGCGGGCGAGGAAATCGAGGATGACGTAGTGCGACTCATCCCCGACGACCTCAAGGATTCCGGCGAAGCCCTCGACCTCGATGTCGAGCCCCGTCTCTTCCTTGACCTCACGCGAGAGCGCGTCGCCCAGGTACTCGCCGCGCTCGACCCGGCCCCCGGGCAGCGACCACAGCCCACGGCCGGGGTCCTTGGCGCGCCGGACCATGAGCAGACGCTCGCCGTCGGTCACTATCGCTCCGACGCCCACCACCGGCCCTGAGTCCACGGCCGCATAGCCTAGTGGCCCGTGGAGGCCTCGACCGAGACCCGCAATGCTCACGCCCACGCCCCCGGTTGGGCCGCGTGGTCGCTCCTGACGCTGGGGGTCATCGCCGCGTCGGTCTCCGCCATCCTCATCCGGTACGCCTCGGACGCGGACGCCCTCGCGATCTCCTTCTGGCGCTGCGCCGCCGGGGCCGTGGCCCTCGCGCCGTTCGCCCGCTTCGGTGCCGCGGCCCGATGGCACGTCCGCACCTCGCTGCTCGCCGGCGCCTTTCTCGCGCTTCACTTCGCGGCGTGGATCACTTCGGTCGAGATGACCACGGTGGCCGAGTCCGTTCTGCTCGTCTCGACCACCCCGGTGTTCGCCGCGCTCGCGGCGAGGTGTCTGTTCGCCGAGCGGCTCGCGATCATCGGGTGGGTCGGCATCGCCCTCGCCATCGGCGGCGCCGCGGTCGTGGGGCTCGGTGGAGGAACGGAGGGACAGTCATCCCTGCTGGGCAACATCCTCGCTCTGGTGGGAGGAGTTGCCGCGGCGGGATACCTCATGGCCGGGGGAGTCTCGCGTCGAGGTCTCGGAATCATCGAGTACGGCGTGATCGCTTACGCCGCGTCGGCGTTCCTGCTTCTCATCGCCTCGGCGGCGGGTGGGGCGGAGCTGTGGGGCTACGGCGCGACGACATGGTGGGCGATCGTAGGGATCATCGTCGGGCCCCAGCTCCTCGGCCACACGGTCATCAACCTGGTTCTGAAGGACATCGACGCCACGACCGTCTCGGTCGCGATCATGGCAGAGCCCATCATCGCCTCCGCGCTCGCCCTGGTGCTCTTCGATGAGGTTCCATCGCTGCTCGCCGTCCCCGGCGGGGCCGCGATCCTCGCCGGGATCTATCTCGTGTCGAGCCTTAGACGAGCGCCCCCGGCCGTGATCGTGGAATGAGGCTCCGGCACGCGCGCGGCGAGCTCACGCTCGATCGCTGCCTCGTGATGGGCATCGTCAACCGCACTCCGGACTCGTTCTACGACGGCGGGCGGATGGGACTCGACGAGTCTCTCGACCACGCCCGCCGGCTCGTCGAGGAGGGCGCCGACCTACTCGATCTCGGCGCGGTGAAGGCGGGACCCGGTGAGGTTGTGGACGAGTCCGAGGAGGCGCGCCGGCTGCTCCCCATGGTCGAGGAGCTCCGGGGCATCGGGATTCCGCTTGCGGTCGAGACCGGGCGGACGTCGGTCGCGCGCGCCGCGCTCGAGGCGGGTGCGAGCATCGTCAACGACGTCACCGGCCTCGCCGACGAAGAGCTTGCGGACGTCTGCGCAGCCACGGGGGCCGGTCTCATCGCCATGCACCACGGTGGTCAGCTGCGCGGCCGTCCCCGTCACCCGCGCTTTGTCGATGTCGTGCGCGATGTCGTCGATACGTGGGAGAGGCTTGTCGCCCGCGCCACGTCGGCCGGTGTGAGGGAGGACCGCATCATCGTCGACCCTGGCCTGGATTTTGGAAAGACGACCTTTCACTCCCTCGAGCTGATGCGTCGTCTGGCCGAGCTGACCGCGGTGCGATGGCCGGTTCTCCTGGCTCCCTCGCGCAAGGACGTAGTGGGCGAGACCCTCGATCTTCCACCCGATGATCGTCTCGAGGGGACTCTCGCTCTGGTCGTTCTCGCGGTCGTCGGGGGCGTGTCCGTCGTGCGAGTCCACGACGTAGAGGCCGCGATCCGAAGCGTGCGGATGACCGAGACGGTGATGGGCCGCCGCCCCCCCGCCGCTCCTCTCAGAGGTCTTTGGGAATAGCGGTGCGCGGTAGTCGGACGGTGGGCCCCTTTGGTTGATACCTTTTGTCCATGGCAAAGCTCGTTCTGATCGTCGAAGACGAAGATGCGGTTCGGGAGCTCGAAAAGTTCATCCTGGAGCAGCAGGGCTACGAAGTTCTGGAAGCGAAGGACGGTCTCGAGGGATTGGCCAAGGCCGAGTTCAAGCGACCCGATCTCATCCTGCTGGACCTCATGATGCCCGACGTGTCGGGTGGGCGTATGTTCGACGAGATGCAGAAGCACCCGGCAACCGCGGGGATCCCCATAGTCGTTGTCACCGGCAAGCCCGGCGCCCACGAAGAGTTCGACGACGCGATCGGCGCCGAGAACGTGATCATGAAACCGTTCGAGGCCGAAACTTTGCTCGGCCGGATAAAGCATTACATCGGCGAACCGGAGTAGGCCGCGGCTCCCGAAGATCTTCTCCTGATCATCTTTGTCGGGCTCCTGGGTCTGATCTTCGGCAGCTTCGCCACCGCGGTTGCCTACCGAGTCCCGCGCAAGATCGAGATCGGAGGGCGCAGCCGGAGCAGGTGCCCCAACTGCGGACGCACCCTCACTGCCCTGGAGAACGTTCCCCTGGTGAGCTACATCGCGCTACGCGGTCGCTGTCGTCGGTGCGGAGTCCGCATCTCGCCGCGCTATCCGCTGATAGAGCTGGCGACCGGCATCCTCTTCGCGGGAGCCGCGGCGAAGTTCGGCTACTCGCTCGAGACCGCCGTGTTCGCGGGCTTCTTCTGGGTGCTCATCGTGCTCACCACGATCGACCTCGAGCTCAAGCTGTTGCCCAACCGAATCGTCTACCCGGCGTTCGTCGCAGGATGGATCGGGCTCGCGCTCGTGGCCCTGATCGACCGTGAGCCGGGCCGCCTGCTCGACGCCGCCTTGGGGGCGGTGATCTTCGGAGGGTTCTTCTTCCTGCTGGCGTTCGTTTATCCCGCAGGGATGGGTGGGGGTGACGTCAAGCTCGCCTTCGTCCTGGGGACTTTCCTCGGCTACCTCGGCGGGATCGGGATCACCGTCGTGGGGATGTTCCTGGCGTTCCTGCTCGGCGGGGTCATCGGCGGGATCGTCATGCTCGCCACTGGTGGGGGACGCAAGATGCAGGTGCCGTTCGGCCCGTTTCTGGCCGCCGGGGCAGTGGCCGCGGTCTTCGCGGGGCGCGCGATCCTCGACACTTATCTCGCGGGGTTCTGACCATCTCGGGGAGCTAGAGGTCGAGGCCGACCGATGAGTCGAGCAGGTCGATCGGGACGTCGACGAACGCCTCCCGGGCGAGCGCGCAGAGGTCGGGGTCGAAATGCTTTCCCGCTCCCGCCTCGATCTCCAGCATCGCCTGCTCGAACGAGACCGGTCTGCGGTACGGACGCACCGAGGTCATCGCGTCGATCACGTCGGCGATGGCAAAGATGCGAGCGCAGGACGGGATCTCGTAGCCGGACAGCCGGTCGGGGTAGCCGCGACCGTCCCATCGCTCGTGGTGATGACGAATGACCTGCCGGACGCAGCGCGCGAGCCCGAGGGGGGCGACGATTCGCTCTCCGAGAATGGGGTGGGTCTCGAGCACGCGCCGTTCGGTGTCGGTCAGGCCCCCGGGCTTGCCGAGAATCGACTCCGGGATTCCGATCTTTCCCACGTCGTGAAGCAAGAACGCGATCTCGAGATCGTCGCCCACCGGCGCGTCGTCGAGCGCGGCGTCACGGGCGAGCCGCAGGGCGAGGGCGGTTACCCGCTCGGCGTGACCTCCGGTGTACGTGTCCTTCAGCTCCAGAGCCGAGGCCAGGGCGCGAGCCACCGCCATGCCGGGAAGCCCCGATATGGCCGGAGCGACGGCCCGCAATAGCGCCGCGGCGGGCGCGTCGAAGAAGACCCCGCCACGGCTCACCTGAGTTATTGCCAGCCCGAGCTGTTCGGGGGCCGACCCGCGCAGCACGTAACCGGCAACCCCTGCCTCGAGCGCGCCCGATACCGCGACCCGGTCTTCGGGAGCTGCGAGCATGATCGTGCGCGGCTCCAGTCCGCTGCTCTTCAGCATCTCGATCGACGCCTTCGTGCCGTCGGCGTCGTCGGGATTGCACACCAGAACGACGATCTCGATTTCCTGGTGCTCGACCATGAATGCGACGTCGGCACCTTCCTTAGGCACGAAGAGCTGCGGGTTGAGCTCGCCGAGCGATGACGTCAGGCCCACCCAGGTCGAAGCGTCGCCGCCCACGACCAGGACGCGAAGTCTCTGCTGCGACATCAGACCGTCGGCATTCCGAGGCGTTCGAGCTGACTCGCCCGCTCGATGAGATCCTTCCGGCGCTGCTGGCGCTCCTCTGCGGGCATGCTCAGCAACTCGAGCAGCGTCCGAGCAACCGCCGCAGGCGAGAACGGCTTGGTGAGGTGAGCGTGAGCTCCGAGCTTCATGGCCTGGATCGCGGTTGTGGGGGAGCCCCTTGCCGATAGGACGACGACGGCGAGATCCCCAAGCACGTCGTCCTTCGCGAGCTCTTTCAATACGGTGTAGCCATCGACTTTCGGCATCGCGAGGTCGAGAACGCAGCCGTCCCAGTCCCCGGCCCGAAGCATCTCGAGCGCCTCGGCCCCGTCGACCGCCTCGCCGAACTCCATCCCCAACAGCCCGAGGTTGAGTCCCACTATCAACCTGATGTCGTCCTCGTCGTCGACGACGAGGACGCGCAGTCTCTTCGGCTTCATCGGGGGGACTGCCCGGAATCGATCTCGCTGAGACGGTCAATGAGATCGGCGAAGTTCTGCTTGACGAACTCGGACAGCCTTATCTCGGGTGGGACCTGGAGCTTCCGGCGAATCCGCGCTTTGTGGCTTCGCACGGTTCCCGCGCTGATACCAAGGCGCTTTGCGATCTCGGGCTCGGTGAGCCGCTTGGCAAGGTGCGCCACCACACCCCATTCGCGATCCGTGAGATCTTCGGACAGCGACACAGGATTGAGACCGTGACGGCGGGGGTCGTCGGCTCGCCACGATCGATTGCCTCCGGATTCCTTTGCCCGGAACAACGCGATCTCGGCCTTGGCCACGAGCTCTTCGACCGCCCTCGCGCCGCCGAGCTCCGCGACACCGACCGATACCGAGATCTGCGCCCTCGCCTGGCGGATCGAATGAATCGCATCCCTGAGGCGTTCCGATGCCAGATATGCGGTGCCGATATCCGCGTCGGGCAAGAGCACGGCGAATTCGTCCCCGCCGTACCGAAACAAGAGATCCGATGCCCTCAGTGTCTTGCGCAGCTTTTTTGCTATCTCACGCAAAAGCGCGTCGACCATTGTTCGGCCGAAACGATCGTTGAGCGCGTCCATGTGATCGATGTCGATCAAGAGAATCGAGAAAGGAGCGCGGCTCCGTCGCGAGCGAGCCATCTCCTCGGCAACGCGCGCCTCGAATGCGTCTCGTGCGGGAAGGTCGGTGACGAGGTCCTTTGTGCCGTTACGGCGAGTGGACAGACGGGCGGCAATCCCGACCCGTGCTTTGAGCTCGCGCGGGTCGGCTGGTTTGCTGATGTAGTCGATCGCTCCACTCTCGAGGCCTTGCACCCGGTCTTCGATCGCGGTGAGCGCGGAGATGAAGATGATGGGGATGTCCTTGGTTGCGGGCTCCTCGGAGAGCGCGGCGAGAACCTCCCTGCCGCTGCGTCCCGGCATCATGATGTCGAGCAGGATCACGTCCGGCGAATGCTCCACGGCCATCTCGATGCCCTCGTCGCCGTCGGACGCCTGGATGACGTCGAAGCCGTCGGCGAGCTGCATACGAGCCAGGAGCTGTAGGTCGGGATCGTCGTCTACGACCAGGACCTTGGGTCGAGCCGTTCCTTGGGCACGAGTGTGGGCGGCGCTCATTCAGCTCCTCTTGTCGTGGTTGCTCGATAACGATGGCAGAGAGCCGGCCTTTGTTGAATGAATCGAACGGGCTATTTCGCTTAGTCCATTGGGGCTGGTTACGCAGGGTCGTGAAAGGCCGATGACCATGCCCGCCGAGGCCTTTACGATGACCCCATGGCCGATGCCCCACAAGATCCATTTGACGAGGACGCCCCGCTCGGAGACGACGAGCGTCACGCGCTCCAACAAGATCTGGTCGACGTCCAGGTTCTCAAGCAGCTCCTGGAGCCGAAAGGCATCCGGGGGACCGTCTTTTACTGCCCGGATTGCGGAGAGGACCACTACCTCGGATGGGACCTCTTGCACGGCAACCTTCGGGAGCTTCTCGACGAGGGAGAGTCCCCGGTACACGAGCCCGCTTTCGACCCGAATCCCGAGGAGTATGTCTCGTGGGATTACGCGCGCGGCTTTCTCGACGGCTACGAGTCCTACGAGGATGAGGAGCTGTCCGAGGTCGCCAGACGCCTCATCGGCGAACTGCGGGAACGAGGGTGGCAGGTCAACGAGATCAAGCAGTTTCTCGGCGCGGTCGGGCTCAAACCGTCGGGGGATCGCAAGGAAAAGGGCTGATGGCGCGCGTCGTCGCATTCGCCAATCAGAAGGGCGGTGTCGCCAAGACCACTTCAACTCTGGCCATCGGAGCCGCGCTGACCGAGATGGGCCTGCGCGTTCTCGCAGTAGATCTCGATCCTCAGGGAGCACTGTCCTACTCGATGGGCGTCGATCCCGATCTGGTGGAAGAGACGATCAACGACGTGCTCGTGCGGCGAATACCGATCGAGAAGGTCGTTATCACGCGCGAGTGCGATCTCGTGCCCTCCAATATCGATCTCGCAGGGGCAGAAGCAGTGCTGCTTGCCAAGACCGGCCGCGAGTACGCTCTCGAGCGAGCGCTTCGTGACGTCACCGGACGCTACGACTTCGTGCTCATCGACTGTCCTCCCTCGCTCGGCATCCTCACGATCAACGGGCTCACCGCCGCCCAGGAGGTGTTCGTTCCCCTTCAGTGCGAGGCGCTCTCGCATCGGGGTGTGGGGCAGCTCCTCGAGACGCTCAACGACATCCGCCGGTTCACGAATCCTCACCTCGAGATCGGGGGATTGATTCCGACCATGTACGACGGTCGCTCCCGCCACGCTCGGGAGGTCCTCGCCGACGTCGGGCAGCGGTACGGCGTCGATGTCATGGAGCCGCCGGTGCGCAAATCGATTCGGTTCGCGGAGGCGAGCCAGGCCGGCCGGTCGATATTGGCCTACGCGCCGATGCATCCCGGGGCCGAGGCCTACCGGGTCCATGCTCGCCGTCTCTTGGGAGACCGGATGATGCCCTGATGGAGGATCGTGGCAAGTACGCCCTCTACAGTGCGACCGAACGGCGACCGCTGACGTGCACGGTCGAGTGCTCGTCGTGTCTCGAAGAGACGCGGGTGTCGTACCTGGAGCTCACCGCCCTCATGTTTCCCATTCACTTTCATGTCCCCCTGCTCCGCTACCACCACTCGTGGTTCCGCTGTCCCGCGTGCGGACGCCGGACGTGGTTGCGCCTGCACCTCGACCGCTAGCCTCCCGTGCAGTAAGACCGATTCAAGTAACGTAGGGCTCGCCAAGCTCAAGCTCGGGCAAGGGAGGCAGGATGGCCAAGGCCAACAAGCAGATCAAGGAGTTGCGCAGCCAGCTCGGGGAGACCGCCAAGAGCCTGTCGGCCGCCGGTAAGAAAGCCGCGAAGACGGCGAAGGAGACGGCGCGCGAGGTCTCTAAGACACGCGATGCCAAGGTCGCCAAGAGGCAGGCCAAGGCGGCGAGGGAGGTGGTGAAGGCGGCGGCGGGGTCGGCCGGAACCCTGGTGAAGACGGCGGCCAAGCGGTCCCGGAAGAGCGCGAAAGCCCTCGGAAAGTCGCGCGAGGTACAGACCCTTCGCTCGAGCGCCAAGAAGACTGCGGACGCGACCAAGAAGGCCGCGCGTGCGACGACCAAAGATGCACGCATTCAGGGGTCGAGGGCGCTAAAGGAGGCCCGCAAACGCGGCTCGGCGGCGGCCAAGGAGGCACAGAAGAGGACCAAGGATGTCCGGAAGAAGACCGCCGCCTCGGCCTCGAAGGCGCGCAAGAAAACTTCTACTTGATCTCGATTAATTCCTCACATAGGGCCTGCGGAGGGCCGATTATCTAGGTATGACGCACGTCCCATCGCGGGCTCAGTGGCTGCGCCGCCTGGCGCTGCACAGGCGGGACCGAGTCGCATTCGTCTTCTCGGGCGGGGGACCTCTCGGCGCGCTGCAGGTGGGCGCGCTGCAGGCGTTGTTCGAGCACGGCGTGACTCCCGATCTCGCGGTGGGAACCTCGGTGGGCGCGTTGAACGCGACCTTCGTGGCGTTCGACCCAACGATCGAGGGAGTCGTGCGTCTCGAGGGCATCTGGCGCGCTCTCGGCGACGGCGATCTGTTCCCCGGAGGCCGATTCAAGGCATCCTGGGCGCGCATGCTGGTGAGAGGAAACCGCGTGTTCGAAAACAGCGGGATCCGGCGACTGGTGGAGTCGCGATTGGGCCGTGCAACCTTCGAAGAGGCCCAGATACCTCTTGCGGTCGTAACCACCGATCTCGAGACCGGGGCCGAGAAGGTGTTCTCGACCGGCGAGGTCTTGGAGCCGGTGGTTGCATCGACGGCGATGCCCGGGGTATTCCCGCCGGTCGAGATCGACGGACGGATGTACATCGACGGCGGGGTCGCAAACAACGTCCCCATCGCTCCCGCGGTCTCCCTCGGGGCACGCACGATCTACGTGATGAACTCGACGTCGCACAGTCACCAGCGCCGTCCCTTGGTGAGACCGATGGACTATCTCCTGCACGCGTTCACCCTCGCCCGGTCGCAGCGGCTGGCACTGGAGCAGACCATCTACGCGGGCCGGGTTCGCCTGGTGATGTTGCCCACCGCTCCCATCGGTTTCTTCGTCCCCTTCGCGTCGCTCGAGCACACCGAACGTCTCATCGAGCTCGCGAGGGAGCACACGCGCAGATTCCTGTCGGGCGAGACCGACACCGAGGTCAGACAGATCTCCCCCGACGTGGAAGCAGTCGCCCCCTCGCAGTAGGGTCTAAGACAATGGCTAAGACTCAAGAGGTCAAGCCGGAGGCGTCGGCGGGATTGGGGGTTGCCGGTCGGGTGGCCGAGCCCACCGACGCGATGACGCCGTTCGAGGCAGCAACTTACTTCTTTCACAAATCGGCCGATCGACTCACACTGCAGGACGCGATGCGCGAGGTGCTCGCCAGCACCTACCGCGAGCTCGCCGTGCAGATACCCGTGCGTATGGACGACGCCCGCATGGTGGTGTTCCGCGGCTATCGCATCCAGCACAACGGCGCGCGCGGCCCCTACAAGGGTGGGATCCGCTATCACGAGTCTGCCGATCTCGATGAGGTGCGAGCGCTCGCTGCGCTCATGACGTGGAAGAACGCGCTCATCGACGTGCCGTTCGGTGGGGCCAAGGGGGGCGTTCAGTGCGAGCCGGGACTGCTCTCGACCGGTGAGCTCGAACGACTGACGCGTCGCTTCACCGGCATGATCTCGTACATCCTCGGCATCAACCGCGACATCCCGGCCCCCGACATGGGCACGAACGCGCAAACGATGGCGTGGATGATGGACTCGTTCGGACAGAAGTACGGGCATACGCCCGGAATCGTGACCGGTAAGCCGGTCGCGCTCGGCGGCTCGCCCGGACGCGAGGAGGCGACCGGGCGGGGGGTCGTCATCTGCGCACGAGAGGCGGCCAAGAAGGCGGGAATCAGTTTCAGGGATGCGAGCGTCGCGATCCAGGGTTACGGCAATGTCGGCTACTGGACCGCCGTGCTCGCAGCCGAGCAAGGAGCGAGGATCGTCGCGGTGTCCGATGTCGGCGGCGGGACGTACAACCCGCAGGGGCTGGACCTCGACCGCGTCACCGCCCACCAGCACGAGGCGATGTCGGTGTCCACCTACGAGGACGGGGAGAAGGTCTCCAACGAGGAGCTGCTCGAGCTCGATTGCGACCTCCTCATCCCGGCCGCGATCCACGGCGTGATCAACAGCTCGAACGCTGATCGCATCACAGCGCGCATGATCGTCGAGGCGGCCAACGGACCGACGACTCCCGCCGCCGACCTCGTGTTGCACGATCGTGGCGTCATGGTGGTGCCGGACATCCTTGCGAACAGCGGCGGGGTGACGGTCTCGTACTTCGAGTGGGTCCAGAACATCCAGCAGTTCCGATGGGAGCTCGAGACGGTGAACTTCGAGCTCAAGAAGAAGATGACCAAAGCGACCAATCAGGTCTTCGCCCGCGCCGAGGAGCGGGGCCTCTCATTGCGAGACGCGGCGTTCGACATCGCGGTCGAGCGGGTCGTCGAGGCCGAACACCTGCGCGGCTACATCTAACCGCCCCCCTCGCCGAGTGGTCGCGAAACGACACCTGAGGGCGCGTGGCGACCACTCGGCAGCTTGGGTTGGTTGGAGGAATCGGGCATAAGCGTGCGTTTCGCCTGCTCGGCCCGCGTTCTTCAGAAATCCCGGAAGGAATCCATGGCGGCGCGACGAATCCATCCGCGAGCGAATGCGTGGGACCCCCTCAGACGTTCCACCGACGAGGAAGGCCGAGAGATGGACGAGAGATCGTGCACCTGGATGTCCGGGCCCAAGGACGCGTCCCTTCATGTCCCCGCGGTCAAGTGGTGGCTCGCCATCTCCCGCGACATCCTCACCAAGGACTACCAGCGCCGGATGTGCAAACACCGTCCGCCCGTGTCGTGCGACCGGACGCCCTCGTTTACCTCACCCATCAGCCACAAGCCCTCGTAGCGGTAGCCCCACTAGGATGACCCCCTTGCCTGCGTAAGGGGGTTTTTCATGACCGTCGAGAAGTCGGTTGACCTCATGGGGACGGGGTCGAGCATCGAAGAGGCGGTGTCGGGAGCCGTGCACAGAGCCACGCTCACGCTCCAGGGCGTCACCTCGTTCGAGGTCCGCGGCGTCGAGGGCCAGGTGGGGGACGGCGGAGAGCTCACCTACAGGGCGCGGGTCAGAGTCTGGTTCGTGATCAAAGAGCGCCTTCACGAGTAGGACGCGCGGCCGCATGGAACATCGCCGGCGCGAGCCCGCACCGGGAATCTTCCGGCTGGTCCTGCCACTGCCGTTTCCCGGCCTGACCCGCGTCAACGCGTACCTGATCAGAGACGGCGACGGGTGCACTCTGGTCGACTGCGGCATCCATGACCCCGGCCTCGAAGACGGAGGATTCCCCGAGCTGGTCGACGCCCTGAAGGCGTGCGATGTCTCGGTTTCCGATGTGACGCGTCTCGTCGTCACGCATCCCCACATCGACCACTACGGGATGGCGGGACGTCTGATCGAAGAAGCCGGTTGCGAACTGTGGATGCATGAGACCTCGACTGAGGATCTCGAGGCGTACGAGGATCCGTCGGGCGTCGCGGAGCGGCTGAGGAGGATGCTCGAGGACCACGGCATCCCCCCGGAGGAAGTCGAAGACCTCGCCGCGTTCGAAGACTGGCGTCCGTTCGTGTCGGATGTCGTCGAGGCAACCGCTCGGCTGAAGGGTGGCGAGACGTTCAAGGCGGGCGGGCGCACCTGGTCGATCGTCTACACGCCGGGACACGCGAAATCGCACCTGTGCGTGTGGGATGCGCGCGATCACGTCCTTATATCGGGCGACCACCTGCTGCCCACCATCACGCCACACATCGACTTCAAGCGAGGGGACAGCGACCCGCTCGGGGATTTCCTCGCGTCGCTGGACAAGGTCGTGGATCTCGATCCGGCTCTCGTCCTGCCCGGTCACGGCCGCCCGTTCGAGGACGGCGGCGAGCGGGCCCGCGTGATCATCCGTCATCACGACCGGAGGCTGGGATCGATACTGCAGGTCATCCGGCGCGAGGCCCACACCGCCGACGAGATCACCGACGAGATCTTCGGGGACGAGCTACTGAACTTCGAGCGGCGCCTGGCGTTGGGCGAAGCGCTCGCGCACCTCGCTCATCTCCGAAACGCTAAAGAGATCGAGCGCGTCGAACGGCCCGACGGCACGTTCGCGTACCGAAAGGCAGCGCGCCGGCGCGTGGCCGAGGAGGACGAATGACCTCGATTGTGCTGAGAGACGCGGCGAGCGTGATCCCGTTCGTCGGCGACGGCCCCGTGCGCGGCGATGCGATGGGCGCGATAGAGGTGCTCGAAGGCGCATCGGTCGCGTTCGACGGGGGCCGGGTGCTGTCGGTCGGCCCAACAGAGGACGCCGAGATCGTCTTCGACGCCTCCGGGTGCACCGTGACCCCGGGATTCGTCGACTGCCACACGCACCTTCCGTTCTTCGGCTGGCGTGCGGACGAGGACGCGGCCCGCCTGGCCGGGTCG
The DNA here is from genome assembly GCA_050694275.1 of Actinomycetota bacterium. Taxonomy (GTDB): domain Bacteria; phylum Actinomycetota; class CADDZG01; order CADDZG01; family WHSQ01; genus JBOGXF01. Next base: position 20,854 of record JBOGXF010000106.1, on the reverse strand, counting down.
AGCTACCAGGCCCTCCATTCCGAGGACAAAGGCATCTACCGGTCGGCGCGCATGCTCGCCGGGGCACCCGATAACGACGTGCTCGAGTTCTCGCAAGCTCTCGCGGCCGAGATGCTCGCGCTGGGAACGACCACGTTCGAGACGAAGTCTGGATACGGGCTCGGGGTCGAGGCCGAGCTGCGCCAACTCCGTTTCGCGCGCGCTCTTGGCGAGCGCGTTCCGCAGAAGGCGGTGACCACCTGTCTCGCCGCGCACGCGGTCCCCAAAGGAAGATCCGAGGACGACTGGGTACGGGAGGCCGCCGAGGAGCTCTTGCCGAGCGCGGCTAAGGAAGGCCTGTGCAGCGCGGTCGACGTCTACGTCGAGGCGATCGCGTTTCGGCTCGAACACGCGGCCCGGCTTGCCGAGGTGGCGGATCGGCTGGGGTTGCGGATGCGGATTCACGCCGATCAGCTCGACGACTCTGGGGCCGCGTCTTTCGCGGCAGGACGAGGGTTCGCGTCGGCCGACCATCTCAACCACACCTCGCTCGACGCAGTGGGAGAGCTCGCAAGCTCGGAAACCGTGGCGGTGCTGCTTCCTGGTGCGACGTTCACCCTTTGCCAGGAGAAGAGACCTCCGGCGCGCAGTCTCATCGAGTCCGGCGCGATCGTTGCGCTCGGCAGCGACCTCAATCCCGGAACGTCGCCGATCCGCTCGATGCCGTTCGTGATTTCGCTCGCCTGCCGCCTCTACGGTCTGCGCCCCCTCGAGGCCCTCGCCGCGGCGACCGTCAACGCCGCGCACGCGCTCGGGCTCGAGGCCGAGGTCGGCCGCCTCGCCCCCGGCTACCGGGCCGACGCGGTCGTCCTCGACGCGCCGTCGTTCGAAATGGCCCCCTACCGCCCCGACCACGACCAGGTGCTCGCGGTCGTGTGCGGCGGCAAGCTCGTGCATCTCGCCGACGGGGCGCACCAGCGCGTCAAGAGGACGCCGCGATCGTGACGTTGGTGGCGCGCGCGGCGGCGAGGAACCTGCCGTCCCCATCGTGGAGTTCGGCCGAGGCGAACGTCATCCGGCGAGTCTTGTGCACGACCCATCCGGTCGCGCGTACGAGCCCCGGGGAGGTCCGCCGGAAGAACTCGGTCCTCAGGTCGGCGGTCAGGAAGGCCTCGTCCTCGTTGAGGAGACCCCAGGTCGCCTGACCCATGGCGGTGTCGAGAAGAGTCGCCACCATCCCGCCGTGCACGATCCATCCATCGGCGGTGAGGAACGAGTGATTCTCGTCGGGCTCCCATTCGAGCACCGCCCGGCCCGGTTCGAGCTCGGCGACGACCCATTTGAGGTGCGACCAGATCCCCCCGTAATCGAGCGACCCCGTCGCCATCGACTTGAACCGCTCGCCGGGCTTGTACTCGATAGTCATGGCGGCCGATAGTAGTAACTAATCGAGCGGCCCGATCGCGGCCTCGACGGCGGCGACGAGCGAGCCGTCCTTGACCAGCTCGCCGACCGACTCCATGTCGGTGGCGAGCGGACGATCCTCGTCGAGGTGGGGCGACAGCTTACGGATGTGCTCGAGGGCGGCGGTCGTCGCGGGCGATGGGCGCAGGGGGGCCCGCAGCTCGAGTCCCTGAGCCGCCGCGAGTGCCTCGACCCCGATGACCGTCTGAGAGTTGCCCAGCGCCTGCAGCGCCTTGCGCCCCGAGGTCGCGCCCATGCTGACGTGATCTTCCTGACCCGCCGAGGTCGGTATGGAGTCGGACGAGGCGGGAAAGCAGAGCGCCCGGTTCTCAGCGACGAGCGATGCGGCGGTGTAGTGGGCGAGCATGAAGCCCGAACGCCGGCCCGGATCCTCGGTGAGGAATGCGGGGAGACCATTGCTCAGCACGGGATCGACCAAGCGCGCGATGCGCCGCTCGGCGATGGTCGCAAAGCCGGAAACGCACAGGCAGAGATGGTCGAGCGCGAGTCCCAGCGCCTCGCCGTGGAAGTTGCCGCCGGAAAGAACCTCGCCCGTGTCGACGATGACGGATGGGTTGTCGATGGCCGACTCGAGCTCCGCCTCGAGGACCGAGCGAACGTAGGCGATGCCGTCGCGGTACGCGCCGTGGACCTGCGGTATGCACCGCAGCGAGTACGCGTCCTGGACGAGGTGCTCAGAGTCGCGGTGCGACGCGACGATCTCGCTGCCGTCGAGGACACGGCGCAGGTTTCGCGCTACGATGCGGGCGCCCGCGTGCCGGCGCAGTGCGACGAGGCTTTCGTCGAACGCTCGGTCGGTCCCCAGACAGGCCTCGAGCGTCATGGCCCCCGAGATGCCCGCCGCTCGCTCCAGCGTCTCGGCGCGTGCACATGCCAGGATCCCGAGTGCGAGCATGCCCTCGGTGCCGTTCACGAGCGAGAGCCCCTCTTTGATCGAGAGCTCGATACGAGGGATGCCGGCGATGTCGAGCGCCTCGGCAGCGGGCATGATCGCGTCGTCGTACTCGACCGTGCCCTCTCCCATCAGTGGCAGCGCGAGGTGGGCGAGCAGCGCGAGATCCCCGGACGCCCCGAGAGAACCCTGACAGGGGATCTGGGGATGGATCCCCTCGTTGAGAAACCTCGTGAGGCGGTCGACCAGGTCGGGACGGACTCCCGAGATTCCGAACGAAAAGGTCCGCGCCTTCAGCAACAGCATGGCGCGCACGACCTCTCGGGGCAGCGGCTCTCCGACCGCGGTCGCGTGTGAGCGGACGACGTCGCGTTGCAGTCGCTCGGCTTCGTCGTGGGGGATGGGAACGTTCGACAGGCCCCCGAAACCGGTGGTGATCCCGTAGATCTTGCGTCCCGACGCGAGCGCGTCCTCGACGATGCTGCGAGCGGGGGCCATGCGCTCGGCGAGGTCGGGGGCGGTCTGCACCGGGACTCGGTCCTCAGCGACCGCGACGACATCCTCGAAGGCCAGGGGCTCACCGACTACGACCGTCATTGGTTGCGTCGCTCCCTATCTACGCTCCGCCTCGCGTGCAAAACCATAACGGACACGGCCCCGCCCACAGCGGCCGCCGGCCATATGCTCGGCTCGTGGCACAGGCGGTGAGCGCTGCGCTCGTATGGGATGGCGGGCGGTTTGCGGAGGACCAGGTCGTAATGATCGAGGCCGGGGAGATCCTCGATGTCGTGGACGCGGGCGCGGTACCGGAAGGCACGCAGGTGGACCATTGGGGAGAGGTCGCCCTCGTCCCGGGAACCGTCAATGCCCACGGCCACGCGTTCCAGAGCCTGCTCAAGGGCTTCGCCGACGACCGTCCGTTCGAATCGTGGCGCGACGACATCCTCTATCCGTTCTCCGAGACGCTCGACGCCGACGACATCTATGCGGGCGCGCTATTCGCGTTCGCGGAGGCGCTGCTGGCGGGGACGACCACGACGGTCGACTTCTTTTACATCCACGACGAGGGCAACGACAACGCCGAGCAGGTCATCCGAGCGGCTCACCACCTCGGCATCGGGCTCGTGTTCGCGCGCGCGTTCTACGATCCCGACGCGCCGACGCGCGCTCCCGCCCGTTATCGCGAGGACGCCAAGGACGCCGCCGAGAGGTGCCGAAGCCTAGCGGAGTCGCACTCCGGCGATGCCTTGGTCTCGGTCCAGCCCGCGCCCCACTCGCTGCACGCGGCCTCGCCCGAGACGGTCGGCGTCGCTCTCGAGACCGCACACGATCTAGGCGTCCCGTGTCATCTCCATCTCGCCGAGGCCCGCTACGAATGCGATCTCATCGAGGAGCGCTACGGAGAGACGCCTGTGAGGCTCCTGGCGCGGGAAGGCCTGCTCGATCCTCGGCTGGTGACGATCCATTCCGTGTGGGTCGACGACGAGGAGATGGATCTCCTGGCGGACGCCCGAGTGGGGGTCGTGCACTGCCCGGGGGCAAACGCCTTCCTCGGGGACGGCATCGCCCCGGTTCCGGAGATGCTGCGGCGCGGGATCCGCGTCGCGCTCGGCCCCGACGGCGGCTGCGCCAACAACCGCCAGAGCGTCTTCGACGAGATGCGCACCGCCTCGCTCATGGCCAAGGCGCGCCTGCTCGACGGCGGAGCGCTCGACGCGCCGACCGCGTTCCGTCTCGGCACCACCGCCGGGGGAGACATGCTTGGGCTTCCGGTTGGATCCATCGACCCTGGGATGCGGGCCGATCTCGTCGCTCTCGACCTCGCCGATCTCTCGCTCCATCCGCTGAAGACGATCAATCGTCAGATCGTGAACTCGATTCAGCAGACCGCGATCTCCAAGGTCATGGTGGCAGGAGAGGTCGTCGTCGACGGGGGCGAGACGACGAAGTTCGACGTCGCCGAGATTCGAGCACACGTCGCGGAGGCAACCGGCGGATGGAGGAGGCCGTAGAACCGGTTCGCGACCCCTTCCTTTCTTGTCGCGGTTTACCACCGTAGGGGTGGCTAACCACAACAAGAACGGCTCGCGCTCCGGGGATCGGCGTTCAGTCGCGCCGCTCGGGCTCCATCGGCAGCTCGACCCCGCGCTCCTCGGCGGTCTCGATCGCTTTCCGGTAGCCCGCGTCCGCGTGCCGGACGACGCCGGTGCCCGGATCGGTCGTCAGCACCCGCCGGAGCCTCTCGGCCGCCTCCTCGCTCCCGTCCGCGACGACGACCATGCCCGCGTGGATCGAGTAGCCGATGCCCACACCCCCGCCGTGGTGCACCGACACCCAATGCGCGCCGGCCGCGGTGTTCACGAGCGCGTTGAGGATCGGCCAGTCGGCGATTGCGTCGGACCCGTCGATCATCCCTTCGGTCTCGCGGTATGGAGACGCGACCGACCCGGCGTCGAGGTGATCGCGGCCGATCACGATGGGGGCCGACACCCGACCCGACGCAACGAGGTCGTTGAACGCGACGCCGGCCTTCGCGCGCTCGCCGTAGCCGAGCCAGCAGATGCGTGCCGGGAGGCCCTGGAACGCGACGCGCTCCTGCGCAATCCGGATCCACCGGTGGAGGCGGTCGTCGTCGGGGAAGAGTTCCAGGATCGCGTCGTCGGTGGCGGCGATGTCGGCGGGATCGCCGGACAACGCGACCCACCGGAACGGCCCCTTGCCCTCGCAGAACAGGGGCCGGATGTAGGCGTCGACGAAGCCCGGGATCGCGAACGCGTCGTCGATGCCGGCCTTCTGAGCCTGCGCCCGGATGTTGTTGCCGTACTCGAAGCACACCGCGCCGCGATCTTGGAAGCCGAGCCACCCCTCGACGTGGCGGGCGACCGATTCGAGCGAGCGCTTGACGTAGGTGTCGGGATCGTCGCGCCTCAGTGCGGAGGCGTCCTCGACCGTGACGCCCGCCGGCACGTATCCGTCGAGGAGGTCGTGCGCGGAGGTCTGGTCGGTGACGACGTCGGGTTGGAAGCCGCGCCGCAGCAGCTCGGGGAGGACGTCGGCGGCGTTGCCGAGCAGTCCCACCGACAGGGCCTCGCCGGCCTCCTTGGCTTCATCGACCAAGGTGACCGCCTCGTCGACCGACTGGGTGGAGCGATCGAGATAGCGGGTCTCGAGGCGGCGCTCGATGCGGGCCGGGTCGACCTCGACCACGAGCGCGACGCCCTCGTTCATCGTCACCGCCAGTGGCTGGGCGCCGCCCATGCCCCCGAGCCCAGCGGTCAGCACCACTCGACCCCGCAGCGTCCCTCCGAAGGAGCGGGCGCCGAGCTCGGCGAGGGTCTCGTAGGTGCCTTGCAGGATGCCCTGGGTGCCGATGTAGATCCACGACCCGGCGGTCATCTGTCCGTACATCGTCAGCCCGAGCCCCTCGAGCCGATGGAACTCGTCCCACGTCCCCCACGCGGGCACGAGCATGGCGTTGCTGATCAGCACCCGCGGCGCCCGCTCGTGCGTCGTGAACACGCCGACGGGCTTGCCGGACTGGACCAGCAGGGTCTCGTCGTCCTCGAGCCGCCGGAGCGCCTCCACCATGGCGTGGAAGGCGTCCCACGAGCGAGCCGCCTTGCCCGACCCCCCGTAGACGACGAGGTCCTCGGGCCGCTCGGCGACCTGGGGATCGAGGTTGTTCATGAGCATGCGGAGGGCGGCCTCCTGGGGCCAGCCCTTGCAGGAGCGTTCGGGGCCACGCGGCGCTCGTATCTCCACGGTCTAGTCATTGTCCCTCGATAGAGTGGCGGCTACCAAGCCGCCAAAAAGGAGCCGCAGGATGAGAGAGACGACCCCCCAGGTCGAGCTGATCGCCCGCCCCTCGGTCGATCTGGATGCCCTTGAGCGCTACCTCAAGACCGTCGGCGGGGAGTCGTGGCTCCAGATGCGCAGGGAGCATGAGGACGGCCTCAACCCAGGGCAGCTCTTGATCGAGGCGGGGGGACGTCTTTGCTTTGACGATCAAACGGACATTTTGACGACGAGTGGCTGGAAGCGATTTGCCGATTTAGAGGTGGGAGAAGAGGTGGCGACCCTAAATCGGCATACCTTGTTGCTTGAGTATCAGCCGGTTCTGGCGTGCTGGCGATATCCATACGTGGGGGATATGTATGAGGTCGCGGGGCGGGACGTTTCCTTTTCCGTGACGCCTGAGCACCGGCTGTGGGCTTCTCTTCGTACCCTTCGAGATCGCGATATAGAGGCAGGTGAGTATTTCGCTCCGTTCCGATTCCATACAGCAGAGACAATTGGATTAACCGAGTTCAAGGTGATGACGGCTGCGAATGGCTGGAAAGGGCGATTTCCTGAAGAGGTTGTCATCCCAGATGTGCATTGGTCCCAGCGGTTGGCCAATGGAACGGGTTCTTACGGACGGAGGCACTCGGTTAGCAAAGGGAGAACCCTGCACGACCCTGAGGAGATATGGGCCCTGGTGCTGCTGCTGGTTTATTACGCGACCGAAGGAAGCGTTAAAGACCATGAAGGGTCGGGGCGAGGGCTTGTCATCTATGGCGACCATGAACAAGGGGTTCGTGAGGCCTGTGACAAGCTTGGTCTGACGGTTGGGACCGGTCGGGATCCTCGGAACGGCGTTAAGCGAATGCGCGTCTCGGGTGGGCTGCCGCTCGTTAGATATGTGGTTGGCGAGTGTGGGCTTCATTCACGCAACAAGCGACTGCCCCGTTGGATTCTGGATTTACCCCAGGAACGACTTCAAGACATTTGGGACTTGCTCGTGGAAACGGATGGATCCCAGGTGAATGGGCGTAAGAAGGTTACGACTACGTCTCCCGCGTTGGTTGATGCTTGCCAGGAGATATTAGTAAAGCTGGGAAGGGCCTCTTCGGTGGTCAGAGACAAACGCGACTTTTGCAATGTGTTCGAGAAGTTGCCCCGTCCGGCCACAATCAATCGTGTCGGACGCACGCGCATGCAGCGCGTTCCTTTCGATGGAGATGTTTTTTGCTGCACTACCGCGAATGGCATTGTGTTGGTGCGGCGCAGGGGCTTGATCCATTTTTCGGGAAACTGTTATCGCTCCTGGAAGGAGGGCCTGAACCCCAACGTCACTCGCATTCGTAGGGATCAGAAGGAGTACTTCCTGAACCTGCTGCGATCGGGCCACGGCTCGGTGCTGGAGCACGCCAACTACTCGTTCCTCATATGGGACGTGAGCAGAATTTTCACCCATGAGACAATCAGACACAGGGCTGGATCGGCGTTCAGCCAGGAAAGCCTGCGGTTCGTGCGGCTCGAGGAGATCCCGTTCCGCATTCCCGAGATCCTCGAGCCCCTCCGTCCAAAGATCATCTCCATCCTCGAGACCCTCGAAGAGTTCCAGATATCGGCGGCCCAGGAATTCGGGCTCGACGAGAAGGGCATTCCCTTCCACCACAAGAAGGAGATCACCTCGGCCCTCCGCCGCCTGGGACCAATGGGCGTCTCGACCGCGATCCTGTGGACCGCCAACATCCGCACCCTGCGCCACGTCATCCAGATGCGCACCGATCCGGGGGCCGAGGAGGAGCTGCGCTTCGTGTTCAACAAGATCGGCGAGATCATGAAGCAGGAGGCCCCGCTTCTGTTCGGCGACTTCGTGGTCGAGGACGGCGCGTGGACGACCGAGTACCGAAAGGTCTAGCGAGCCCGCGGTGGTGATCGCCGAGGTCTTCAGGTTCGGCATTGATCCGCTCGCGTGGGAGATCGTGTCGCGCATCGAGATCGGCCCCCTGTCGATCTCGCCGCACGGCATCGGCATCGCCGTCGGCTACCTCGTCGGCGCCCAGCTCATGGTCCGCCGCGCCCGCAGCCGGGAGGGGTCCCCGAAGGAAGAGGACATCTGGAACTCGTTGTTCTGGGCGCTGCTCGGCGCGCTCGTCGGAGCGCGGGTCGGTTACGTCATCGGACATTTCTTGGAGGTCACCGACGGCGGCGACGACCTCCTCGGGGTCTTCAAGGTGTGGGAGGGGGGCATATCGCTCCTCGGGGGCATCACCGGGGCGGTGCTCGTCGCCCTTCCTTACATGATGAGAAGGAAGATGGGCTTCTGGCGCACCGTCGATCTCGCCGCGCCGGGCCTCGCCCTCGGGATCGTGATCGGCCGCATCGGGGATCTTCTCATCGGCGATCATCTCGGCGACCCGACCAACTTCGCGCTCGGGTGGCGCTGCCTCGGCGAGGCGGGGGGCCCCGACCCGACCGCGGCCCCGGTCTACCGGCAGGCGCTCCAGACGGGCGACCCCCCCTCGCTCGGGTGCTTCGACCTCGTCGTGCACCAGACCGCCCTGTACGACTTCGTCTCCACGCTCGTGCTCCTCGGCGTGCTGCTCTACCTCGGGCGGACCCGCCGCCCCCTCGGCTTTCTCGTGCTCGTCTTTGTCGCGTGGTACGGGACGATGCGCGTCATCACCGACTTCCTGAGGGTCGATAAGACCTACTTCGGGCTCACCGGGAGCCAGCTCCTGTCGGTCCTCATGGTGGCGCTGGCGCTCTTCTTCCTCGCCCGCTACCGCGGCGCTCCCCCTCGCTGGGCCGCGCCGCCGGAGGGGGAATCGGGCCCTCCGGCTACGGAGAGTGAAGGCGAGGGGCGACTCGTGGAAAATCTCCCCTCGGGCGACGACGCACCGTAGTCGCAAATCCGTCGTCACGGCGGCGAAAGTGGCACGATAGGCGGGAGCAGCGATAGGGGCTTGCCGGCTCGCCACCCCTCGAGTCGGGTGGCGCCTGGTGGGGGCTACGAAAGGAGCGATGCCATGGCCGACACCTACAACGGCTACTGCGTGAAGTGCAGGGAGAAGCGGGACTTCGAGGGTGAAGTGAAAGAGCTCGCCAACGGGTCGAAGGCGGCGCAGGGGCAGTGTCCCGTGTGCGGCACGAAGATGACCCGCATGCTTCCCAAGAGCGCTTAGACGCTCGACCCGATTTTCCGACGCTCGGGCCGCCTGGTGGGGGGCGGCCTGAGTCTCTTCCTCTTTCCGCCGCCGAGTGGTCTTCCAGTGGGTCTCAAGCCGACTCATCGACCACTCGGCGCCGTGGGGCGGGCGGTAAGGTCGCCGCCATGAGCGAGACGGACCCGGTCGCCGTCGGGTCCGAGGGCGACATCGCCTACGTCACGATCTCCCGGCCCGAGCGCGCCAACGCCCTCGACGCCGAGACCGCGCGCGCGATAGCCGATGCGATCGCGGCGGTGGAGGCCGAGCGCGTCGTCGTCCTGACGGGGGAGGGCAAGGCGTTCTGCGCCGGGGGCGACCTCGAGGAGCTCGAGCGCTGGGCGGCCGGGGGCGCCGAGCAGATCAGAGACGAGCTCTACGGCGGGTTCCAGGCGATGATCCGCGCCATCCGGGACTCCGACGCGGTCGTCATCGCGGCGGTGAACGGCGCCGCGGTGGGGGCGGGCATGGACCTCGCCCTCGCCTGCGACCTCCGGATCGCGGGGGCCTCGGCCCGCTTCGGTCAGGTGTGGGTCGGGCTCGGCGTTATCCCGGGAACCGGGGGAGCGTGGCTCACGCAGCACCTCGCCGGGCCGACCAGGGCGGCCGAGCTTCTCTTGACCGGGGACATCATCTCGGCTGAGGAAGCGTTGAGCGCGGGCCTCGTGAACGCAGTCGTGCCCGACGATTCGCTCCTCGACGAAGCGCGCGCACTTGCCGCCAGGATCCTGAGACATCCCCGAGAAGGCGTCGCCGCGAACAAGCGCGCGATGGTGGCGGCCACCGAGGCCGCACTAGAGGCGGCTCTCGAGCATGCGGCGAGGGTGCAGCCCGAGCGCTTTACCTCTCACGAGTTTCGTCGGGCTCTTCGGTCACGTCGACGGTAGCCCACGCGGGGCACCGGGCCTGGTGCGGGCAGGACATGCAGAACGGTGACGGCCGGGTGCGCCAGTCGTCTGCCTCGACCGCTCGGCGGATCGCCTTGCCGAGCTGGGCCATCTGCTTCTCGAACGAGGTGAGCATGCGCTCGGTGGGGTTGAGCGTCAGCACCGCCGGGTCGGAGAGGTAGACGAGGCGGATCTCCTTGGGCATGACGCCGAACGACCGCCAGCACACGAGCGCGTAGAAGCGGAGCCCGAAGAAGGCGGCGAGCTCACGCGCCTCGCCGGGGACCTTCCCGGTCTTGTAGTCGGTCAGCACCCAGGAGCCGTCGGGGCGCTCCTCGAGGCGGTCGATGATCCCGCGCAGGGCGATGTCGGGGAGCTCGTACTCGACCCACCACTCAAGGCGGCTCGCCTTGAGCGCGCGGGGGTCCTCGAGCCGGAAGTAGTTGTGGAGCAGCATGCGCCCCTGCTCGAGCCACGCCTCCTCCTGGCCCTCGCCGAGGCCCGGGGGCCGGAACTCCGGTTCACCCCTGAGGCGGTGCCAGAGCTCGTCCAGGAGCTCGTCGGCCCGCTCGGGGGTGCGCAGTGGGGGCGCCTCGGCGAAGAGCTTCTCGAGGACCGCATGCACGAGCGAGCCCCGGGCCGCCGACGGCGAGGCCGGCTCGGCGATGCGGTCAATCACCCGGAACTTGAAGAGCTGAGGACACGACTTGAAGTCGGTCGCCCGCGATGGCGAGAGCCGGAGCAGGGCCTGTCCCATGCCAAAACCCTATGGGGGGCATGGGAGCAATCGGCGGATTTTCGGGGGCCGGGCGCGAAAGAGGAGGCCCGTGAGGGCCCCCTCTTGTAGCTGTCGCCTGCTGGATGGGTCAGCAGCTCTTCTTGATCTCTGCTGTACAGGTGTCGTTGCCGGGGCCACCCTTGGCGACATCGAAGCCGTCGCCACCGTTGAGCGTGTCGTTGCCGTCCCCGCCGAACAGCTTGTCGTTGCCGGGGCCGCCGTTCAACGTGTCTTTGCCGTCCTGGCCGTAGAGTTTGTCGTTGCCGTCCCCGCCGGTCAGGGTGTCGTCACCGTCGCCGCCCTTCAGCACGAGGGCGACCGTCATCGCACTGCCGTTGACGGTGTCCCCGCCGCGGCCGGTGACGACCTTCTCGACCGCAGTGACGGTGTCGTTCTCGCCGGTCTCGCCGCTTACGTCGGCTCCGTTGAGCACGACGTTCACGTCGTTCCGGCGAGAGTTGTACTTGACGAGGTCTCGGCCGTCGCCGCCGTTGATGATGTCGGTGCCGTTGGCGCTGCGGTCCTCGTCGAAGATGTCGTTGCCGGCCTCGCCGAACAGCCTGTCGTCGCCGTCCTCGCCCTCGATGAGGTCGCGGCTACCTCCGCCGTGGATCTCATCGTTGCCGTCGCCCCCGAGGAGGGTGTCTTTCTCGGGGCCGCCGGTGATGAGGTCGTCGCCGTCCTCACCGTCGAGGAAGAGCCTGGCGGTGGAGGCGGAGCCGTCGAGCTCGTCGTTGTCGTCGGTGCCCGAGACACGCCTGACGTTGATCACGTGGTCGTGCTCATCCGACGCCCACGTCGCACCCGCCAGAGGATTCGCAGGATCCAGTCCGGCGGTGAAGGTCGCGGCGCCGTCGTTGCCGCAGCCCGGGTTGGTCACGGGGTCGCATCCGGCGGAGTCGAGGGTCACCGACACGGGGTCGTCATTGCTGGCGGTCAGCCCCCGTCGGCTGTAGTCGACGCGGTCGTTGCCCGGCCCGCCGTCGATGAGGTCGGCGCCGTTGGCGTGATCGTCCTGCGTGAACGTGTCTCGTCCCGGCCCGCCGTTCTCGGTGTCGTTGCCTTCGCCACCGTCGAGGCGGTCGTTGCCCTCGCCGCCGTTGAGGATGTCGTTGCCGTCGCCGCCGTCGAGGATGTCACCGCCGAGGCCCCCGTTCAGGGTCACCGGCAGGGTCGACGGGTCACCCGAGAGCTTGCCGGAAGCCGACAGGGCATCGCCGCCGCCGAGGCCGTTCATCTCGACGCTCTCGACGCCGGAAGTGGTGAAGTCATCGGGATCCGTACCCTGCACCTCGACGTCTCCGGCCGAGTCGAGGTTGATGCCTTCGGTCCCCATCGACACCGAGTCGGCGTCGTCGGTGCCGTTGACCGTGACCTTGTCGGTACCGGTGCCGAGGTTGACCACGAACGGGATCTCGTCGCCGGCGCTGTTCTCGAAATTGCCGCCGTCGAGATCGAAGACGAGGGTCTCGTCGCCAGCAGTTCCATTCACCGCGACGTAGTCGAACGTCGCCATGTCTTGGTCCAGACAACCAGGGTCGATATCAAGCTTGGTACCGTCAACGGTGATGGTCGTGGTGCCAGCGGCGAGCGTCACCGTGAGCACCGGAACCGCATCGCCGTCAAGGCCCGCGACACATGTGGCCGCGAACGCGGCCGTGGGCGCGACTAGGCCCGCGACCAGCGCGCTGCCCGCTACCAATGCAAAGCGGCGAAGCCGCTTGTTCCTACCTGAAAGCATGTTTACTACCTCCCCCTCGAGTGTCTCGAGTTTGTGTTTCGTGCGATTGATTCCATGTTCTGTCAATCTAGGAAAGCTGCAAGGTGGTTCCCATTCGAATTTCCACCCACCCCCCTTACGTTGTTCTGCGTAATCACGGAGCTATCCCGAACAGGCTCTCCATGATGCGGATCGCACCGGGTCCGATGATCACGACGAAGAGCGCGGGCAGGATGCAGAAGATCAGCGGGAACAGGATCTTGACCGGGATCTTCATCGCCTTCTCCTCGGCCGTCTGGCGCCGTCTCGTGCGCAGCTCGCGTGCCTGGGCCCGCAGCACCTTCGAGACGCTGACGCCGAAGATGTCCGCCTGGATCATCGCGAGGACGAACGAGTTGAGCTCGCTGACGTCGGTGCGCTCGGCGAGATTCCTGAAGGCGTCCGCCCGGGAGATCCCGAGGCGCATCTCTTGGAGCATGCGCCCGATCTCCTGGGACAGGGGTCCCGGTACGTTCTTCATCACCTGAGCGAGCGCGGCGTCGAAGCCGAGACCCGCCTCGACGCTGATCGTCAGGAGATCCATGGTGTCGGGCATCGCCCGGCGGATCTTCTTCTGGCGCTCGGCGATGCGGCCGGAGAGGATCCCGTCGACCCCGAAGTAACCGAGGCCCCCGAACAGGGCCGTCAGCAAGAAGGTGGTGGACGCGCTGTCGCCCCCCGAACCGAGGCTCAGGCCGAGCACCGTCCCGCCCACGCCCCCGATGAGCTTGAACGCGGCGAGGCGTTCGGCGTCCCATCCCTCCGGACTTCCGACGAGGGCGAGCTTGCGCTCGAGACGGCGGCGAGCGTCGATCGGGGTGATCCGCCTCGCGGCACTGGCGAAGCGAGAGACGAACGGAAGGACGATCCGGCTCAGGAACGAGCGTGTGGCGATGTCCTGATGATGGAGGTTGGCGACCTGGTTCACCTGCGTCTCGAGCAGGCGCATCATCCTGCGGCGCTCCGCCACCGACAACCCGATGCGCATGCTGGCGAGGCCGACGAGCAGGAAGGTGGCAACGAGGGCGAGGATCAGATAAGCGCTAGACATCGATCTTCACGACCTTTCTCATCCACACGAGACCCACGCCCATCAGCGCGGCGGCGACCGTGACCATCGCCAGGCCGATGCGGGTGGAGAACAGAAGCCCGAGGTAGTCGGGGTTGGCGAACGCCATGTAGATCGCCACCATGAACGGGAGCGCAGTAAGGATCGCGATGGACAGTCGGCCCTCGGCCGACAGCACCTGTATTTGCCTCCTGACGACGCCACGCTCCCTGATCGTCTCTGCGACCGTGTCGAGCACCTCGGCGAGGTTCCCGCCCACCTCGCGCTGGATGTTGACGGCGAGGATCGCCCACTCGAAGTCGTCGCTGCCGACTCGCTCTGCGAGGTCGTTGAGCGCCTCCTCGATCTTTCGGCCGAGGCGAATCTCCCCCACCACCCGGCTGAACTCCTGACCTCCGGGCCCCCCGATCTCTTTGGCAACCGCGTCGAGTGCTTGCAGGAAGCTGTGGCCGGCTCGCAACGAGCTTGCGAGGATCATGAGGATGTCCGCGAGCTGGGACTGCATCTTGGTCGATCGTCTCTGGACTGCGAAGCCGAGCACGATGTAGGGGATCGCACCGCCGGCTCCGGCCATGAGCAGGGCGAAGACGACGTTCTTCATGAGCGCGATCCCCACCAGCATTCCGCCGAAGCTCGCGATGCCCACGAGCGCGACGAACTCGGCGGCGGCGACCGGCCAACCGGCGCGCTCGAGCCTGTAGTCGAGCTTGTCTTTGATCTCTTTGTTCTCCGTGATCTTTTCTGCCGCGTGAACGACAGACACGGGAATCCACTCGATCGGGCCGCGCGGCTCCTTGCTCTGTGGCTGAGCAATTTCTTGATGCTCCCGTACGCGTGACTCGATCCGTCGAGCGAGGTCCTCTTCGCGCTTGCGACGGGCGCGGCTCCCGAAGGCCATGACCATCAGCCCGAAGACCGCAAGGAACGTCGCGGTCAGGGCAATCGCACGGCCCGCGGCGCCCTCGAGCACCGGGCCGCCCGGAGCCGCAGGCGCGATCCGCTTCGGCGCGGGGGGAACCTCCACCTCCGGAGCGAGGAACAGGACGGTGTCTGCTCCCTGTGCCGTCGCCACCGTGAGCGTGAGCTCTTCCCCGCCTTCGGACACGGATTCGTAGGTCACCACGAACTGACCGCTCAGCTCGGTGGCGAGCTCCTCGTACACGCCGGTAAGGTCCGCGGTCGCTGCGGGGGAGTACCGGCCCCCCGTGCGCGACGACATCGTCCTGAGCGCCTCGGCATCGAACTCTCCGCTTTCGAGTCCTACCGAGAACACCGCCGCCTCTGCGTCACCGGCGGCCTTGGTGGCCGCCTTGAGGGACGCGGAGCTCACGGTGTCCCCGCCGTCGGACAGCAACACGATGTTGCTCTGATCCTCGTCCGAGAAGAGTCCTGCGGCGGCCGCGACTCCGTCGTAGAGAGCGGTCTCTCCGGCCGCCACGAGACCACGGATGGACTCGAGCGCGGCCGAGTGATCGGTGGTGAGGTCGAGGAGAACCCGTGGGCGATCGGCGAAGGTGACGATGCCGACCTCGATCTCCTCGGGCATGCTTCTGACGAATGAGGACGCCGCCGTCTTTGCGGCGCTCAGGGGCGCGCCCTGCATGCTGCCCGACACGTCGATCGCTAGGACCACCGAGACGCGGTTGTCCGACTCGGTCAGCGAGACCGCGTCGAAGCTTTCGACGGCCACTCCGTTCTCCTCGAGGGTCACTTCCTCGGTGGCGACCTTGTCCCCAACCGACACGGTGAGCGAGACCTTCGGGAAGCTTTCCGCGTCGACGCTGCGGATGTTGGTCTCGGACTGCTGCGCGCGGCCCACGCCCGACATCGCCGCGAGCGCGGCGATGGTCAGAGCTATCAGCGCTTTCCTTCGCATTACCGCCACGCTCCGGTTCCGCCCGGGGCGAAGACTGCGGGAGGCAGCACGATGCCGTGGTCCTCGAGCTTGTCGAGGAACGCGGGACGGAGCCCGGTCGCCCTCATCTCGCCGAGGAAGTGGCCCTGCTGGTCGAGCCCCGCCTGGAAGTCGAAGAGGAAGACGTCCTGGAGCGTGATGATGTCCCCCTCCATGCCGACGACTTCGGTGATGTGGGTGATGCGTCGGCTTCCGTCCTTGAGACGACTCTGGTGGATGATGACGTCGAGCGCGGACGCGACCTGCTCGCGGATGGCCCGCACCGTCAGTTCGGTGCCGGCCATCAGGACCATGGTCTCGATCCGCGCGAGCGCGTCTCGCGGCGTGTTTGCGTGCACCGTCGAGATCGACCCGTCGTGACCGGTGTTCATCGCCTGGAGCATGTCCAGGGACTCGGCGCCACGGACCTCACCGACGACGATGCGGTCGGGCCGCATGCGCAGCGAGTTGCGAACGAGGTCGCGGATCGACACCTGCCCTTTGCCCTCGATGTTGGGGGGCCGGGACTCGAGCCTCACCACGTGGGGCTGTTGCAGCCTGAGCTCGGCCGCGTCCTCGATCGTGATGATGCGCTCGTCTTGCGGAATGAACGACGACAGCACGTTCAACGACGTCGTCTTTCCGGCGCCGGTCCCGCCGGACACCAGCACGTTGACGCGACCTCTCACGCACGCGTCGAGGAACTGCGCGACCGGAGCGGTCATGGTCCCGAAGGACACGAGGTCTTCGACCGTATAGGGGTCGGCGGCGAACTTTCGAATGGTCAGAGCAGGCCCGTCGAGCGCCAGCGGCGGGATGATGGCGTTGACGCGTGACCCGTCGGGCAGGCGTGCGTCGACGTACGGAGACGACTCGTCGATGCGCCGGCCAACCTTGGCAACGATCTTCTCGATCGTGCGGCGAAGCTGGTCCTCGCTGTGGAAGCGCGCGCCCGTGTAGTGCAGCTTGCCCCCACGCTCCACGTAGATCGTTTCCGAGTCGTTGACCATGATCTCGGTGACGCTCGCGTCCCGCACGAGTGGCTCGAGAGGACCGAGACCGAGCACGCTGTCTCCGATCTCCCGGATGATGCGGAGCCGCTCCTGACCCGAAACGGGAACATCTTCGCTGTCGATGAGCTCTCCGAGACGCTTGTTGATGAGCTTCTGCAGCTCCTCCTCGGAGATGGCCGAGTCGTACAGCTTCGGTCCGAGCGCCTCGATCAGACGGTCTTGGATCCTGGTTCGGACCTCGTCCTGACGGACGGGCCGTTCGGACTTGGCGAGTCTTTCTGCTAGCGACATGGCTTTCTCCTAGTTCCTGGCGAAGAGTCGGCGCTTGCGATGCTCCTGGGGCAGCACGTCGCCGGCAGGCGACCGGCCCGGGAGCTCCTTGATGATCGTGTCGGCAAGCCTGCCGACGCTTTGGGCGACGTCGGACCGGGGCTCGTCGTTGTACACGGGGTGGCCCTTGTTGAGCGATGTCGGCACGAGTCGGCTGGACGGGATCAACGAATCGATCTTGACTCCCATGACTTTCTCGACATCCGAGACGTCGAGACCGACCTTGCTGTCCGCCCGATTCAGTACGAGTGACAGACGGTCGCGCGGCACGCCGATCGAGGTCAGCGTCTCGATGGACGCGGACAGGTGCCTGACGCCGACGACATCGAGGCTCGCCAGCAGGTAAATCCGATCGGACGCGTCGAACGCCGCGAGCATCTGATCGGAGTAGTCGGTCGGTCCGTCGACGACGATGTAGTCGAAGTTCATTTGGAGCCCTCTCAGGATCTTGCCCACGCCCTGAGCGGGGATCGGCTCGGCGGCGGGATCGGGAGGCGATCCGAACGCCCACAGGTTGTCCTGCAGATGGGTCGATGCGGCGAGGATGACCTCGCGGTTGGCGAGGCCGCCCGGCGCGAACAGGTCCTCGAGCGGACGCCGCGGCTCTGCGCCGTAGTAGGAGAAGACGTCGCCCATCCCGAAGTCGAGGTCGATCAGCGCCGTGTCCCTGCCCGAGCGATCGGCGAGCGCGGCCGCGAGGTTGCACGCGAGGAATGTTTTGCCGGAACCTCCCTTGGACGAGAAGACCGTGATGAGCTTCCCGAGCTGGGACGTCCGGTTCGCGGCCTCTTCGCTCTGGTGCGACCTCAAGCTTGTCGACCACGCGAACGCGCGCTGCAATGCATCGGCGAGCTCGTCCTGTCCGTGCGACAGGTCGACGACGTCGCGCACACCCGACCTCACGAACTCGGCGAGGGAGCCGTTGGGGGCTTGGCTGCGGACCAGCACAACCGCCGTCGCCGGCGACGTTCGGCTCGTGAACTCCGCCACGAGCAGCGCGTCCGGCTCGGGAATCTCGGGGGAGAGGGCCAAAAGCTCAGTCTGACCCTCCGTCTCCACGAGGTACTTTTCGGCCGTCGCCAGGGCGGGGACCCAGTTGACGCTCTCGGGCGCGATCCCCAGGGCTATTGCGACCTGCTGACGGAAGCTTGGTCCTCCTACGGCGAGGACTCTCGGGGCGCTCACTTGACCACCTGGAAGATCGTGGTCGGGCTGTTCCTGCCGCCCTGCTCGTCGGGATTGAGAAGGCTCAGCCAGACCGAACCTTCCTCCTGGGCGAACACGAGCTTCTGGGCCTCATTCGGCTTGAGAGCCATGGTCACCATGAGCTGCGCCGAGGGCTCAGGCTGTTCCTCGTCCACGAGTCCGCTTGCGACACTGAGGACCTCGACATCGGGGACCAGGGTGACCGTGACGGGCTCCCCGTTTGGTCCCTTGGTGAACGTCGCGTAGACGGTGATGTGGTCGTTGCTCTGGAGTATGCCGCCGGTGGTGCGCGGCGCGTCGAGGGCAACGGTCATCGCCTGGTGTCCCTCGGGAATCCCGAGCACGCCGCCGGGAAGTGTCCCGGAGCCCTGCAGCCGGGCGGTCGAGATCTGCTCACCCGCGAGGACGGGAGCGCTGGTCTCCTCACCCTGAAGCTCCGAGAGGCTCGTCACCGCGCCGGCCACGAGGGCGTCGCGGGAGACGAGCTGGGTCGTGAACGCCCCCCCCGACAGGAGCCCGTCGAGTTGCGTCCCCGCCGGAATATCCTCCTTGGAGACGATGACCTCAACTTGCTCCGTGCCGGTCTCGGCGTTCTCCTCGAGCCCGCTTACGTAGAGAAAAACTGCAGCGGTTGCGGTCGCCGCGAGCAAGAATGCGACCGCCATCGTCAAGCCTCGTGCTTTCATCTAATTCCTCCTCCTAAACTGGCTGCTCATCAGACTGCTTCTCCTATTCGTCCAGCCGGATGGGACGCACGCCGAAGTCCGCGCCCCCTCCGGGATTTCCTCCGCTGTGGGTGAATCCGGCCCAGGTTGCGACCAGACACTTGTCTTGGTTCTTGCCGTCGAAGTGCTCGCCGCAGACGCCGGCGGTCCCGCCGGAGCCGGGCTTGATGTACGAAAGAGTGATCTCGACGTCCTCCACCTTGTCCTTCTTGGAACCCGCCTTGGGAAACTCGAGCCACGTGATGACGTCGGTCGACGAATTGTAGGAATAGTCGTCGTCCAACTTGTAGGGGCTTTGCACCGCTGGCGGCTCGATCGGAGCGATCCCGCCGTTTAGCGCCATGCACTCATCGATGTACTGCGTGAGGTCGAAAGTCGGATCGGCGGCGGTGAACGTGTGGTCCGGGGGTTGATTGGGACACGGCACGATCTGCGCCGAGGTCGGCAGCGTCCCGAGAACGGCCGGGTCGTTGCCGTCCAGCACGTCGGTGATGATGAGCTCGACGAACCCGATGACGTTGAACTTGTCGGGAGACTCGCTGGCGATGTTGCCGTCCTTGTCCACCTGTGTGCTCTGGTCGTTCACCGGGAACATCACCGTGACCTCGCCGCCGTTGGCCGCGATGAGATCGCGGATCGCCTGCCAGTCGGAATTGGCCAATCCCGTGTCGACACACACGTAGGTCGCGTTCGGCCAATTGAGGGGTGGCACCTCAACCGGGTTCTCCAGCCAGTCCCTGCGCTCCTTCGCGCTGGAGTTGCTGCAGTTGTGGTCCTTAGGTACGTCCCAGCCCCACTTGTTGTGACCCTCCGGGAAGAGGCTCAGCCAGCCCCAGTCGGCACTCCCGAGGTCGTCGTGGTCGTAATAGAAGTTGCACTCTTCGTCTTTGGGCATGTTGGGTGGATCGCAATCGCCTTGGAAGCCCGGGAGGCTCACCATGAGCGGGGCGATGGCGCCGGTGCCCGCGGGCCCCCAGATGGCCTTAGCGCGGGCGGGGACCCGCATCCCCTCGGGCAGTCCCAGCACGGGAGCGAAGAAGAAGTCTTGCGGGATCTCGTACCTGACCGTCACGTAACCCGCGGCCTTCGTCCCGCACCCGTCGAAGTCGATGATCTCACCCTGGGTCGCGGCCTGCTTTCCGGATGCCTGGTTGGCGCGGGAAAACTCGTCGGCATCGGCTTCGGCGGCGCTCAATGTCTGGCCGGTCGTCGCGCAGGTCTGGGCCGCGGCCAGTGCACCCGAGTCGGCACCCCTGACGATTTGTCGCCGGGCAACGAGCAGTCCGCCGACGTCGACGACCAGCATCGTCATTCCCAGAAAGGCGAACATGGAGAGCGCGACGATCACGAGCACCGCGCCGCTCTCGTCGTTTCCCCACGTGCTCATAATTCGCATCGGAATACCCCTCCGACGCCGGTGGAGAAGCTGATGTCCGGGATGAACGGGAGGACGATTGCGTCTTCGAATTGCTGCTCCCAGCGGACCTCGACGCGGTCACCCCTCGTATCGCCGTCGCATGGAGTCTCGCCGGCCGTTTTGTTGTCGACGGTCACCGTGATTGGGCCGGTGACGTCGTAGGGCCGGGCCGCATCCTCGACCCGCGTAAGTATCGCCTCCTGGTTGCCCCCTACCGAGGCGACGCGAGCAGCTTCGCGCGCCGCGCCCTGGAAGACCTGGTAGCGACTGAAGAAGAGCCCGAATTCGATGACTGCGAAGACGATGGTGAGGAGGATGCCGACGATCAATGCAAACTCGACTGCAACCGCTCCTCGTTCTGCTTTGTCTAGTTTGTGAAAGTTGCCGCCACGAAAGAAAGGCATGGTGAGCGAGGATGTTTCCCGGTCGATGACTCGTCGGCCGCC
>JBOGXF010000105.1:0-11375 GCA_050694275.1 Actinomycetota bacterium | reverse complement strand
TCGCTCCTTGTCCGTGCACTACCCGGGCCGCGCCCGCGAAGGAGACTTCGAGGTCGAGGTTCGAATCGAACGAGCCGGTCGCTCGATGACTTTCGCTTCCGCCCGCATGTCGCAGAACGGCAGCTTGCTCACGGTTGCATCGTGCGCGCTGGCGCGGTCCAGGCCGAGCGAAGAGTTCAGTCACGCAAGGATGCCCGAGGCCGTTTCTCCCGAGAGCATCCAGGAAGCGATAGTGCCTGAAGGGATGCTGCCGCAGTTCGCCGCGAACTTCGACTACCGGTTCGCCACGGGCTCCTTCCCTTACTCGGGCGTGGAGGAAGCGACAATCGGCGGCTGGATCAGACTCAAAGAGCCCCGGCTCGTCGACGCGCTGACGATCCCCACTTTCGCCGACGGCTTCCCGCCCGCGGCCTTCGGGCGCGCGAAGAGGCCCTTTCCGATCCCCACGATCGACCTGACGGTGTACTTCCGAACCCCGTTACCGCTCGCCGACGCAGATGCGACCGACTGGTCGTTTGCGAGCTTCTCCTCCAAGCACGGGTCGGGCGGATTCATCGAGGAGGACGGGTTGATCTGGAGCCGGGACGGCCGCTTGCTCGCGCAATCCCGGCAGCTCGCGATCTACGGGACCGAGATGGGCGAAGCCCCGTTCGGCAAATGACGCCGATTACGCCAAGGTTGTGCGTTTCAGGTTCCTGAGCAACGTCAGAAGCGCAACCTTGGGACGCGATGGCGGCCTAGCGGCCCACGAACACCTGCGCGGACTCGCTCGGGACGAGCCCGTCGGCGCCCGCGGCGTTGACGAAGAGCATGTAGGGGCCGGGCGGCGCGACGTCACCGGTGGGCGGGGTGGCGATCCTGAGCGTACGACCGTTCCGGTCCAAGACCTCGAGCTCGACCACCCGCTGGTCGCCGTCGACGAGGTGCGTCAGCGACGTGTTGCGCACGAGCACGACGCTCTCGATCTGCGCGGCGTCGCCGTCCACCACGATCGTCGTCGTATCGTCGTATCCGATCGACTCGTCGGCATGAAGTATCTGCGGACGATCTCCCCGGAACATGTACGGGGGGCTGAAGATCTCGAAGCTCGGGTCACGCCCGTCGTTCGGCGAGAACCCGCCCGGAATCGTCGTGTGGTTGCCGTAGAGGGTCGTGATCGGCGCGTGACCTCCGACGAGCACTCGACCGTCCGGAAGCAACGCCGCGGTGTTGTGGTAGGTGCGGAGCTGCTGGGACGATGCCAGCGGGGTCCACGTCTCGGTCTCGGGATCGAACAGCTCGGCCCGGTTCGTCGCAAAACCGGTCCCCGGTGCCACGACCTCGTCGCGATCCGCCCCCGAGAAGATGGCGACCTCCCCGGTCGGCAGCAGCACGCCGGTCGAGTACCACCGCTCCTCGTTGAGACTGCCCGTCGCCCGACTGGACATCGTCTCGGTTCCGTCGTCGGCGAAGTCGATCGCAGTGATCGAGCTGAAGGGGTTCGCAACGTAGGCGCCGGGGCTGGTGCCCATCACGCCGCCGGCCGAAAGAAACTCCGCCTTCGTGTACTCCCCGTCCTCGTTGGGACGAAGCGGCAGCATTATCGAGAAGGTCGACCCCTTGAAACCGGGGGTCACGGTGCCGAGGCCGGGGATCCCGAGGTCCGTCCACGTCTTGGATTCGGGATCGTAGGACGCGACGACGTTCCACGTCAGCTCATCGCGCGCGTAGCCGTTCGGGTTGAAGACCTGTCCCCCGCCGTTGTAATAGACATGCCCGTTGGGGAGTAAGTGCAGACGCGGGAACAGCGGCAGCGAGCGATCCGCCGCTTCGCCGTTGTAGGTCCACTCGTTCGTCTGCGGGTCGAACGTCTCGGTCTCCACGACGTTGCGAGCCGAGTCGTCGGGGTGGCTCGGATAGAAGGGCTTGATGAGCTTCTGGACGCCGCTGGCGACGAACTGACTGCCATCACCCAGAGTCACCAGGGTCGGATACCAACGACCGAAGTTCATGTCCCCAACCTGCTCCCACGAGTTCGACACGGGGTCGTAGACGCGCACGTTCCTGAGCCCCTCGAGCTCGACGAACCCCGCGTTGCCGGGAGCGGCCGGATCGTCGTAGTAGGCGGTGCCGCCCGCGGCGAGGAGGGTCCCATCGGCGAGATAGTTGACGTCGGAGCAGAACAGCGCGCCGTCGTTGTACGTCTCTTCACTGCCCGTGCCCGGAACCAAGGGCTCCGTGTCGTAACCGTCCGGGTTCGCGCCCCCGTCGACCGGGGTCGGCTCCGTCCAGCTCGGCTCCCCGCCGTTCAGATCGAGCAGGCGAGCCTGATCGTTGATCGAGACCTGCCCGTACTCGAAGCCGATCGCATTTTGGACGTTCTCGGTCCCCTCGAGCGCGTTGAAGTACAGGATGTCGCCGGTGTGGAGGACGTTCATCGTCCCCGCCGCCGGCTTGCAATCGAACTGGTGATTCTCTCCGTGCTCGTCGTCGCCGTGCTCGTGATCGTGCTCGTGGGGAATGCACTTCTCGTCGGTCCTCGTGCCGTTGATGGTGGGCTCGGTGAACGGCTCGGAGAATCGGCCCACGAGGGTAGGATCCGGCCCCTGGGCGACGGCGGCGGCGCCACCCTGATGCCCGGCGACGACAAGAGCAACGATCACCGAAAGAAGAAGTGTTCGGAGCAGGGTCGAACTCGCCCTCACTCTGTACATGTAACGGCCTCCCTCGTCGACGTCGGCCCGACGTCCTGCACGAGTAGTTCGCCGGCCGGCCTGGGTATCCTCCCAGCCGAAGCAGCCAATGGGAGAGGTGGACGTTGCCCCAGAACTCAGCCTCGACAGAACTGGCCTGGCCCGGGCCATCCATCTCGACCCTCTTCGTCGTGCCGTCTTTCCCTCACGATCGCATCGAGCTTCTCCGGCGCAAGATGGACATCCAGAGCTACGAGGACGAGATGCTCTTTACTCTGCTGCTTCTCCGGCGACCGGACCTGCACCTCGCCTACGTCAGCTCGGTCGACGTGCCCCACGAGATCATCGACTACTACCTTGGGTTTCTGCCCGACGTAGCCGATGCGCGGCGACGGCTCACCCTCATCTCGCTCGGCGACGACCAGCAGCGGCCTCTTTCGGCGAAGGTTCTCGAGAGAGAAGACGTCCTCGCAGAGTTGAGGGAGCGCGCCCGGGAGCCGCGGCGGACCTATTTGCTGTCGACGGAGTCGACGCCCCTCGAGGCGTCGCTGGCCGAGACGCTCGGGATCGAGATCCTCGGTTCGCCACCGCATCTCTCGGAGCTCGGATACAAGACCGGGTCGCGCCTCATCGCGCGCGAGGCGGGGGTCGCCGTGCTCGAGGGGGCCGAGGGACTTCACTCGCTGAAGGAGGCGGAACGGGAGATCGAGCGGCTGCGCGCCGGACGACCGGAGGCCGAGGCCGTCGCGATCAAGCTCGACCGAAGCTTCGGGGGCCAGGGCAATGCGATCCTCGAGCTGGCCGAACTGAAGGAGCCTCTCGAACGTTCCGAGGCGTCGCTCGGGGCACACGACTCGTGGCATTCCTTCGGTGCACAGCTCGAGGAGGAGGGAGCCATCGTCGAGGAGTTCGTGCGCGTTCATGGAACCGCCTCTCCGAGCGTGCAATTGCGGATCAGCCCGCAGGGGGACGCCGGCATCATGTGCACGCACGACCAAATCCTCGGCGGGCCGAAGTCGCAAGGCTACGTCGGGTCGCGCTTTCCCGCCGACGATTCGTATCGGCGTGAAATCGAGAAAGAGGCGATGAAGGTTGCCTCGGTGCTCGCTCGAAAGGGCGTGCGCGGCTTGTTCGGAGTCGACTTTCTCGTGGTGCCGGAAGCCGACGAGCCCGCCTATCTGATCGAGATAAACCTCCGCATGACGGCGACCCTGCGCGATTTCCTGGCGGCCCGGGCGGCCACAGCCGGCACGTACGAGCCCAGGTCCGGCCATCTGGTTGCCGATGGGGTGTCGAAGTCCTACGTGGCGATCAGCAACCTGAGGGCAGAGAAGCACAGAGGGACGGAGCCCGCGGCGGCCCTCGAGATGTTGCAGTCGGGGGGGCTCGCCTTCGACCCCGCGAGTCGAGTCGGGGTCGTCCTGCACATGATCGGCGCGCTCAGAGCGCACGGCCGGTTCGGCGCGACCTGCATCGCCGATTCGATCGACGACGCCGAAGGCCTGCGGCTGCAGCTACTCGATCTGTTCGACGCCCGGACCGGGACGCCGAAGCCACCCGGCTGATGCTCCGGCTGAGCAGGATGGATAGGAGGGCCGAGAGGGGGGCACATATCAGGGGTGGGACCCGATCAAGACGGCTTCTTCCGCTTCTACGAGGGCGAGTTGCTCCCGCACTTTCAAGAGACCCGAAGCAGAGGGAAGATGGCACTGAGCCCACCCGCCCGAGGGGAGGATGCCGTGGCAAAGAAATCGCGCGACGACGACCACGAAGAGCTTCCGATCGACGCGCCGGAGGGCGACGCGGCCGAGCAGTCGCGGTCGTGGGCCGAAGACGACCAGGACCGCCCGTCCCGCCCGTCGATCCCGCCCGACGCCCCCGAAGCGGACGTCCTCGATCAGTCGAGGCCTGCCGACCTCGACGATGAGGATCGGGACCACGGGTAGGCATAGGTATGGAACGGCGCTTCAGAGACCGTAGCGAAGCGGGACGAATACTCGGCGAAAGCCTCGGCGATTACGGGGGCCGGGACGACGTCGTGGTGCTCGCGCTCCCACGCGGCGGGGTCCCGGTCGGTCTCGAAGTCGCGCGCGCACTCAGCGCGCCGCTCGACACTTTCGTCGTCCGAAAGCTGGGTGTCCCGGGTCATGAGGAACTCGCGATGGGAGCGATCGCATCCGGCGGCGTCCGAGTGATCAATGACGAGGTCGTGCGCGAGCTCGGCATCACCGACCAGGCCATCGCGCGGGTTGCCAACCAGGAGCTGGCCGAGCTGTCGAGGCGCGAGCGCTCCTATCGAGGAGAGCGGGGAACTCCCGATCTCAAGAACAAGACCGCCATCCTCGTCGACGACGGCCTGGCGACCGGATCGACCATGCGCGCGGCGGTCGCCGCGCTGAGAGGCCATGAGCCCGCGCGCATCGTCATCGCGGTTCCCGTCGGCGCGCCGACCGTCTGCAAGGAACTCGGTAGAGAGGCCGACGAGATCGTCTGCACGCTCACCCCGGAGCCGATGAGCGCGATCAGCATGTGGTACGAGAGCTTCGACCAGACCAGTGACGACGAGGTGCGAGAACTCCTCGCCGAGGCCGAGCGCGAGATCGCATCGATGCGCCGGTCATGACCTCGGATCACGACCTCATCATTCCGGTCGGCGATGCGAAGCTCGAGGGTGACCTCGCGATACCCGACGATGCGCGCGCGATCATCGCGTTCGCCCACGGCAGCGGCAGCAGCCGGCACAGCCCTCGCAACCGGGCCGTGGCCGATGATCTGAACGGGGCCGGACTCGCGACTCTTCTGTTCGACCTTCTTACCGAGGAAGAGGACCGTATCGATCAGCAGACGGGCGAGCTTCGCTTCGATATCGAACTCCTCGCCGAGCGACTGGCGGGAGCGACCCGCTGGTTGAGAGAGAACGACGAGACTCGGGCCTTGGCGATTGGCTACTTCGGCGCGAGCACGGGGGCCGCGGCCGCGCTCGTCGCGGCGGCAGAAATCCCCGATGCCGTCGGCGCGGTGGTGTCGCGCGGCGGTCGGCCCGACCTCGCGGGCGACGCGCTACAAGCGGTCGCCGCGCCCACCCTCTTGATCGTGGGCGGCGAAGACACCGCGGTCATCCAGATGAACCGTGAGGCTCTCGATCGGCTCAGGTGCGAGAAGAGCCTCGAGATCGTCGAGGGGGCCACGCATCTTTTCGAGGAGCCGGGCACACTCGAGGTGGTCGCCCGACTGGCGCGCGACTGGTTCGCGGAGCGCCTCACAGGTTAGGCCGTGCCCCTCCCGCCTCGGTCGAGTTCGACTACGAGGCGATCGCCTTCGATTGTCGCCTCGGTGTCGAGCGTCTTGCAGGCCGAAACGAAGCGGTCTCTGATCCACTCGGCCTCCTGATCTGTCGCCAACCTCGTGTAGCAATAGTCGAGCGCGAGGGGAATCGCCTCGACGCGGGTGGGGCGATCCCCTTCGATTGTGACGATGAACAGAAGCCCGAGATCGTTTCGCAACACCGGGTCGATCGCGTAATCGTCGACGAAGTCGCCGAGGTCGAACAGAACGGGTGGCGACACACCGTGAAACACGTGGGCCGAGTGACCCGCGATGAGGCCCGCGCCCGCCCTCAGCAGCGCTTCCGCCGCGGCCCGTACCGGCCCGACCGGCTCCGGGGTCATATTGGGTCCCCAGTGCGGGGTCACAAGGACGACGTCTCGCTCGTGTGTCCGTATGTGCTCGAGCAACCAAGGCGAGACCTGGGAGCCGAGCTCGGCGAGGGCGACGCCGGGTCGGTCCGCAGCCGCGGCGAAGTCGGACGGATGATCGCTCGCCCCGATGACGGCCACGCGCGTTCCCTGCGCCTCGAGGACAACCGGTGCCCGGGCACGCTCGATATCCGGGCCCGCGCCGACCCATTGAATCCCGGCCGCCAACAGGTGCTCGAAAGTGTCGCTCAGCGCGTCGAAGCCGAAATCGAGGGCGTGATTGTTCGCGAGCGTGACGCAGTCGACGCCGAGCTCTTTGAGGACTTCGACGGCAACCGGAGGGGCGCGAAAGAAGAACGGTTTGCGCGGATCCGGCCACGGCTCTCCGCGATCCGAGATACAGCACTCGAGATTGAGCACGAAGAGGTCGGCCTCACGCGCGATCTCGATCACGGCGGGCGCGAACAAGCTCGGTCGATCCGGGGCGGTCAGGCTTTCGGCGACGCCGCGCCCCAACATCGTGTCACCGGCGAGGGCGAGCTTCACCGAATCTCCCTAGGAGCGAAGCGCCCGGAGGGCGTCCTCGAGGTCGGACACCCCACGGACTTCGAGATCCTCGACATTCACGAGGTCCACCTGACCTTCCGGGACGAAGAAGAGATCGCCGCCGGCGTCGATGACCGCGTCGGCCTTGGCCTCGACACCTCCGATCGCGCCGACCGCGCCTTCTAGGTCGATGGTGCCCGTCGCGGCGATCGTTCTCCCCTGCGCGAGGTCTGCGGGCTCGAGCATGTCCGCAATGGCCAGCGCATAGGCGAGTCCCGCCGACGGGCCCCCGATCGCGCGGTCTTTGAATTCGATGTCGAAGGGGAGGTCCACTTCGAAGTCGCGAGTCGAGACGATAACGCCGAGTCCGACGATGCTCTCGGACGCGGCGGACAGCCGGGCGGTTCTGATCTCGATGGTCATGCGTTCGCCGCCTCGTTCGAGGGTGACGGCAAAGCGGGTGCCGGCCGGGCGAGAGCGAAGGATGCTCTGGAGATCGGTGGCGAGGTCTATCGCCCTGTCGTTAACCTCGACGATGATGTCGCCGGGCCGCAGGTTGCCGGCCGCTGGGGCGGCGGGAATGACGTCCTCGACGACCGCGCCGGCCCCCTCGATGGCAACATCCATCCCTGTGGCTCGCGCCGCGGCGGCCGCGGCTAGCACCTGGCTCTGCTGGAAGATTGCCCGCTGCTGGCGAGCGAACTCCTCGCGGTCGGCGCCTTCCGGCACCAGCTCCGACGCGGACACGATCTCATCGTTCGACGTGACCGCGGTGAACAAAAGACCGAGGGCGTTGGGTCGCTCGAGTCGCACGGATGTGAGCAGGTACTTCCCCTCGTTGCGATCGACGGTCGTTCCCGTGATCGTGATGTCCTGCGACACGTCGAGCGTGATGCCCGAAGTCAGAACGACGAAGGGAGGACGGTAAAGAAAACCGGCGACGACCAAGATCACCGCCGCGACGATGGCCCAGACGAGGAACCCGGAGCGTCGAGAGACCGGTTCATCGCCGGGGCCCCGCGCCTGTTCGATCTCGAGTGCGCGTACCACGTCGGAAATCGACAGGATCCCGACAAGGCGACCCTCTTCCACCACGGGAATGCGCTTCGGCTCTGCATCGAGCCGGTCCATGACCTCGACCATCCCGACTTCCGGCGACAGCACCGTCACCTCGTCGCGCCGGTACATCGCGTCCCGGACCCGCTTCACCGAGCGTTCATCGCGCGGAATCGTCCCCGCGCGCCGCAGCGAAATAAGCCCCACCACCTCGCCGTCTTCGATCACCGGATAGCTGGAGTGCCCGTGCGCCTCGACGACCTCGTCGAAGAACTGGGTGATGCTGAGGTCGGCGGTCACCGAGGCGGGGTCGGGGGTCATGAGATCGCGCACCCGGCGCGGCCCGAGCACCTGGTAGACCAGCACCATCGAGGCCTCGCTCTGCGCCGCCTGGATGAGAAACCAGCCGAGGAAAACGAACCACAGACCTCCGGCGCCGCCGCCGCCGGTCAGGAAGTCGAGCAGGCCCAAGGCGATCAGCATGCCGCCGAAGATTCGTCCCGCCGACGCCGCCGAGCGCGTCGCCGCGGCGAAGCTCCGCTGCCGGTGCCACAAATACGACCGCAACACCCGGCCCCCATCGAGGGGCAGGGCGGGAACCAGGTTGAAGCCGAGCACCAGGGCGTTTATCCGCCACAGGTAGTCCACGACGCCCTGGATCGGATCCGGAGCGTCACCCGCAGAACCCATCAGGGCGAGAACCCCGAATACCGCGGCGATCACAAAGGACACGACCGGTCCGGCGATGGCGATGCGCAACTCCGCGCTCGGCGACTTGAACATCCCCTTGAAGCGGGCCACGCCCCCGAACAGCCACAAGGTGATGCCGTCGATCTCCATGCCCTCAACCAGGGCGCGAAACGCGTGGCCCAGCTCGTGCAGGAGTATCGAGACGAAGAAGAGGATTCCGGCGACAAGCCCCATGATCAGGTACGTCGAGCCCTCGAGTCCTGGATATGTGGTGGGGAACAGAAACGACGTCAGGGACCACACGACGAGGGCGAACACGAAGAGCCACGACCAGTGCGCCCCGATCGGGATCCCGCGGACGCGCAGCACCACGAAGCTCGACTCGGTCACCGGCGCTGCTCTCGCATCGCTTCCGCCAGGACCCGCAACTCATCGGACAGATCGACCGGGTACGGCTCAACGGCATCATCGAGAGATCGGAGATTCTTGGGGAGGCTCGCGAGCGTCCGCCCACAGCGATCACGGATCTGGTCGAGAGGCTCTGGTTCGCGAGTGCGCCGCCCGCGCTCCATGACCTTCTGGAGCAGTTCGACCCCCTCGATCCTTTCATCCCGAAGCGATATGACGTCGCGCTCGTAGCATCCGTCTCGGATCGTGCGATGGACCTGCTTGTGGCCGGGAAGCGTGATCTTTCCGGTCGAGAGCTTCATCTTCGGCCTCCCGCTCTCCGCCACGAGCTTGTACACGCCACCGAGGGCCGGCGCGTCCGCACTGGTCCCCAGTTGCGTCCCTACGCCGAACGCATCGGCCGGGACGCCATCGTCGAGAAGAGCCTTGATCCGGTATTCATCCAGATCTCCCGACAGGATGATGGTCGTGTCCTCCAGCCCGGAGTCGTCCAGTATCTTGCGCACGCTGCGGGTGAGCTCACCGAGATCGCCGGAGTCGATGCGTACACCGCTGATATTGATTCCTTCGCCGGCCAACTCCTGGGCCACGCGCGCCGCGCGCCGGGCGCCTTCCTCGACATCGAAGGTGTCGATGAGGAACACGGCGCGTTCGGGGAAGTCGCGGGCGTAGGCGCGAAACGCCTCGGCTTCGTTCTCGAACGCCATGACGTACGAATGGGCCATGGTCCCACTGACCGGGATCCCGTAGACCTTTCCGGCGAGAACGTTCGAGGTTCCGGCGGCACCGGCGATGTAGGCGGCGCGAGC
This sequence comes from Actinomycetota bacterium, assembly GCA_050694275.1. Classification (GTDB taxonomy): domain Bacteria; phylum Actinomycetota; class CADDZG01; order CADDZG01; family WHSQ01; genus JBOGXF01. Next base: position 1,499 of record JBOGXF010000105.1, on the reverse strand, counting down.
CGCCTTGAGGGCCGCGTCGGCACCGTGGTCGCGTCGGGGCGAGTAGTCGACGAAGCTCTTGTCACCGCACGAGACAGCGATCCGTGCGGCCTTGGAGGCGATCGTCGTCTGAAAGGTGATGCAGTTCAGCAAGAAGGTTTCGACGATCTGCGCCTCGATGAGGGGGCCGGTGACCGACACCAGCGGCTCGCCCGCGAATGCAATTTCGCCTTCGGGCATGGCGTAAACCTCGCCCGTGAATCTAAAGTCGGATAGATACTCCAAAAACTCCTCGTCGAACATCTCGAGAGACCGCAGGTAGGCAATCGCGTCGTCCTCGAACCGCAGACGCTCGAGATAGTCGAGGGCCTGTTCGAGCCCGCACATCACGAGAAAGTTTCGGCGCGATGGAAGCTCGCGTACGAACAGGTCGAAAGTCGCCTCGCGATTCATCCGCCGGCGGTGATAGCTGGCCGACATGGTCAGCTCGTAGAGATCGGTCAGCAAAGCCGCGTTCGAGTCGGTCACCCAGTCCATAAGGAGCTTTTCTTACTCGATCCGGGCCCCCGCCGCGCGCATCTGCTGGATGGCCTTGTCCCCATCGCCCGGCTCTCGATTCACGGCACGGATAGCGTCGCTCAAAACGGTCGTTTCGAGTCCTTTGTCCGTGGCGTCGAGCGCGGTCGCCCTGACGCAGTAATCGGTCGCGAGGCCGACCACGACGGCGCGCTCGATGCCCCGATTCCTGAGGACGCTTTCGAGGGCGGTCTTGTCCTCCTCGCCGCTTTCCGGATCGCGTACGGTAAAACCCGAATACCCATCTTCGCCGCCGGTCCCCTTGCGGATCACGTCGCCCTGGATCTTGAGCTGGGGATGGAGCTCCGCGCCCCACGAGTCGATCACGCAGTGGACCGGCCAGATCCCACCGTCCTTCTCGAAGTGAGGGGTCGATTCCGGGTGCCAGTCCTGGGTGTAGATCACGAGCGCCCCGCCGCCTTGCGCCCGATCGATCTCGTCGTTGATGGTCGGGACGACCTCTTCCCCGCCGGGCACATACAGACTCCCGTTGGGATCGGCGAAGTCGTTCTGCACGTCGACCACGATGAGCGCCGTCCTGTCGTCGTAGTCCACCATCTGCGATCACCCCTTGCGTGACTGAAACGTTGGTTTTTAGTCTTTCACGCGAGGCGGCGACGGCCGACCGAGTGGCGGGCGCGCCAACCTAGGTCACCTAGGCTATGCGGCGACCTGGAGTCCGAGGCGGGCCTCGGCGATCAGCGCGCGCGCGGCCCGGGGGCAGAGGCGCGTCCCGGCCCACGCACGGAGAGTGTCCAGCGTCGCACCCGGGTCGAGCGCGTACGCTCCGCCGCAGGCGAGCTCTACAAACACTCGGGACGCGGCGATGATGCGGGCGACCACTGGGATGCCCTCGCCCCCGCGAATGGCGTCGTCCCATCGCAAGTCGATCGCCTCAATGGTCGGGAGGAGGTGTGAGAACCCTTTCACCGACGCGACCAGTT
>JBOGXF010000104.1:0-33272 GCA_050694275.1 Actinomycetota bacterium | reverse complement strand
GCTTGGGGGTCCCCGCTTCGGTCACCCCGAGATGGAACGGGACGTCGGTCTTGCCGGCGAGAAGCCGGTAGGCGCGAATCATCTCGGGTACGTTCTGGTGCTTCACGGAGACCTTGATGTCGGTGAGACCGTGCTCTTCGAGCAGCCCGATCTCTTTGAGCGCGCTCTCGACGAGCGCCTCGGCCGTCGGGCGTCCGTACTTGGCGACCAGCTTCTTGTCGAGCGAGCCCGCGTTCACTCCGATCCGGATTGGGGTGCCGAGCTCCTTGGCGGCCTCGGCGACCTCCTTGACGTGCTTCGGGTTCCGCATGTTGCCGGGATTGATGCGCAACCCGTGCACGCCCGCTTCAAGCGACATCATCGCCAGCCGGACCGAGAAATGGATGTCGGCGATTATCGGCACGCCGCCTTCCTGCACGATCATCGGGAGTGCTGTGGCGTCGCCTTCGTGAGGAACCGCCACCCGGACGATGTCGGCGCCCTGAGTGGCGAGCTCGTGCACCTGGATGAGCGTCGCCTCGACGTCATCGGTCTTGGTCGTCGTCATCGACTGGATCGAGATGGGGGCATCTCCTCCGATGGCTACGCGGCCGACGTGTATCTGGCGGGTCTTTCTGCGCTCGTAGTCCACGGTTCCAGCCTAAAGCTCGCCGAGTGGTCGCCACGCGCCCCCAGGGGGCGTTACACGAAAAACCAATCTTGCGGCTCCGACTGACCAAGCGAAGGAGGACGGCAAGATTGGTTTTCAACTCGGCGAGAGAGATTCTAGAAAGGCACCTCGATGGGACGCACCAGATCGAGGTAGAGCACCGCAAGGAAGAGGATCACGAAAAACGAGATGACCGCCGCAGCGATGGGAATGAGCTTTCGCACGTCGACGGTCCTCCCGGTCGCCGCCTCGTAAGCGACCACGGCGAGATGTCCCCCGTCGAGCGGTGGCAACGGCAGCAAGTTCATGAGGCCGATGAAGATCGTGAGGCCTGCAATCCACTGAGCGAGATTGAGCAAGCCCTCTTCGAGCGCCTGCCCGGCGATGCGACCCGCGCCGATCAGTCCCACCGGTCCCTCCGTGGGTTCCCGTGCGCCTTCGCCCGATAGGGCCTCGAACAGGCTTCCGTCGAACAGCGTCGTAAAGATGCTCCCGATGCCCCTCACCGACCCGGCGGTGAACTCCCACGTCGTCGTCGTCGCAAAGGACACCGCGCCGCCGACTCCGACCGAATCCATTCGCTGAGACGTGCTGACTCCCAGGAAGCCGACCACTGCTTCGCCCTCTGAGACCTCGACGGCCTCGTCCGGGCCCGCGTACTCGACCGCGATCCCGTCCTCGCCTTCGACGAGCTTGCCGAGCCGGACCGGAATCGTCGTGGTCTCGCCGTCGCGCGCGACGACGAAGGTGACCTCTTCCCCGGGGTGGGCCCGGATGAATTCGCGGATGCGCTCCCACGACTCGGTTCGCACCCCGCCCACCCCCACGACCTCATCGCCCTCACGGAATCCCGCCTCGGATGCCGGCGTCGGCCGGCCCTCGATGCGATCCTCGACCGTGGCGAGGCGATTCGTCGCTTCGGGCAAGCCGACCGCGATCACGCTTGCCGCCAGAAAAACGAACGCGACCAGCCAGTGAGTTGCCGATCCGGCCACCAGCAACAGCGCGCGCTGCCATCTCGGCTTGTTGGGGTAGGACCGCGACCGATCCTCCGGAGCGACCTCCTCGTAGGGATTCATGCCGATGATCTTCACGAATCCGCCGGCCGGAATGGCCTTGACCCCGTACTCGGTTTCGCCCTTCTGGACCGACCAGATCGTCGGCCCGAATCCAAGGAAGAACTTCGTCGCCTTGAAATTGAACAACTTCGCCATCGCGAAGTGGCCCGCCTCATGAATCATGATGACGACCAGCAGCGCCACGATGAAGATAGTCACCCCCACGCTCACGACACCCCTCCCAAGGCGACCATTGTGGCCTCCGCCCGGCTGCGTGCCCACGCATCTACCTCGAGCACCGCGTCGAGCTCGGTCGCGTCCATCGGGTCGTGATCGTCCAGGACCTCTTCGATGATTCGGGGGATGTCGGTAAAGGAGATCGACCCACCGAGAAACGCGCTCACCGCGACCTCGTTCGCGGCGTTCAGGGCCGCGGGGTACGAGCGCCCTTTACGCCCTGCCTCGAACGCGAGATCGACGGCCGGGAACCTCTTACGGTCGACCGGCTCGAAGTCGAGCGACCCGGTTGCGGCGAGATCGAGGGTTCCGTAGCCGGCCGGAAGCATCTCCGGACAGGACAGTGCGGCCTGTATCGGGATCCGCATGTCGGTCGGCGCAGCCTGCATGAGCACCGACCCGTCGGCAAACTCGACGATCCCGTGGACGACGCTCTGCGGATGCACCAGAACCTCGATCTGCTCGTACGCGAAGCCGAACAGGTGGTGTGCCTCGATGACCTCGAGGCCCTTGTTCATTAGCGTCGCCGAATCGACCGTGATCTTCGGTCCCATCGACCAGGTCGGATGCGCGAGCGCCTGTTCGGGAGTGACCTCCCCCAGGTCGGCGCGCGCACGAAAAGGCCCTCCCGACGCCGTGAGCACCACGCGCTTCACAGTGTCCCGGTCGTGACCCTGCAGACACTGTGTGATCGCGGCGTGCTCGGAATCGACCGGTGCAAGGCGTCCTCCCCCTCGAGCTGCGGCGGCAAGGCAGGCTTCCCCGCCGGCCACCAGGCTCTCCTTGTTTGCGAGCGCGAGGACCTTGCCGGCCTCGAGGGCCGCGACCGACACGCGCAGCCCGGCAGCACCGACGATGCCGTTCAGGACGACGTTCGCGTCGATCGTGGTCGCGAGCTCGACCGCAGCCTTTTCGCCCAGTCCCGTATGGGCGACTCCGAGCTCGTCGGCCTGCCGCTCGAGGGATTCTCGGTCCCTGCCGGCGCCCAGACCCACGAGCTGAAAGCGATCGGGGTGCGCGGTCACGACCTCGATCGCTTGACGCCCGATCGAACCGGTCGAGCCGAGGATCACGACTTGACGACGTTCGGATGGATGCATGCGCGCGATTTTCACACGGCGGGATCCATAGGCCCTACGTGGTGAAGAGCCGAAGGTATAGGTAGGCGGCCGGCGCGCAGAAAATGATCGCGTCGAGCCGGTCGAGAAAGCCACCGTGGCCGGGCAGCAGGCGGCCCGAATCCTTGACGCCGATCTCTCGCTTGAAGAGGGACTCGACGAGATCCCCCACCGGAACCAGCAGCGCGCACACGCTCGCAAGCCCCAGTCCTTCCACCGCGCCGAGATCGTCGAACAGCGCGCCGACGACGAGACCTCCCAGCAACGCGAGAACGGTACCTCCGAAGAGGCCCTCCCACGACTTTCCGGGCGAGATCGAAGGAGCAACCTTGTGGCGTCCGAAGCGCGTGCCGACGAAGTACGCACCGATGTCGTCGAGGGCGGCGACGAGAACGAACGCGACGAGAAGGGACCGGCCCGCGTCGAGCACGAGGATGGCGGTCGCGGCCGCGCCGCCTCCTGCAATCCATGCGACCGCAAGCAGCGTCCACGCCGCGTCGCTCGAGGCCGATCGTCCGCGCCCGGGACGGAGAGCGGCCGTGAACGCGCCGTACACCGTGGCCGCCAGCACCACGAGCAGCCACGCCGGGCGCTTCAAGAACACGGCCACGAGCATCCCGGCTCCGGCGGCGAGCCCGATCGGTGTTACGGGGAGGTGGCCGGCCTGACGCAACCCGTCGAACGCCTCGAAGAGAGCAACGAGCACGACGACGCAGATCAGAATGAAGAACGCATTCGTACCGAGCGCGTAGCTCAGGGCGAGCAGGCCTAAGAGCACGAGGGCGGTGCCGACGGCCTGAAACAGGGACCTGCCCCGACTCCACGCTGCTTCCGGGGTCCTGTCGAACGCGGCCCCCTCGCTCCCCTCGGGAGCCGTCCCGGCCACCTCTAGACTTCCGTGAGCTCGGCTTCTTTGTGCTTCAGGTTCTCGTCGACCTCACCAACGAACCTGTCGGTGAGCTTTTGAAGATCGTTCTCGGCGGCGTGCTCCTCGTCCTCCGAGAGAGCTCCGTCCTTCTTCATGCCCTCGAGCTCTTGTTTCGCATGCCGCCGGACGTTGCGTACGGCGATCCGTCCTTCCTCGGCACGGGTGTGCGCGAGCTTCACGAGGTCCTTGCGGCGGTCCTCGGTCAACTCTGGAAACGCAAGCCTGATGACCTGACCGTCATTGTTGGGCGTGATGCCGATGTCCGAGGCGAGGATCGCTTTCTCGATGGCGGACAGGGAGTTGGGATCGTAAGGCGAGATCACGAGGAGGCGCGGCTCGGGTACCGAGAGATTTGCGATCTGATTGAGGGGAGTCTTGGTCCCGTAGTAGTCGACGGTGACGCGATTGAGAATGGCCGGAGTGGCGCGCCCCGAGCGGATGGTGCTGAGTTCCTCGCGGTTAACCGATGCGGCCTTCTTCATCTTGTCCTCCGCATCGCGGAGGACCGCATCCTTGTCTTCAGCCATCAATCCCCCTAGTGGTCAATCAGACCTCGGAGTGAACGAGCGTACCGACCTCCTCGCCGGAGAGGATACGGACGATGTTGCCCGCTTTCAGGTTGAACACAATTATCGGCAACCGATTGTCCATGCAGAGAGAGATGGCAGTTGAATCCATTACTTTCAGGCCCCGATTCAGGACCTCGATGTAGTCGAGCGAGCCGAACATCTTGGCGTCGGAGTTGACCAGGGGATCCGAGTCGTAAACCCCATCGACCCGAGTTCCCTTGAGGATCGCGTCGGCGCCGATCTCGAGTGCTCGCAGAGCTGCCGTGGTATCGGTTGAGAAGTACGGGTTGCCGGTTCCGGCCGCGAAGATGACCGCCCGTCCCTTCTCAAGGTGGCGGATGGCGCGCCGGCGAATGTACGGTTCCGCCACTTCCTGCATCCAGATGGCGGTCTGCACCCTCGTCTGGACCCCCTCGTTCTCGAGCGCGTCCTGGAGCGCCAGGGAGTTGATGACCGTCGCCAGCATGCCCATGTAGTCGGCGGTTGTACGGTCGGTGCCCTGCGCGGATGCAGACAGGCCACGGATGATGTTTCCGCCCCCGACGACGATGCCGAGCTCACATCCGATGCTCTGGGCCTCCGCGATCTGGCGAGCAAGCGACGCGACCACGCGCGGATCGATCCCGAAGCCCTGCTGAGGATCCGCGAACGCCTCCCCCGACAGCTTGAGCAGAGCCCTGCGGTACTTCGGCGGGGCCGCGACGGCGTCGCTCACCGTGGTCAAGCCCCCCTCTGCTCGCCGACCCTGATGCGGCAGAAGCGTCCGACCGAGATGTTCTCGCCCATGGACGACTTCGCCTCGTCGATCAGTTGGGCGATGGTCTTGTCCTTGTCCTGGATCCACTCCTGATCCATGAGCACACGCTCTTTGTAGAAGGACTCGAGCTTGCCTGAGACGATCTTCTCGATCACATTCTCAGGCTTGCCGGAGTCTTGCGCCTGCTTCGCGTAGATCGCCGACTCTTCGTCGATGACCGGCTGAGGGACCTCGTCCCTCGTCGTCCAGGACGGGTCCGAGAACGAGATGTGCATGGCGATGTCCTTTGCCAACCGCTCGAAGGATTCGGTCTTGGCGACGAAATCGGTCTCGCAGTTGAGCTCGAGCAGCACGGCCAGCTTGGGTGGATAGTTGGGATCGGGCCGGTGTCTGTACGCGTAGACGATGCCCTCGCTCGCGGCGCGGCCGGTGCGCTTCGCGGCGTCGGCCAGTCCCTTCTCGCGCAGGATGCGCTTTGCCTTCTCGAGGTCGCCGGATGCCTCGACCAAAGCCTTCTTGCAGTCCATCATTCCCGCGCCGGTGGCATCTCTCAGCGCCTTCACGTCTTGCGCGTTGATCTCAGCCATGCCCTCTACTCCTCGGTCGTCTTTATCTCGTCGGTCTTCTTGGTCTCGTCGGTCTTCTTGGTCTCGTCGGTCGCGGGAGGTTCTTCATCGGGCCTTTGACGCACCGCCTCTTCCTCGGCCTCGAGCAGCAGCTCCCATTCCGCCTTCGGCTGGGCCGCGGCGCCCGGGAGGACCTCCTCCGGCTCGGCCGGCTCGGCCGCCGCCTCGGCTTCGGGCTCTTCGGCGCGCAGCGACTTCCCCTCGATGACTGCGTCCGCGATGACCCTCGTGAGCAAAGCCCCCGAGCGAATCGCGTCGTCGTTGCCGGGGATCGCGTAGTCGACGTCATCGGGATCGCAGTTGGTGTCGAGGACGGCGACGATCGGAATCCCAAGCTTCTTGGCCTCTCGGACCGCGATCTCCTCCTTCTTGGTATCGAGGATGAACACGGCGTCGGGCTGATTATCCAGATCCTTGAGACCGCTGAGGCTTCGGGAGAGCTTTTCGTACTCACGGGTGAGCCCGAGCGCCTCCTTCTTGGGTAGCCCCTCGAGCGCGCTGGTATTGACCATGTCCGCGAGCTCATTCATCCGCTTTATCCGCTCGTGGATCGTGCGGAAGTTCGTGAGCATCCCACCGAGCCAGCGGAAGTTGACGTACGGAGACCCGCTGCGGAGCGCGTGCTCCTGGATGATGTCCTGAACCTGGCGTTTGGTCCCCACGAACAGAACCGTGCCCCCCCTTGAGACCCGATCCCGCACGAAGGTATAGGCCTTCTCGATACCCGACATCGTCTGCTGCAGGTCGAGAATGTAGATGCCGTTTCGTTCCGCGAAGATGAAGCGCTTCATCTTCGGGTTCCAGCGGCGAGTCTGATGACCGAAGTGCACCCCGGCCTCAAGCAGCTGCCGCATCGTCACGACGGGCATCGTTTGAACCTCCTTCGGTTATTCCCGGAAACGTTCCCGGTTCCTCCGCCCGTCATCGCCCTCGCGAGAGGGACCGAAGCGCGCACGGCGTGCGACGGGCGTGTGTGATTGTGAAGCGGGCAAAGGCTACCACGGGCGATACGCCCCTAGTCGGTCTGAGTCGCCTCCACGATACGGCCACGCAAGGCGAGGACGGCCTTGGTGTGCATCTGACAGATACGCGATTCGGTTACCCCCAACACCTCGCCGATCTGGGCGAGCGTCAGACCCTCGTAGTAGTAGAGGGTGACCACGATCTTCTCCCGCTCGGGAAGGCGGTTGATGGCCCCCGCGAGAATCTCTTTCATCTCCTCGGTCTCGACCGCTTCGACCGGGCCGGTCATCTTGGTGTCCTCGAGCGTCTCGACCAGAGACAGCTTGTCGCCCCGGTCTCCTTCGACCGACATGAGCTCGTCGAGGGCCACAAGGGAGACGTTCGACAGTTGCGAGTAGGTCTGATTCAGCTCGCCCAGGGAGATACCCATCTCCTCGGCGATCTCGGAATCGTCGGGCGGGCGCTTCAGCTTGTTCTCGAGGCTCGTATAGGCCTTCTCTATCTCGCGGGCCTTGTGCCGGACCGATCGCGGCACCCAGTCGATCGCGCGCAACTCGTCGATGATGGCACCCCTGATTCGGCTGATCGCGTAAGTCTCGAACTTGATACCGCGTGCCTGGTCGAACTTCTGGATCGCGTCGATCAGGCCGAACACCCCGTAGGAGATGAGATCGGACTGGTCGATGTTCGCCGGCAAGCCGACGGCGACCCGGCCGGCGACGTATTTTACGAGCGGCGAGTAGTGGAGGATCAGCCGGTCCCGTGACTCGGGCGAGGCAGACTGCTTGAACTCCGCCCACGCCTCCTCGACGCTGCCGGACTCGGGCTCCTTTGGTAACGATTCAGGCTCTGGGATGGCTCTTCTCATAGACCGCTTTCAGGCGCTCGGTCGATACGTGCGTGTAAAGCTGTGTTGTCGAAAGACTCTCATGCCCCAGAAGCTCCTGTACAGAGCGTAGGTCCGCACCATTGTCCAGCAAATGAGTGGCGAATGAGTGCCTCAGGGCGTGGGGGGCCGCATGTGGCGCTCCTTCGAGCGCGAGATAGCGCGTGAAGAGGTGCCGCACGCTCCGGGGGCCGAGCCGCGTCCCCCGTTGATTCAGCAAGAGCGCCGCCGACCCCTTTCCCGTGGACAGAGCGGGCCGGGCGTGCTCCACGTATGCCCTCAGGGCGCCGCACGCCGGCGTGGTCATCGGAAGCACGCGTTCCTTGCGACCCTTTCCCAGCACCCGCACCGTCGCCCCATCGATGTCGACGTCGTCGAGGTCGAGCCCACACAGCTCTGATACTCGCAGCCCCGAGCCGTACAGAAGCTCGAGGACGGCGCGATCCCTCAGCCCGACGGCGTCGTCGTCGGGCGGGAGCTCACACAGGCGGGCGACGTCGGCGGCTTTCATCACCTTGGGAAGGGGACGGTCAAGCTTCGGCGTCGAGAGATCCTCGGCGGCGTTCGACCCGATGAGCTCCCGGGCTACCGCCCACTTGAGCAGCGATCGCACCGCGCTCGTCTTGCGGGCGATAGTGCGGCGCGCGTAACGCCGCTCGCTCAGGTAGGCGACGTAACGACGCAGAAGCCGTCGATCCAAGTCGGCGAGCTCGGTCGCGCGCGCCCGCCCGCACCATTCGACGAATTGATCGAGATCGCCGCGGTAGGCGGACAGGGTGTGCGGCGAGAGATCGCGCTCGGCCCGGGCCGAGCGCAAGAACGCATCGACCACCTGCGGCAGCGTGCGATCGGATGCCACCTCGGTGGGCCTCCCTGAGATGTGGTCTGCCGTGTAAAGAATGTGACCATCTATATCTCCTGTCAATGAAAGTGACTAATGAGGTGCATGAGGCGCCCTGGATCCTTTTGTCGAAACCCTCATGGTCGGAGTGGTCGGAGTGGTCGGAGTGGTCGGCGACCACGCAGACCAGTGGGACCACACCGAGCGCAGGTTCCGAAACACATGGCACCTCAGCGTCCCGCCTTCGCCCGCGCGCCGGCGTCGGACAGCTCATAGCCGCCATAGCGCCGGATTGCGAGGCTCCGGACCTCTAATCGCGATAGGGCAAGGGCGACCTCACCCGGATTGAGGTCCGTCTCCTTGCAGATGAACTCGACCGACAGGGGGGTGTCCTCCAGCAGCGCGAGAACGGCGTGCTCCCTCTCGTCCAGGGCGATGGGCTTGGCGAGCGGCTTGTCGTCCGCCGTCGTCGCCCATACAAGGCCCGGGGCAAGGTCGTCGGTGATGTGCTTGAAGTGAGTGACGAGGCTCGCCTGAGATGTCCGGATTAGCTCGTTCGGCGCTGCCGCCATCGGATTCCTGATGCTCCCCGGGAGCGCGAACACCGATCGGTTCGCGTCGAGCGCGATCCGGGCCGTGATGAGAGCGCCGCTCTTGTATCCGCCCTCGACGACCACCGTCCCGGCACACAGTCCGGCGATTATGCGGTTCCGAGCCGGAAAGTACCCGGGCTGGGGGCTCGTCTCGTCGGGATACTCGCTGACCATGGTGCCCGCCTCGAGAATCCGTTCCTTCAACCCAAGGTTTGCCTTGGGATACGGGAAGTCGAGACCGCATCCGAGAACCGCCAGTGAGTATCCACCCGCATCGAGCGCGGCCATATGGGCGACCGAATCGATGCCGACGGCGAGCCCGGAAACGATCGCGAACCCCGCCTCGGCAAGGCCGCCTGCAATCATCCGCGCGGCTTGGACCCCAGAAGCCGATGGCCGCCGGGTCCCTACGATTGCTACCGCCCGCTCTCCCCACCGGATCGGTCCGCCACGGACGAAGAGTTCCTCCGGGCTTGGGTGAGCGCCGAGCTCGCCGAGATATGCCGGCCACTCCTCGTCGCTGGGGCGGACCACACGCGTTCGATTCTGATCGCTCATGCCGCCACCAACCCCGCGTCGGGAACTCTCAAGAGAAGCGCTTCCCCCACCTGGCTTTCGGATACCTCGCCGTCCCCCGCGAGATCGGCGATGGTGCGTGCAACCCGCATGACGCGTGCCACGCCGCGACCGGTCAGCATCAGGGTGTCGACCGCTTCGGTGAGCATCTCTCTTGCCGAGCGGGTCAGCTGCACAAGGGTGTCGAGTTCCTTGTGGGTCACCGACGCGTTTGTCTTGAGCCGGGACCCGAACCGCTCCTCCTGCATAGCCCGGGCTGCCTCCACGCGCTCGCGTACGACACACGAAGGTTCGCCTGTCGGACCGCTCAGCAAATCCCGCTTGCCAAGTCGCGCCATTGTCATTTGCATATCGAATCGATCGAAGAGCGGACCCGAGAGCCGGGAGCGGTAGAGGTCAATCTGGTGGGGATTGCATCGGCATCTTCTCCTCGGCTCCTCGACGTACCCGCAGGGGCATGGATTCATGGCGGCGATGAGCGAGAAGCGGCACGGATAGGCGATCGCACCGGCACTGCGCGCGATGCGGATCACACCGTCCTCGAGCGGACCACGGAGAGTTTCGAGGACCGCGCGGTGGTAGAGCGGGAGCTCGTCAAGGAACAAAACCCCGTGGTGAGCGAGACTCACCTCTCCCGGCCGGGGCAAGCCGCTGCCTCCCCCGACTAGTCCGGCAATCGACGCGTGGTGGTGCGGCGTCCGAAACGGACGTGTTCGGATGAGTCCGGAACGATCCAGCAGCAGCCCCGCCACCGAATACACACGGGTGACCTCAAGGGACTCCTCCATCGACATCGGAGGGAGGATCCCAGGGAGGCGTCGGGCAAGCATTGTCTTTCCGGAGCCGGGAGGCCCCGACAGCATCAGGTTGTGTCCTCCGGCGGCGGCAATTTCTAAGGCCCGTTTTGCCGGATCGTGGCCCCTCACATCCCGGACGTCCTCCTGGGGAACGACCTCGATCTCACCGGGCTCGACCGGGCCAGGCGACCACAAGTCTTTGAAAAACGCGATGCACTGTCGCAGGCCCGCGACCGGGACGATCTCGATTCCGTCGACGAGCGCGGCCTCCGGAGCGTTGGCCGAGGGACAAATAAGACCGCGCTTTCCCAACGAGCGACAGGTGATCGCTGCGGCGAGCACGCCGGGTACCGGCCGAACCGCGCCGTCGAGCGCGAGTTCCCCCATCACGATCCACCCATCGAGCCGGGCACGATCGATCCGTTCGTGTGCCCCCAGGATCCCGAGGGCAAGCGACAGATCGAAATGGGTGCCCTCCTTCCGGAGGGCGCCCGGCGCCAGGTTGGCGACCGTCTGCACCCTCGCGAGCTGTTCGCCGATCGCTTCGAGCGCCGAGTTCGTGCGTTGTTCCGCCTCGCGCACCGACCGCGTCGGAAGACCGACGATCGAGAAGCGCGGGATACCACTCTTGACGTTGACCTCGACCACGACCAGACGGGCCTCGGTCCCGACAAGAGCCACCGATTCAGTTTTTGCAAGCAACGGGAACCGTCCTTTCCGGTCCCCGGGAGTCGCGGCTCAGATCACTCTAGAGAGGGGGTGCGACAAGAAAACGTGGGCGGGGCTCAGCGGCGGGGCGGATCGTCGTTGCGGGAAGACCGCATGGCCGCTTGGAGGAGCCACGCGAACGAGACCGAGCCGACGACGATGAGCACGCCTACCAGAATCTGGGCCCACACCGGGGGCTGGAGCGCGAACGCGACCACCAGCACCAGGATGACGAGGCCGATCAGGGCGGCGGATGCCACGAGCACGGCCACACCCCAGCCTACGAGGGGATCGTGTTTCCGCTCCCGCTTGCTGCTGCCCGCCACCTGCACTCCGAGCGTTCCTCCTCGCCGCTTCGCGACCTTGCCGATAAGACGACCGATTACCCGCGAAGGTTGCGTCGCGAACCCCAACCGATTAACAAAGTATGCAATTACCTGCCCGTAAAGTGTGGCTCCCGCTTCTCGATCCAGGCCGTGACCGCTTCGCGCGTGTCCTCGGAGGAGAAGCAGAGGGCCTGGGTCACCGACTCGGCATCGAGGTTCTCCTCGAGCGAGCGCTCTGGAGCGCGGTTGAGGTTCTCCTTGATGAGCGAGACGGTGCGAGGCGGCAACGCCACGAGCTGTTGCGCGAGCTCCTTTGTGACCGTGTCCACGTCGCCCGGCTCGCACAGCCGGTTGATCAGGCCCAGCCGGTCGGCCTCGTCGGCCGACACCGTCTCGCCCAAGAGGGCCAGCTCCTTCGCCCGATGGAGTGGCAGCAGCCGGCTCAGCGCCCAGGAGCCGCCGAAGTCGACCACGAGGCCGCGCCTGACGAAAAGCTCGGCGAAGCTCGCGTCGCGCGACGCGACGATGAGGTCACACGCCAGTGCCAGGTTGCATCCGGCACCCGCCGCGATCCCGGTGACGCGGGCTATCGTGGGCTTCGGGCAGGTTGCCACCGACCGAACGATCCCGTGGATCGTCGCCATGCGATCGTGGAGCCCGAGGGAAGAGGTGACGGCATTGGCGGGATCGGTGAGGTCCGCTCCAGAGCAGAACGCGTCGCCCGCACCCGTGACCACGACGCATCGCACGTCTGCATCCTTGCCCGCCCGCTCGAACGCGGCCCCGATCTCCTCGAACATGACCCACGACATCGCGTTCTTCTTCTCCGGACGGTTGAGCGTGATGGTGACCACATGGCCGTCCCGCTCCCAGATCAAGCTCTCGTACTCGGCCACTTTCTCCTCCTCTACTAAAAAGCCCCCGAGAAGTGCTGCACGTCCGTGCCCGACTCGCCGAACACAACCGCCACGACGTCGAACCGTACCTCGACCCGGCCCGGCCTGCGCTCACTCATCCAGCGCGCGGCGAGGCGCCGCAGCCGCGTCTGCTTGGACCAGCCCACGGCCTCGGCGGGCGACCCGAAGAAGTCCGTGCGGCGCGCCTTGACCTCGCAGAAAACGAGCAGACCACCCCTCCGTACGACGAGATCGATCTCGCCCAGAGAACACCGGTAGTTGCGCTCGAGCACCGTGAAGCCCTTCCGCCGGTAGAGGTCGACGGCAAGATCCTCGCCGGCGCGCCCGAGCTCGGCGCGCGCGTTCATGGGCAGAGCCTAGAAAAGGGGTACGACGAAACTAACTTTCGACGCCGGGGGGCTCCGGCAGGAGATCCCGCTCGGCGAGCTGGGCGAGCTCCTCGACGTTGAGATCCCTGAAGGTGACGACTTTCACCTGCGAGACGAACCGGGCCGGACGGTGCATGTCCCAGACCCAGGCGTCGGCCAGCTCGACCTCGAACCACACCTTGCCCCCGACGTGCTTGGTTTCGACCTTGACCTCGTTGGCGAGGTAGAAGCGGCGTTCCGTCTCGACGACGAACTTGAACATCGGGAGGACGTCCCGATATTCCTTGTAGAGCTGGAGCTCCATCTCGGCCTCGTACTTCTCGAGGTCCTCAACGCTCATGGCCACTCCTTAGAGGTCCGCAGTCTGGCCTCCCAAGTCTCGCGCTTCCGCCTCGTTCGGGACACCATCTCCATCTGAAAATCCGGTGACGCCGAAGAAGGAGCGACGATGGATCTCGCACGGGCCGAGGCGCCGGAGGGCGGCCCAGTGCTCCCGCGTTCCGTAGCCGACATTGCTGGCGAAACCGTAGCCGGGATAGCGGCGCGCGTACCGCCGCATCGCCCGGTCCCGGTACACCTTGGCGACAATAGAGGCAGCGGCCACGCTTTTCGACACGACGTCGGCCTTCTTCACCGCCAGGCCCGGCCAGGGCAACCGCCGCATGCGAAAACCGTCCACGAGGGCATAGTCGGGCTCAACCTCCAAGCCTCTGAGCGCCCGGCGCAACGCGTCGAGGTTGCACCGCTGGAGGCCGAGCCGGTCGATACGGTCGGGCCGAACCCGCACGACGGACACGGCGAGGGCGACCTCGCGGATGCGGTCGGCGATGCGCTGGCGCTGGAGTCGCGTGCACAGCTTGGAGTCCCGTAGTCCCGGGATTTCGACGCCGGAGGGCAGGATCACCGCGGCCGCCACCAGGGGGCCGGCGAGCGCCCCCCTGCCGACCTCGTCGGTGCCGGCCACCCGGGTGAAACCGGCCTCGAGCAGCCGCCTCTCCACCAGACCGCACGCATCCCCAGTCATCGCACCGACGATATCCAAAGACGGCAGCCGGCCACAGCAGCTTTGAGGTCAAGGGACCGCCGTAGCAAAGAGAGCCTCCCCCGCCGGACCTCTCTCCCTGCCAGGAGCTGGCAGGATTCGGGGCTCAGAGACCCGAGGCGCGCGAGGGGGGCCAGAGGACGGCGAACGCCCGTCCCACGATCTTGCCCTCGTCGACCGGCCCGATGGCGCGTGAGTCCTCCGAGTTCGCCCGGTTGTCGCCCATGACGAAGACCCTCCCCGCGGGGACCCGGCAGGCGTCCTCGACCACTTGCATCTTCAGGCGCTCGCAGTCCCGGTCGGTGATGGTCGAGCTGAAGCGGTCCCGCCCATGGTTGATGTAGGGCTGGGCGACGACCTCGCCGTTGACGATGAGCCGACGCGGCGTGCCGACGTAGCGGATGGTGTCGCCACCAACCGCCACGATGCGCTTGATGTAGTCCTCGGCGCGTCCGGTCGGCAATCCGAGCAACTCCCGGACGAAGTTGCGGACGTCGTCGGGCCACGGTAAGTCGACGGGCTCGCCGAAGACGTCGCGTTCGAAGACGACGACATCACCCCGACGGGGCTCCCCGAGGAAATAGCCGACTTTCTCGACGACCACGCGGTCCCCCACGCGAAGCGTCGGGAGCATCGAAACCGACGGGATATAGAACGCCTGAACGAAGAATGTCTTCACCACCACCGCGATGACGAACGCGATGAGGATCAGAAACGGCAGCTCCAGGAGATGGCTGACCAGGGACCGGCGCTTACGCTCTCGCTTCTCGCCCCGCCTCGGCTCCCGATCCTCTTCGACTCCGGCGGGGGCCCCGGTCTCGGGTTCGGGCTCGGCCGCGACCTCGGCCTCCTCGAGCACTCCAGCACCGTCGGACAGGTCGGTTCGCACCCGCGCCGCGGTGGCGTCGTCGATGGACGAGGAATGACTGCCGACGGGGACGCCGATCTGCTCGAGATGCGCGAGCACCTCCTTCGACGACACGCCGAGCTCGCGGGCGACCTCATAGACGCGGGGCATGACAAAAGAAAGGTTAGGGCTTGCTACAAGGTATCGAAGTCGGCCGGGGGCCAGATCAGCAGGAAGGCGTGACCCACTACCGTGTCGACCGGGACCGGCCCGAAGTTACGAGAGTCGTCGGAGTTGCTCCGGTTGTCTCCCATCACGAAGATCATGCCATCCTCAACCGTCACCGGGCCGAAATCCGAGGTACGCGTTCCATCGGGCAGGTAGGGCTCCTGTATCGCTGCTCCGTTGACGAAGACCCGGCCGTCCCTTCCCTCGATCTCGTCGCCGCCGACCGCGATCACCCGCTTGATGAAGTCCTGCTCGCCTCCCGTGGGGAAACCGAACAGCTCCCGGAAGGCGTTCCGGATGTCCTCCCAGAGCGACTGGTCCTCCTCCGGCGGATTCGGCTGAGCGAGCTCTGCCAGGTCACGCTCGAACACAACCACGTCCCCGTGACCGGGGCCACCGAAACGATAGGTGAGCTTCTCGACGAGGACGCGGTCTCCTACCACCAAGGTCGGATCCATCGAAGCGGAGGGAATGAAAAAAGCCTGAAGCAGAAAGGTCTTGATGAGGAGGGCAATGACGAACGCGACGACGACGAGAACCGGCAGCTCGCGCCAGAACGAATGACGCCTGCGCTCCTCCGGCTCGGGGCGGTCCTGCTCCGGAGCCGTCTCGGGGGGGGGCGGAGGCTTAGGGCGCGGGCGCTCGATCTGGTCTGCCCGTGGTTCGGGATCCGCTGCCAAGAGTGCGACTACGCCTCGCGGCGTTCTCTGATCTTGGTCGCCTTCTTGCCGACCCTGTGCCTCAGGTAGTAGAGCTTGGCGCGCCTCACGTCGCCCTTCGTGACGACCTCGATCTTGGCGATCATCGGCGAATGCACCGGGAAAGTGCGCTCGACCCCTACCCCGAAGGAGATCTTGCGAACGGTGAACGTCTCGGAGAGCTGGCTCCCACGTCGGCGGATGACGACGCCCTCGAACACCTGGACTCGCTCGCGCTCTCCCTCGACGACCCGCACGTGAACGCGAACCGAGTCGCCTGGGCGAAAGCTGGGAAGGTCGTCTCTGAGATACGGGCGCTCGACGACATCTGTCGGGTTCATCACATGCTCCTTTTGAGACTCAGTAGCCCGGACGGGATTCGAACCCGTGATCTCCGCCTTGAGAGGGCGGCGTCCTCGGCCAGACTAGACCACCGGGCCTCACCATAAAGTGGCCCCTCGGAAAGGGGCCCGCCGAGTCTATCGCAGGTGTGTCTTGGCGCCGGTTGGCTGGGGTGCCTGGACTCGAACCAGGACTAACGGAACCAGAATCCGCCGGGCTGCCAATTACCCCACACCCCAAGGGCGAGTGAAGTTCGACCGACCCGCGGGCCCAAGGGCCCTGAAAGTCGAACGTTGCTCGCTGCGTCAGGTTATCGCGAGGGCCCGGCCGCACGACGCAGCCGCGCGAGCGTCTGTTCGCGCCCGAGGATCTCCAGTGATTCGAACAACGGCGGAGACACCAGCGTTCCCGTGACCGCGGCGCGGATCGGTTGAAATGCCTGCTTCGGCTTGAGCTCACGCCGCTCCGCCAGAGCGCGGAGGGCTTCTTCGATCGCCGGCGTGGTCCACTTCTCGAGTCCTTCGAGGGCGGCAGCGGCTTCGGAGAGATAGCCCTCATGGCCGTCGATTGCCTTTCTCGCCTTGTCGTCGGCCGCGACCTCGCCGAACAAGAACCGGACCATCGGAGGTGCCTCTGTGAGTCGTCTGAGCCGCTCGACCAATAGGGGGGCGACCGCGGCGAGAAGCTTTCGCCCATCGTCGCCGGCGGCGTCGAGACCGGCGGCGACGCAGAACGGCACGAGCTCGTCGGCCAGCCGTTCGGACGGCATCTGGCGGATGTAGTGCCCGTTGAGCCATTCGAGTTTGTCGACGTCGAACGCGGCGGGGTTCTTCCCGACCCGTTCGAGCGAGAACTTCTCGACCAGGTCGTCGAGCGAGAAGATGGTCGTCTTCTCGTCGTAACTCCAACCGAGCAGCGCGAGATAGTTGAGCATCGCCTCGGGCAAGATGCCCTGCTCGCGGTACGCGCTCACCGCGACGTCCCCCCACCGCTTCGACAAGGGTCTGCCCTTCTCGTCTACTAGCAGAGGAAGATGCGCGAAGACGGGAACGTCGACCACTCCCATCGCCTCGCGGATCAGGAGCTGGCGCGGGGTCGCCGCCATGAGGTCCTCGCCCCGTATGACGTGAGTGATGTTCATCAAGACGTCGTCGACGCTCGCCGCAAGCATGTATGTCGGGCTCCCGTCCGAGCGCTGGATCACGAAGTCCGGAATCTGGGCCGTGTCGGTCGCGATGTCGCCGCGCACGAGGTCCGCGAAGACGATCGTGCGTCTCTCGGGCACCTTGAACCGCACCGCGAACTCTCGACCTTCGGCCTCGAATCCGGCGCTCTCTTCTGCGGTCAGGTGGCGGCACCGGCCGTCGTAACCGGGAGGTCTCCCCGCGGCCTGAGCCCGCTCGCGCCGTTCGCGCAGCTCTTCGGGCGTGCAGTAGCACCGATAGGCGTGTCCCTTGGCGACGAGCTCGGCGACGGCCGCGTCGTATCGCTCGCGCCGCTCGCTCTGCCGGTAGGGACCGAGCTCTCCCCCCACCTCGGGTCCCTCGTCCCACGTGAGGCCGAGCCATTTGAGATCGTCCAGCACCGCCCGATAGGCCTCGTCGGTCACGCGCTTGAGGTCGGTGTCCTCGACGCGGAGCACGAACACGCCGCCGTTGCGTCGAGCGAACAGCCAGTTGTAGAGCGCGGTCCGGGCGTTGCCGACGTGGATCGACCCACTGGGGGCCGGCGCAATCCGAGTCCTTACGACTGAAGTCACGGGATCGACACTACCGGGAGTCTTCTGGGGCCCGCCCTCTAACCGCGAACGAGCTTCCGCCACCAATCGACGACCACCGTCTTGTTTGGATCCCATGGACTCCGCCCGTGGCCGCGTTCGATCAACCGGATATCCGTCCCGGTCACCTCGATGAACGCGTAGGCGACGTTGTCGCGCTCGCTCGTCTCGACGATCTTGTCGGCCGAGTCCATCTCAACGCGCACAACGTAATACCCGTCTTTGTTGTTCGCGAAGTCCACATAGTTGCCGGGGAGACCGGACTCGTAGATATCCGTCCATCCGGTCGACAGTCCCATTGCCGCGTCGGTCGGAGAACCGCAGTCGCTGCGGGCGCTGTCCGCGCGCGCCTGGTAGAAGCGTCGCCATTGGGAGATCTTGAAGTCGAGCAGGCAGAAGCCCGCCTTGTGACCCCCGCCGGCGCGCACCATTTCGCCGGACTTCCGGTCGATAACCTTGAACAGCTCCATTTTTGCAAAGCCGGTGAAGTGGTAGTGGCGATGCGTCTTGTGGTACTCGTACGAGCCCGCCTCGCGCGTCACCACGCGTCCGTCTGAGTAATGGAGCCGCTGGTACATCGTCGGCTCGCGGCTGGCGTCGCGAAGAGGCGAGAAGCTCACCTCCAGCGGGCCCCGACCCGTGTTTTGCGGACCGACCGCAAAGCGCAGACACCGGTTCGCTCCGTTTTCGATGATCTCGTCTTCTGCGCACGAGCTCGAGGTGATCCCGCCCCCGTACTCGAACGTGAAGTCGAAGGGTGGCTCCACGCGAATGTTCGGGGCCAGCCGGCGCGGCCTCTTGGGCTCCGTCTTCTTCCCCTCGAGCTTCGCTCGCATCCTGAAAATCGAATCCTCGCCGACGTCGGACGGGACCACTCGGATCGTCCACGTCCCGACCGCCGGACTGCGCTCGAACAGCTCCGTCGAATAGCAGGCCTGCGCAGCGGCGCGGCGCGCGCCCTGCGGGTCGTACAAGCTCACCTGATAGACGTCGTCGCAGTCCGGCGTATCGATGGCCACCCGCAGACGGCGCGCCTTCTGCGCCACGTCCAGCCGGTACACGAAGCACTGATCGGGGTCGCACTCGTCGGATTTGGGCAGCAGAGGAGGAAGGGACGGGAGTAGGCCCTCCGGCTCCTCTTCGATGGGTTCGCCGGTCCAGAACACGGCATCGCCGGCGGACAACTTCCCCACCGTCCGAGGTTCCTGGGCGAGAGCCGGCGCGAGCACGCTCACGACGACGAGCATCACGCCCGCTAGCAAGATCCTGCGCCGCATGATCGAGTCTCCCGAGTCCGCCCGCCCCTAATGTTTCCGACATTCGGAGTATCGGCAGACAAATACCATCAATAAAGCCGCCCCTGCCTCCGGATCCGCTCGCCAGGAGTACTACGAGGGCCAGGCAGAAGACATGTACTGGGTCGTGGCGACCGGTGGATCGAGGATCGTTCCGTTCGGCGACTTCGACGACGTTGTCCAGACTCTCGAATGGTCGCCTCTCGAACCAAGGGTCGTGGTCGAGAAATTCTATGCGCGGGGAATCGGGCTCCTGGCGGAGCGGTCCTTGTCGGGACCCAAGGAGGTCTTCGAGCTCCTCGACGTGGTCGAACCGTAGACCGTGCTACTCGACGAAGTCGAGCCAGTCGGAGTACTTCTCGTCCTCGCCTTTCACGATCGCGAAGTACTTCTGCTGCAGGGTCTGCGTGATCGGCCCGGGCGCCCCGATGATCCGCTCGTCGATCTCGCGGACCGGTGTCACTTCCGCTGCCGTCCCCACACAGAAGACCTCCTCGGCGACGTACAGGTCCGAGCGAGTGAGAATGCTTTCGCTCACGGTCATCCCGAGGTCGCGCGCGATCGTCATGATCGAGTCGCGGGTGATGCCCGGGAGGGGGCCGGCGGCGAGAGGCGGGGTGAAGATCTCGCCCCCCTTGACGACGAAGATGTTCTCGCCGGTCGCCTCCGAAAGGTAACCCTGGGGATTGAGCTGGATCGCCTCGTCGAAGCCGGCCCGCACCGCCTCGAGCTTAGCCATCGAGGAGTTGATGTAGGCCCCAGTGACCTTGGCCTGCGACGGGATGATGTTTGGATCGTGCCGGCGCCAGGACGAGATCGTCATGCGCACGCCGTTCTTGAGCGCCTCATTTCCCAAGTAAGTGCCCCACGACCACACCGCGATCGTCACGTCGATCGGATTGAGCTCGGGATTGACGCCCATCTCGCCGCCGAAACCCCGGAAGGCGATCGGGCGCACGTAACAGGATCTGAGGTCGTTGACTTTGATGAGCTCGTGCGTGGCGGCGACGAGCTCGTCGACCGAGTACGGGATGTCCATCAAGAAGATCTTGGCCGAGCGCTCCATGCGCTCGAGGTGGTCGCGCAGGCGGAACGCCGCCGGCCCCCGGGAGGTCTCGTAGCACCGGATGCCTTCGAACACGCCGCTCCCGTAGTGAAGCGCATGCGACAGGACGTGAACGGTGGCGTTCTCCCACTCGACGAGCTCACCGTTCATCCACACCTTGGCAACCGGCTTGATCGGCATCGATCCCCCTAACCTTCCAGAACTATCAAACGAGCGTCACGCATCTCAGCATCTTCGACGATTCGATCGAGAACTGCTTGCGGAATGGGCGAATCCACCGCCAGCCCCATGAGCGCCTCGCCTCCCTGCGCTTTGCGGCCGACCTGCATGTTGGCGATGTTGATACCGGCTTCGCCCAACTGCGTCCCGACCTTGCCGATGATTCCGGGACGGTCCTCGTAGCGGAAGAACACCAGGATGGGCGAGAACGCCATGTCGATCTCGTAGCCATGGACGCGGACCAGACGCTCGTTGTCGCGCTTGCCCACGAGCACCCCGGCGACCGACACCGATTCGTCGCGGCTCTCGGCGCGCACCTCGATCAGATTGACGTAGTCGAGGCTCTGCGAGGAGCGTGACTCCTCGACCGAGATGCCGCGCTCCTTCGCGATCAGGGGCGCGTTCACGAAGGTGACCGGTTCATGCACGACGGTCGAAAACGCGCCCCTCAGCCCAGACAGGGTGAGCGCGCGCGGATCGTGCTCTGCGATCCCCCCGAAGTACTCGAAGCGGAGGCTTTCGATCGAACCACCGGCGAGGGCGACGACCACCCGCCCGAGGCGATCGGCGAGCCGCAGATACGGACGAACCGCTTCGGGGATGTCGGGACCGACCTCGAGATTCACCGCGTAAGGGACGAACTCGCCCTTGAGGGCGAGCAGGATCTGTTCCGCGATCGCGAGACCGGCTTTGTCCTGCGCCTCCGCGGTCGACGCCCCCAGGTGAGGGGTAACGATTACCTGCGGCAGATCGAACAAGGGATGCTCGGTCACGGGCTCATCTTCGAAGACGTCGATCGCCGCGCCCGCGACCCGGCCGTCCTTGATTGCCGCGACGAGAGCGTCCTCGTCGATCAAGCCGCCGCGCGCGGTGTTGACTATGCGGACTCCGGGCCTCGTTTGCGACAGCTCCTGCTCGCCGACGATGTCCACGGTCTCGGGGGTCTTGGGAAGGTGAAAGGTGATGAAGTCCGCCCGCCGGCACACTTCCGCGATCGTGTCCGCCATGGTCACACCCATCTGCGCGGCCCGGTTCGCCGAGACGTACGGGTCGAAGGCCACCAGACGCATGCCGAACGCGCTCGCGCGCTGTGCCACGAGGGTTCCTACCCGCCCGAGCCCGATGATCCCGAGGGTCTTGCCGTTGAGCTCGACCCCCTGCCATCGCTCGCGCTCCCACGATCCGGCCGCGAGGGCGGCGTGAGCCTGCGAGATGTTGCGGGCCTGCGCCAGCAACAGCGCCATCGTGTGCTCGGCCGCCGAGATGACGTTCGATTGTGGCGCGTTGACGACGAGTATCCCCTGGCGCGTTGCGGCGTCAACGTCGACGTTGTCGAGTCCGATCCCGGCGCGTCCCACGACCTTGAGGTTGTCGGCTCTCTCGAGCAGGGCCGCATCCACCGTCGTGCCAGAGCGGATGATCAGCGCGTCGTAGCCGCCGATGATCCCAGAGAGATCGTCGGGCGAGAGATCCAGCCGGACGTCGACCTCGAGATGCTCGTTCAGTCGCTCGATGCCGGCCGCGGCGAGCTTCTCGGTGATGAGTACCTTCATCGCGTCATCGTACTAGTGGGCTCCCTCGCCGGGTCCTTCCCAGCTACGATTACCGGCCCGCATCGGCCTGCCGGGTTCCTGGCGAGACAAGAAGGGCCGACGGCTCTAGGCTCGGGCCAACTCAGGAAGGGTGCCGGGCAGCGTCCACACTTCACGATGGGAGGAGACGATGCAAAACCAGGCGAGTGGCTTCCTCAAATCCCTATTTGATATCTCTTTCACGTCGCTGATCACGACGAGGATCATCAAGGTCATTTACGTCCTGTCTCTCGTCGGAATCGGAATCTTCTATCTGGGATGGGTCATCGGCGCCTTTTCGACGAATGCTGCTTTTGGTCTGCTCGTGCTCTTGGTGTTAGGGCCGTTAGGCGTTGTTCTCTGGGCGATTCTGGTGCGCGTTTACCTCGAGGTCGTGATCGCCCTCTTCAGGATCATGGAGACGAACGTCGAGATGGTCGGGCTACTCAGGCGAGGGAGCCCTCCACCTCCTACGGGCCCGACCGGGTAGGCATCAAAAGCCTGATGCGATAACGGACCGCGGGGGGTTCACCTCAGTCACCTATCGCCTCGAGCACGTAGTCGACGCAGCGTGTGAGTGCTTCGACGTCGTCGGGCTCGATCGCCGGATACATCCCGACCCGAAGCTGGTTCCGGCCGAGCTTCCGATACGGCTCGGTGTCCACGATGCCGTTCGCTCGCATGGCGGCGGAGATCGAGGCGGCGTCGACCGACTCGTCGAAATCGATCGTTCCGACGACCGGGCTGCGCTGCCCGGGCTCGCGCACGAAAGGCGTCGCGACATCCGACTTCTCGGCCCACGTATAAAGGATGTCGGCCGACCTGTCGCAGCGCGACGCGGCCCACGCGAGCCCACCCTGATCGAGCATCCAGTCGAGCTGCTCGACCATCAGGAAAAGGGTTGCAAGGGCCGGGGTGTTGTAGGTCTGGTCCTTGCGCGAGTTGTCGAGCGCGATCGAGAGATCGAGCGACGGCGGAATGTAGCGATCCGAGACGGCGATCTTCCCGATGCGCTCGATGGCGGCGGGCGACAACAGCGCAACCCAGAGACCGCCATCGGAGGCGAACGCCTTCTGCGGCGCGAAGTAGTAGGTGTCGAACTCCGCCGCGTCGACTCTGAGCGCCCCCGCCGCCGACGTCGCGTCGACGCCCACGAGCCCCTGGGGGGCCGGTCGCCGGATCGGCATCGCGACCCCGGTCGAGGTCTCGTTGTGAGTCAGGGCGTAGAGATCGACGGCCTCGTTCGCGACCGGGACGGGGTGAGTACCGGGCTCGGACTTGATGATCTCGGGATCAGTGAGGTGCGAGGCCGCGGCGGCCGCCTGCGCGCATTTCGAGGAGAACTCGCCGAACACGAGGTGCTGGCTCTTGCGCTCAATGAGCCCGAAGACCATCGCATCCCAAAAGACCGTCGCGCCGCCATTGCCGAGGCCGACCTCGTAGCCATCGGGAAGCGAGAAGAAGGTTGTCAGCCCAGCCTTGAGCCGGGCGATCACGTCGCGCACTCCCGATCGCCGGTGGCTCGTCCCGAGATAGGACGAGGCGCTGCGTCCGAGGGCCGCGACGGCCTCGGGCCGCACCTTGGACGGCCCCGACCCGAAGCGCCCGTCTGAGGGATGTAACTCGGGGGGAATTACGATTTCGGCCGGATCCATGCGCACTCGTCCTATCATGCGACGCATGGCCCACTCGCTCTCGCAGCGCATCCTGAACATCGCCGAGTCCGCTACTCTCGCCATCGACGCCAAGGCCAAGGCCCTCAAGGCCGCCGGAGAGAACGTCATCGGGTTCGGGGCGGGCGAGCCGGACTTTCCGACCCCCGCCCATATCGTCGAGGCGGCCGCGGAGGCCTGTCGCAACCCCGCGTTCCACCGCTACACGCCGGCCGCAGGGCTGCCCGAGCTGCGCGCCGCGATCGCTCACAAGACGGAAAGAGACTCGGGCTACCGTATCGAACCGCTTCAGGTTCTGGTGTCGAACGGCGGTAAGCACGCGCTGTACAACGCGTTCCTCTCCATCCTCGACGAAGGGGATGAAACCCTCTTGCCGGCTCCCTTCTGGGTGAGCTATCCCGAGATGATCAAGCTCGCCGGGGGCCGCGTCGTCTCCCTGCCCACGACCGCCGACGCAGGCTTTCGTGTCACCATCGATCAACTCGACGCCGCGACCACCGAGCGGACGAAGGCGCTCGTCTTTGTCTCGCCGTCGAACCCGACCGGCGCGGTCTACCCGCCCCAGGAGGTCGCGGCCATCGGACGCTGGGCGCTCGACCGCGGCCTGTGGGTCGTCACCGACGAGATCTACGAACACCTCGTATACGGCGACGCCGCGCATGCGTCGATGCCGGTGCTCGTGCCCGAACTCGCGGAGCGATGCATCGTCGTCAACGGCGTCGCCAAGACTTACGCGATGACCGGTTGGAGAGTCGGATGGATGATCGGTCCGGCACCCGTTGTAGCGGCTGCGACGTCGCTACAGAGCCATGCGACCTCGAATGTGTCCAACGTCGCGCAGGCGGCCGCCCTCGCCGCGGTGTCCGGTGACCTCAGGGCAGCCCATGAGATGCGCGAAGCGTTCGATCGCCGGCGTCAGACGATGCACAAGCTACTGAACGACATCGACGGCATCTACTGCTACGAGCCCGAGGGCGCGTTCTACTGTTTCCCCTCCCTTGAGGGACTGATGGGACGGACCATCGGTGGGCGAACCATCGACAGCTCCATCGCGTTCGCCGACTTGCTGCTCGAATCCGCGCAGGTCGCGATCGTTCCCGGCGAGGCGTTCGGCGCACCGGGCTACGCTCGCCTCAGCTACGCGCTGGGCGACGACGAACTCATAGAGGGAGTCACCCGCATCGCAGAGTTCGTCGGCTAAATGCAGCTCCTGATCGCCCTCGCTGTCGGTCTGGCGGCCGGAATATTCAGCGGGCTGCTGGGAGTCGGCGGTGGGGTAATCATGGTCCCGCTGCTCGTCGGGGTAATCGGTCTCAGCCAGCACCGAGCGCACGCCACGTCGCTCGCCGCGATCGTTCCCATCGCGGCGGTGGGAGCCGTGGCTTTCGCCATCGAAGGCAACCTCGACTACGGAGTGGGCGCTCTGCTCGCGATCGGCACTCTCGCCGGAGCCCCCCTCGGGGCGCGCGTCATGGCGCGCGCCGGAGAAGGCCCGCTCAAACTGATGTTCGGAATCCTCATGCTGGTGGTTGCGGCGCAGCTCTTGTTGACATGAGCGTGCTTCTCGGGATCGTCATCGTCGTCGCCGGCATCGCCACCGGCGTCCTGTCCGCCCTCTTCGGGGTCGGGGGTGGCATCATCATGGTCCCGTTCATAGTCCTCGCGCTGGACAAGTCCCAGCATCTCGCCGAGGGCACATCTCTTTTGGTCATCGTTCCGACCGCGATCGCCGGCGTCGTCGCCCACCACAGGCGCGGCTTCGTGTCGTTCAAGGACGCCGCCGTGCTCGCGATCGGGGGGATCGGGGGCGCGTATCTTGGGGCGTGGCTCGCCCATCGCCTCGATCCCGATGCACTGCAGCGACTCTTCGGTGCGTTCGTCCTGCTGATGGGGATTCGCCTCGTGTTGGGCGGATATCGGGAAACGAAGGGCGGACCTCAGACGACGTGAGCGCGGGTGATCTCGGAGACCGAGCGCGCTCCGATCAGCGCCATCGCGTTGCGGACCTCGGCTTGGAGCAAGAACAGGGCGCGATCCACGCCGCTCGGCCCCCCCGCCGCAAGCGCGTAGAGAAGCGGGCGCCCCAAAAAGACCGCCCTCGCTCCGAGCGCCAGCGCGGTGACGACGTCGGTGCCTCGCCGTACTCCCCCGTCGACATAGACCTCGGCGCGCCCATCGACCGCGGCGACGACCTCCTCGAGGGCATCGACCGCGGCGACCGATCGGTCGAGCTGCCGGCCGCCGTGATTCGACACCCACACCGCGTCGACGCCGTGCTCGACCGCGAGCGCCGCGTCCTCGGCGGTTAGCACCCCCTTGAGCACCATCGGCAGGTCCGACAGTCCTCGCAGCCAGGCGACGTCGTCCCAGGTGAGCGACGCGTTGATCAGCCCATTGATCGCCTCGAGGAAGTCTTCCTCACCAAACTCAAGCCCGAGAAAGTTGCCGAGATCGGATGGCTGAATCTGTAGCGGATTGCGAAGCTCCATCTCTCGATATCCGGGGACGGGCAGGTCGGCGGTCAACACGATCGCTCCGTGTCCGGCTGCCGCGGCCCGCTTGACCATGTCCTCCGAGATCGAGCGATCCCGGTGCACGTACAGCTGAAACCATTTGGGGCCCTGGGACCCCTCTGCGACTTTCTCGATCGATCGATTCGACATCGTCGACTGGACGAACAGCGCGCCGCGTTCGCCCGCGGCCGCCGCCGACGCGATCTCGCCGTCGGGGTGAGCGAGTCCGTGCAGCGCAGTGGGAGCCCACCCGAAAGGCACCGCGACGCGAACTCCCAACAACTCGACCGACGTGTCGATGTCGGACACGTCGATGAGGACGCGCGGGCGCAGCTTGCGCCGGCTGAAGGCGGCGACGTTCTCCTCGGCGGTCACGCCATCGGCTGCCGCGCTCACGTAGTACGCGTAGGCCTCAGGCTCGAGCTTCTCGCGCGCGAGCGCCTCGAACTCGTCGAGCCGGAGAACCTCGTCGACGTTCACGCCCGCGTTCTCAGCGTTTCCTGCGCCTCCCTCTTGGCCTCCTCGAAGAGGGTGCGCAGGCCCTGATGATCCCCGTCTCGCACCAGCTCCAATGGATCGGGCGAGCCGCTGACGATGGACTCGAAGAAGACCTTTCGATCCTGGTAGGTAGGCAGCGTCGACTTCGCCCATCCCCTGAGCTCGTTGAGCAACACCGCAAGACGTCCGTATTCCTCACCGAAGACGTCGGCGATCTGACGCTTCATGCGCGCCGCGAGAGCGGGACTGGCGCCCGCGGTGGAGATGGCGATGGCGATGGGACCTCGTCTCACGATGGCGGGCAAGATGAAGTTGCACAGGGGCGGGACGTCGACGACGTTGACGAGCATCGAGCGTGCCTCGGCATCGTTGTAGACGCGGATGTTGACGTCGGTGTCTGAGGTCGCGGCGACGACCAGGAAGCACCCGTCGAGGTCCTCCTTCTCGTACTCGCCCGCCCGCCAAGCAAGGGCACCCGACGCGGCGAGGGCTTTGACCTCGGGATGAGCTTCAGGCGCGACCACCCTCACGAGCGCGTCGCACGCGAGCAAGCCCTCGATTTTCTCGAGACCGATCGATCCGGCGCCAACGACGAGGCAGCGCCGACCGGTGAGGTTGATCGCGGCCATGTAGAAGTTCGTGTCGAGCATCCGCGCGACGCAACTCTGGTCACAGATCCCGCGCCGAAGCTGACAGACACACTCCTTGCCCGCGTATGATTGCGCGCCCATGCGTACAGATTACGCGTCCCGCGAGGCGGCTACTTCTTGGGCAGGCCTTTTATCTCGTATGCCTGCACTCCCCAGCGTGTGTCGTTGGTGTAGAGAAGGCCCTTGTGCCACAGCGCGGAGAAGGTCGCCGAGTCCTCGAACTGGTGGAAGGCGAGCTCTTGCGGGGACAGCGGATCACGCAGATCCAGGACGCTCACGCCCCCGGTGAACCACGTCACCGCGAGGTTGCGGGTGCCGGGTTGCCAGTCGAGTCCGTGCGAGAGACACCACGACGGGACCCATCCCACGAAGTGACCGACGGTGCCGTCGCCACCCCGCGGCGGGGCGAAGCTGCTCTGCAGGAGGGGCAGCGCGGGGTTGCTGATGTCGTAGATCCACACCCGCCCGGTCGGGCTGTTGCCCGTGTGGCACTCGTGCAGGGCGAACGCCTCGTCGTCGATCGCGAGGAGGTTCCCATCGGATGAGGCGACCGCGTAGTGCGAGTACTGGATCAGCGGGTTGTAGATCTTGCCGACGAGCTGGGGTGCGAGCGGGTCGGAGACGTCGAAGATCTGGACCTCGCCGGTGCCGATCGCCCCGGGGCAGAACATGAGCTTTTTGTCCTTGGTGATGTGGAACGAGATGTCGTGGCAGTCCATCGTGATCGTCTGGGTCGTGGCCACGACCTCGGGCTTGCTCGGCTTCGAGACGTCGACGATCGCGGGTCCGGCATTTCCGCCCGGCGTGAGGCCGCCTCCGGCCATGTACACGAGGGGCTTGCCCGGGTACGGCTTGTGCGTGTGCGCCTTGCCGGTCTGGATCGCGCCGAGAACCCTGGGCTTCTTCGGGTTGGAGACGTCGATCGTCATGAGCCCGGTTCCCGCCGACGGCGCGCACATGTTCCCGGAGAAGCTCATCGTCGCCAGGCCCGGCCTCACGATCTCGACGTCGTTGTCGGTTCCGGGGCAGTGCAGGAATCCGGCCTTCCTGGGTTTCTTGCCGGAGGCGTCGTATATGTGAATACCGCCCTCGTCCGCCTCCGAGCCGCGGTTGAATTCCGGTCCGCCGTTCGCCTGGCCCGAATAGACGAACTTGCCGAGCGCGGCGAGCTCGCCGCCACCCACGATCCGAAACTGCTTGACGAGCTTGATGTTGTCGCTCTGGGCCGCGACCTTGGGCCCCTTCTGTCCGGCGGCCGCTCCGGGGATCGCCAGCGCCAGCGCCAGCAGGATGGCGACGGTCGTGCCGAGCTTTCTCATTTTTTGCCCTCCTCGAGTCCTTTGACTTCGATCACGTCGAGGCCACGCCTGAGATCGTTGGCGTAAATGCGACCCCGGTACCAGTACGACGACCAGGTGTCGGCGTTACCCGGCTGGAAGTAGGCGATCTCTTCGGGAAGCGTGGGGTTGGCGAAGTCGATGACGCTGGTGCCGCCCGTGTACCACGCCGACACCAGGATCCTTGTCCCCGGCACGAAGTTGTAGTTGTGCGCGGTGCACCACTCGAGCACGCCCACCGGTTCGGCGCCGCGCGGGGGGCCGAAGTGGCCGACGAGCAGCGGCGCGCTGGGAACCGTGATGTCGTAGACGTAGAGGGAACCCGTCGGTCCCTGCGCGGCACACTCGTGCGCGGCGAACGCCTCGTCGCCCACGACGAGGTATTGACCGTCAGGGGTCGCGATCGCGGAGTGCGGAAAGAACATGAATGGGTTGGCGATGTGTCCGATCGGCAACGGCGCGAGCGGGTCGGACACATCCCACACCTGGATCTCCGTGAGCCCGGGGCAGAACGCGAGCTTGCGCTCTTTGGTGATGCTGAACGAGAGGTCGTGACACCCCGCGGGGTTGAGCCGGAAGGTCGCCACAACCTCGGGCTTCTTGGGATTGCTGACGTCGATGATCTGCTCGGTGCCCCCGCCGTTCGCGAGCCCGCCGGGCGATGCGTAGATGATCGGCTTGCCGGGATAAACGGTGAGTGTGTGAGTTCCTCCCGGGGTCTGCACCTGGCCGAGGAAGCGCGGCCTCTTGGGATCCTTGACGTCGATCAGCCGGACGCCCGAGCCGGGGGCCGCGGCGCAAGTGCTCGAGTGATAACCGAGGGCAAGAAGCCCCGGCTTCACGACCGCGACGTCGTTCTGACTGCCGGGACAAGAGATGAAGGCGACTTTCTTGGGCTTCTTGCCGGACACGTCGAGGACGTGCACGCCTCCGTCGTTGCCCAGCTGCCCCGCGTAGACGTACTTACCGGAGAAGTCGAGGTCGCTTCCGCCCTCGTACTTGAAGTTCTGGATCAGCTTGACGTTGTCGCTCTTGTTTACTTGGGCCGCGCCGGCCGAAGGTGGCACGAGGGAGAGGAGCATCGTGGCGGCGACCAGGGCCGCGGGGGCTCTAGTGATCGTGTTTTCCCTCCTTGAGACCCCTGATCTCGAAGACGTCGAGCCCGTCGACGCGGTCGTTGGCGTAGATGCGCCCGTCGTACCAGTACGCCGACCAGTAGTTGCTCTTGCCGTCCTCGGCCATGTAGTGCGCGATCTCCTGGGGACTAGTGGGATCGCTCAGGTCGATGACGTTCATGCCGGCCGCGTACCAAGACATCACCAGCGTGTTGGTGCCGGGGATGAAGTTGCCGTTGTGCGACGTGCACCACGTGGAGCGGTCGTTGACGCCCGTCGCCCACACGGCCGGCCCCCGGTCGATGCCGAAGAAGCTCTGGTAAATGGGGGCCGAGGGGTTGGACACGTCCCAGACATGGAGCGCTCCGGTCGGCCCGCCCGAGCACTCGAGCGCGCCGAAGTTCTCGTCGGTGACGACGAGAAGGTTGCCGTCGTGTGAGAAGTAGGCGGAGTGCTGGAAGAACATGAAGGGGTTGGGAAGGTGTCCGATCGTCTGCGGCGCGATCGGGTCCGAGACGTCCCAGATCTGCGTCTCACCCGCGCCCGCGCACGCCGCCAGCTTCTTGTCCTTGGAGATGTGGAAGCTGAGATCGTGACAGCCGGCCGGGTTCGGGGTGAACGTCGCCGCGACCTCGGGCTTGTTTGGGTTCGACACGTCGAGGATCTGCTCGACCCCGCCGCCGTTCGCGAGCCCGCCCGGCGACGCGTAGATGATCGGCTTGCCGGGGTAAACGGTCAGCGTGTGGGTGCCGCCGGGAAGGTCGTTGACCGCTCCCAGCATCTTGGGTCTCTTGGGGTTCTTGACGTCGAGAAGCTTCACACCGCCGCCGGGATCGCCGCACGTGCTGTTGTGGTAGCCGAGCGCGATCAGGCCCGGCTTCACGACGGCGACGTCGTTCTGCTCGCCGGGACAGGGAATGAACGAGAGCTTCTTGGCCTTGCCGTTCTTCGAGTGCTTGATGATGTGCACACCGCCCTGCTCCGCCTGCTGCATGGCGTAGACGAACTTGCCCTGGAAATCGATGTCGGTGCCGCCGGCGAAAAAGTCTCCCTCTTCGTTCTCGAAGGGGAAGTGGGCGAGCAGCTTGACGTTCTTCGTCTGATCGGCCTGGCGTTCGGGGGCGTCTCCGCGGGCCGCCGCGGGCAGCAGCGACGCCAGAAACGCGGCCACCAGCAACAGGACGCGGGTGGTCTTCAAGTCGGATCCCTCTTTTCGGTCGAGCCCGTCTGCTGAGGGTGTGATTCGCCCATATCAGGATGATTCCTGCCGTGCTGTGATCCCGGTCACCTCCGCAAGGTTGCGCGTCTGACGCCCTTGAGGGGCGTGAAACGCGCAACCTTGGGATCCCTGTCAGGCGTGGGCCCGGACCAGGCCCGAAAGGACGCGCAGGTCGCGCTCGAAAATGCGCCGCATCAGCGGTTTGAAGCCGATCATGCCCAGCGCCCCGAGCATGCCCAGCGGAGGGCTGAGGTCCTCACGCCAGAACAGATGGGTGCGATCGGTTCCGAGCGGCGTCAGGTGGATCTCCCCCACCCCCGTCACCCAGCCGAGATGCTCGATGGCGAGGCGCTTGGGCGGCTCCCATCCGACCACCCTGACGCGGTCGCGCGTCTTGATCCCGCCGATCGTGATGGTCGCCTCGGCCTCGACCCCGACCCCCTCGCGCTGCTCGGTGGTCACGACGAAGTCAGAAGCTTCGAGCATCCAGTCGTCCTGATGCTCCCAGTCGGTGATGAGGTCCCACACGACGTCGGGGGGGCCGGGCATCGTCGCGGCCGTCTCGACGGATACCTGCCATCCCCGGGCGACAAGGCGTCGCAACGCCACTAGCTCAGCTTCTTTTTAAGCAGTTCGTTGACGAGGCCGGGGTTGGCCTGGCCTCGTGTCTTCTTCATCACCTGACCGACGAGGAACCCGATCGTCCCCATGTTTCCGGCCCGCACCTTGTCGGCGGCATCGGAATTCTCGGCGACGACCTCGTCGACTACGCTCTCGAGCGCGACCTCGTCGGAGATCTGCTCCAGTCCCTGCTCGCGCGCGATCTCGTCCGCGTCCTTTCCGCTCGCGAACATCTCCTGGAGCACCGTCTTCGCCTGTTTTCCCGAGATCGATCCCGAGTCGACGAGCCTGACGAGGCCGGCGAGCTGCGCCGGCGCAATCTTGCTCTCGACGAGGTCCACCGCGGCCTCGTTCAACAGCCCGAACAGGTCGGCGATGATCCAGTTCACGACCCTCTTGGCATCCCCTCCGTAGGCCCGCGCGGCGTCCTCGAACCAGTCGGCGGTCGCTCGGGTCGCCGTCAGCACCTCGATGTCCTTGCCGGTGAGCCCATATTGCGACGCGAACCGGGCCCGACGTTCAACCGGCGTCTCGGGCAGCGCTGCGCGCAGCCGGTCTACCCAATCCGATCCCGGCTCGAAGGGGACCAGGTCCGGCTCGGGGAAGTAGCGGTAGTCCGACGAGTACTCCTTTACCCGGCCCCCGATCGTCACGCCCGCGTTCTCATCGAAGTGGCGCGTCTCCTGGACGAGCTCCTTGCCCTCGTCCAGCGCCTTTCTCTGACGTCCCTCCTCGAACTCGAGGGCGCGGATTACCGAGCGGACCGAATTCATGTTCTTGACCTCGACTTTTGTTCCGTGCTCGACGTCGCCGATGCGACGGACCGACACGTTGGCGTCGACGCGCAAGCTCCCTTCCTCCATGCGTACGTCACTGACGCCGAGGTTTTCGATGATCGCCCGCAGCTCGGTGACGAACGCACGCGCCTGCTGGACCGACCGGATGTCGGGCTCGGTGACGATCTCGACGAGTGGCGTACCGGCTCGGTTGAAGTCCTCGAGCGAGTAGTCGGCGTCGCCGATCCGTCCCGAGCCCCCGACGTGGATCGTCTTTCCCGTGTCCTCTTCGAGATGCACGCGCGTGATGCCGACGCGCGTCTCGCCCCAGGCCCCCGAGATATCGACGTAGCCGCCGTAACCCAGCGGCAGGTCGTACTGACTGATCTGGTAGTTCTTCGGCATGTCCGGATAGAAGTAGTTCTTGCGATGGAACAGCGAGTGCTCGGCAATCGTGCAGTTGAGAGCGAGCGCGATCGTCAGCGTGTGCTCTACCGCCTTTTCGTTCGGAACCGGCAACGTACCGGGGAGGCCCAGGCACACGGGACAAGTGCGCGCGTTGGGCTCGCCTCCGAACGCGACCTCACAGCCGCAGAACATCTTTGACGCGGTCGACAGCTCGACGTGCATCTCGAGCCCGATAGTCGTCTCGTACACGTCGGTCCTGGTCGCGCTCACAGTGGGGGCCTCGCTTCTTCGCTCGCGATCCACCCGAGATCCTGCTCGAACGCGTACGCCGCCCTGAACATCGTCCTCTCATCGAGAGCCTTGGCGATGATCTGCAGGCCGACCGGCAGCCCGTCGTCGGGGGACAGACCGCACGGCACGCTGATCGCGGCGTTGCCGGCGAGGTTCACCGGCACGGTGA
>JBOGXF010000103.1:0-11609 GCA_050694275.1 Actinomycetota bacterium | reverse complement strand
CCGACATGAATCGCATTCGCATCCGACCTCTCCCCTCTTTCGTCCATCCGTCTAGCAGGTCGAGCCCTGCCGCCTAGCTGCTTCTTCGTCTCGCCGAACCTCATTTCCTGCTTGACTCGTGAAATTTGTGAGAAAAAGTCGCCTATCCCTCAAATCTGACAGACAGGACACTGACAAGGGCCCGTCCTCCACCCGAATCGCATTCGAATGCCGTCCCAACGCGGCGTCGCCCTCAGGCCGGGAGGCGCAGCCCCCTCGACATCAGCCGGAAGCCGCCGTTCATGGGCACTTCCGCGAGCAGCTTGCGGCCATCCGCCTCGGCGACGAACAGCGCACCTACGGCGAATGCTCGCGATGGGATCTCAAGGTAGAGCGTTGGCAGACGCGAGGCTTTCAGCGGACGCCAGGGCTCCGTCGACGTACGTAACCGAGTTCTTCGGCAATGCCGGTACTCGCGGCCCCGGGAGCACGATCCCCACGAGGTTCAGCGGGTCCGCGGCCGAGATACGGATCGTCTCGCGGGGTCGCTCAAGCCTGCGCACCGAGCGAAGGAGGTCGATGGCGTCCGGAAGCGCGTACTGCTCGCCGGTGAAACCGGTCACGAACCGGCCGCCCCTGATGGTGCCACGGGCCTCCATGCGCCGCAGCGCCCACAGCACCTCCCGCCAAGGGACCGTGAGCGTCTCGCGGGCGAGGAGGTCACGGAACACGACGCCCCACCGAGCAAGCAATTGCTCTGCGACCGCTTCAGCAAGTTCGTCGGGGTCTTCCGTCGCGATCGTGCCCGGAAGTAGCGACCACCGCCCGGCCGAACGAGCCCAGATCCCCGCACCCCCGCGGCGGAGCCTGCGTCGATGCCCGGCCCGGGCCGCGCCGCGGCGGAACAGGAGCGATCGGACTGCCTGAAAGCCATCCGCTGTCACGAGGCCCCGCGCCACGCCGTCCCACAGCGCCTCTTCGACTTCGACGGGCAACCGGCGCGTAATCGTTGTGAGGTCGGACTGGAAGAGCGCGCCGTCCTCGCGCAACGCGTCGAGCACGTCGCGCGTGCGACCGGACCCCGGCTCGGCGGGCGTTCGATGCCCGCGCGTCGCCTGTAGTAGCCACGGGAGGTCGACGCGGATCGCGATGGTGATGGGGGTCGCCCTCGATGGCGTCATGCCGGTCCGGCGGGGAACCTCGTCCACATCTCCGTTCCGCAACGAGAGCCGCCCCCACGTGACATCGCCGGAAAGACAGAGGTCGTCGAGCCACTCGGCCCGGTAGCTCTCGACGCGCGGGCCGAGGACGGCCTCCCAGGCGCCGGCGCCCAGCTCGAAGCCCTGAAGCTGCTCGAGCACCGAGAGCAGCCCCAGCCGCCCCTCCTGCTGCTTTCCCGGGGCCACGTGGTGCCAGCGCAACAGAAATCGCATGAAGTCCTGGGCCGTCACCGGCTCGATCTCGCGTCGCAGCCGGCGCTGGGTGTAGGCATGGATGCGGGCGAGCAGACGCCGCGCACAGAGCTCCTCGGGCCCCTCGGGATCGGTGAAGCGCCCGCGCAGGGCGAACCCTTCCTCCTCGAGCCGGACGGCCGCCACCGCGGCATCGGACTCCGGCAGGCCGGTCGCCTGCACCAGATCGGCGATCGTCGACGGCCCCCGGTACTCGAGGTGTCCCCGCAGCATCTCGGCCGCCGCCGCCCCTCGATCGATCGCTGTGGCCGAGATCGGCGAGCGGTGATCGGGGGAAATCACCGCCTCGGGGAACAGGATCTCGAGCATGGGCCGCCGCTCGACCGCGCCCCACAGGTCTCCGCCCGGCGCGAGCACCGTGACGGCCCGATGCTCCTCGACGAGCTCGTCGAACCAATCGCGCCACTCCGCCTCCGGACGAAGCCCCACGATCGTCATCAGCAGGTCGTGCAGCTCGTCGGCATCTCGAGGATCAGCGCGGACCTCCTCGCGCACGCGCTCGATTGCGTCGGAATCGAGCCGTCCCAGGTCGCGCTCCTCCACCGGTAGGCCGCGCCGAAGCTGAACCGCGCGGCTGCGTCGTTCTTCCAGCGGCGCGTCGTCCAGGAAGGTAAAGGGTCGTCCATTCAGGATCTCGTGGGACAGCACGGACGGCTCGACGGTGTCGCGCACCACCACCTGCACCTGCCCGGTCTCGATCCTTGCCACGAGCTCCGTGAGCCCGTCGATGTCCATGGCCTCGTGCAGGCAGTCATCGATCGTCTGGCCGACTACCGGGTGGTCGGGTATCTCGAGTGGGCCCGGCGCCACATTCTCCTGACACGCGGCCAGCGACGGGAACACGGCCGCCATAAGGTCGTCGGCTTCCATTCGCTGGATCGGCGGGGGGTTGCGGCGACCACCGCGCCAACGAAGCACGGTGAGCGCGCGGTTCAGGTTCCAGCGCCAACGAGCCGCGAACATCGGCGAGGTGAGAACGGCCTGACGCACCACGTTCTCGACCGTCTTGGAGGCGAGGAACTTGGGCACGCGTTCGAGCTGGAAGCTGTGCTGGGGGCCGAGCGACAGCAAGATCCCATCGTCGCTCGCCGCGGCCTGGAGCTCGAAGTCGAACGTCACGCAGAAGCGCTTGCGAAGCGCGAGCCCGAGCGCACGGTTCAGGCGGGCGCCGAACGGTGTGTGTCCGACGAGCTGCATCCCCCCGCTCTCGTCGAAAAAGCGCTCGAGCACGATCGTGTCCTTCGTGGGAAGGGCACCAAGCGCCGCCAGGCCGGCCCCCAGGTAGCGGACGATAGTTTCGGCTGCGGCGGCGTCGATGCCGCATTCGTCCTCCACCCAGCCGCGAGCGTCGGTGGGGCCCCCGCTCTCGAGCCGCTCGCCAACCGCGGCGCGGAGGTCGGAGACCTCGTCGGACAGCTCCTCGGTGCGACCCGGGGCCTCACCGAGCCAGAACGGAACCGACGGCGGCGCGCCGTGCGCGTCCACCACGCGCACCGTCCCCGGCTCCACCCGGCGGATCCGCCACGATGTCGTGCCGAGCAAGAAGACGTCGCCCGCCGCGCTTTCGATAGCCCAGTCCTCGTTCACCGACCCGACGAAGACGTCGTCGGGCTCCGCCACCACGCGATAGTCACCGAGCTCGGGGATCGCCCCACCGGAGGTGAGGGCCGCCAGGCGGGCACCGCGCCGGCCCCGAAGGCGCCGGTTCACGTGGTCGTGATGCAGATACGCGCCCCGTCGCCCCCGCCCGGTCCGGATCCCCTCCGAGACGAGCTGAAGGACGTCATCGAAGTCCTCGCGTGCCAGCGTCGCAAACGGCGCCGCTCGGCGGGCGAGGTCGAAGAGCGCATCCACGGACCACTCCTCGGCCGCGCATTCGGCGACGACCTGCTGCGCCAGGATGTCCAACGGCGCCACCGGCGGATGGATCGCATCCAGCCTCCCTGCACGGATTCCGCGCAGCAGCGCGGCGCACTCGACGAGCTCGTCCCGTGAAGTCGGGAACAGCGTCCCTTTCGGAGTCCCGCTGCGGGTGTGGTTGGAGCGGCCCACCCGCTGGAGACACGTGGCGAAGCTGCGCGGCGAGCCGATCTGGCACACGAGCTCGACCGGCCCGATGTCGATCCCGAGCTCGAGTGACGCCGTCGCCACGAGCGCGCGGAGGTCGCCGGCGCGCAGGCGTGATTCCACTCGCTCGCGCCGCTCCTTCGACAGGCTCCCGTGGTGCGCGGCCACCTGATCGTCGCCGAGGCGCTCTCCGAGCTGGTGGGCGACGCGCTCGGCCATCCGGCGCGTGTTGACGAACACGAGCGTGGTGCGGTGCTCCTTCACGTGCTCGGCGATGCGGTCGAGAATCTCCGCCATCTGCTCGGCCGACGCGACCGCACCGAGCTCGTCGTCGGGAAGCTCGAGAGTGAGATCCAACGCGCGCTGGTGCCCCACGTCCACGATCGCGCACAGGGGCGAGCCATCCGGGTTGGAGCGCTCGGGCCCGGCACCCACCAGGAGCCGGGCGACCGTCTCGATCGGCCGTTGGGTCGCGGACAACCCGATCCGCTGGAGTGGCTTCTCTACGATGTGCTCCAGCCGTTCGAGCGTGAGCGCAAGGTGCGATCCTCGCTTGTTGCCGGCGACGGAGTGAATCTCGTCGAGGATCACCGTTCGGACGCCGCCGAGCATCGCGCGACTCCGCTCTGCGGTGACGAGGAGGTAGAGGGACTCCGGAGTAGTGATGAGGAAGTTCGGCGGGCTCTTCAGCATCGCCGTTCGCTCGGAAGGGGCCGTGTCACCGGTCCGCACCGCAACCCGGACATCGGGTGCGGTCCCCCCCAGCTCGACGGCAACCTCGCCGATCTCCTGCAGCGGCAGCTCGAGGTTTTGGTGGATGTCGACCGCCAGAGCCTTCAGGGGGGAGACGTAGACGACCTGCGGTCCGACGCCGAGATCGACGACGGCCTCATGGGCCTGGTAGAGGCGGTCGATGCAGACGAGGAACGCCGCGAGAGTCTTGCCCGAGCCGGTCGGGGCGGCGATCAGCGTGTGGTGGTCCGAGGCGATATCGCGCCAGCCCAGGGTCTGAGGAGCAGTCGGCCCCTCGGGGAACCGACGCTCGAACCAGGTACGGACGGCCGGGTGCAGCTTCTCGAGCACGGCGACACTGTACCGCCGGCCACCGACAAAAATCGCGCTCTCCGGCGCGATTTCGTCGTTGCTCATCCTTCTTCTTGCCGCTGCTTTCGGGTTGCCCGCAGGAGGACTCCGCCGACCGCCGAGGCTATGACGGAGGCGAGCAAAATTCCCATCTTGGCCTCGTCGATGGGACCATCGGGCTCGAACGCCAGCGACGCTATAAACAGCGAGACGGTGAACCCGATGCCCGCGAGGCCGGCGATCCCGAGCATTCCCGCGTGGTCGACGCCATCGGGCAGCGCGCCGATCCCGGAGCGGGCGGCGACCCACGTCGATCCGGCGATGCCCACGACCTTCCCGACAACCAAGCCGAGCACGATCCCGAGGGTGACCGTTGACCCGAGCGCGTTTCCGACGGCGTCCCGGCTCAGCACCACTCCGGCATTCGCCAGGGCGAATATCGGCACAATCACGAAGCTCGTCCACCGATGGAGCTCGTGCTCGAGGCGCTCAATGACCGGGGTCGACGCCTGCACTCTGAGCGCCGCGGCGCGCGCAACGCTCGCGGGAAGCTCCCCCGCGCTATCGCTCTCGGCTTCGCCTTCTTCGTCTTCGAACAGGGGGATGCGGCGGCGAGCCTCCGGTTCCAGGGCGTGCGCGGGGGCCAGGAAACCCAGGGCCACGCCGGCGATCGTTGCGTGGACACCCGATTCGAAGACCGCGAGCCACACCGCCGCTCCAAGGACGACGTAGATCGGCACCCACCAGACCCGGATCGACCTCAAGAAGTAGATGAACCCCAGCAGTCCCACTGCTATCCCAAGCGAAACGAGGTTGATGCCGCTCGAGTAGAAGATGGCGATGACCGCGATCGCCCCGATGTCGTCGACGATGGCGACGCTCAAGAGAAAGGTTCTCAGGCCGTGCGGGGACCGCGGGGCAACCAGAGCCAGGACGCCGAGCGCAAAGGCGATGTCGGTGGCCATCGGTATACCCCAGCCGCGCGATCCGGGACCGCCGAGATTCAGCGACAGATAGAGCAGCGCAGGGACGACCATTCCCCCCACCGCAGCGATGACCGGAAGCGTCGCCCTCCGGGCGCCTCGCAGCTCTCCCCTGACGAGTTCGCGCTTGATCTCGAGCCCCACCACGAAAAAGAAGATCGCCATGAGACCGTCGTTGACCCAGTTCCGGAGGTCTTCGGACAGCTCGAAGTTCCCAAGATTCAGCGAGAGCTCGGTCGTCCATAGCCTCTCGTAGGAGTCTCCAAGAGGAGAGTTCACCCACAGAAGAGCAAGAAGCGTTGCCGCGAGGAGCACGATTCCGCCCGCGACCTCGGTGTCCAGGAACTCCCGGAGAGGACGGGCAACGTATCGAGGCACGGGTCGCTGGCTATCGATCCACGAACCGCGGAGCGGGGGGCGGGGCTGGCTCACGTCTCCTCCAAATCGGTCGTCTGCTAATCGCCGACCAGGCTTCCCGGCACACCCGGCGGCATCCTACTGTGGAGGCTCAGGCACCCGAACGGAGGGTGCATGCGAGACTCGCCGGTGATGACCAGGATTCTCATCGTCGGGGGTGGCTACACGGGTCTGTACACCGCACTCAGACTCGAGAAGAAACTGCGCAAAGCCGAGGCCGACATCACCCTGGTAAGTGCCGAGAGCTTCATGACCTATCAGCCGTTTCTGCCCGAAGCGGCATCGGGGAGCATCGAGCCGCGCCACGTCGTGGTTCCGCTCCGCAGCGTACTGCGCCGGACGCGCGTTGTCGCGGGACGACTCACCGCTCTCGACCACGACTCCCGCATCGCGACGGTGAGACCTCGCGACGGTGACGCCTACGAGCTCTCATACAACTTGGTCGTGATCGGACTTGGATCGGTCTCGCGGGTCCTTCCGGTACCGGGACTCGCAGAGACCGCGATCGGGTTCAAGACTGTCGCCGAGGCCATCCACCTCCGCAATCGCGTACTCGAGCGCATGGACGCGGCCGAGTCGCTCCAGGATCCCGACCTTCGGCGGAGGGCGCTCACGTTCACGTTCGTCGGCGGCGGCTATGCCGGCGTGGAGGCGCTCGCGGAACTGGAGGATCTCGCTCGCGATGCGAGCCGGCACTATGCGCGCATCGATCGCGACGATATGCGCTGGATTCTCATCGAGGCGACCGACAGAATCCTTCCCGAGATCGGCGGCGGGCTCGATGTATATGCCCTCGAAGTCCTTGCCCGGCGAGGGATCGAGATCCACCTCGGCACTCGACTCGACTCGGCTGAGCACGGCCGAATGCGCCTCTCGGACGGGACCGAGTTCGAGTCGGACACGCTCGTATGGACGACCGGCGTGCGTCCTCATCCACTTGTTGAGCAGCTCGGCTTTCCAATCGACGACAAGGGACGGGTGATCACCGATCGGTTCTTGCGCGTCGAAGGGATCCCAGAGGCCTGGGCCGCAGGAGACTGCGCAGCGGTGCCCGATGTCACCACCGGAGGGATGTCGCCCTCGACCGCCCAGCACGCGCTGCGCCAAGCGCGCGTCCTCGCCGACAACGTCACCGCGTCTCTGCGGGGGGCGCCTCTTTCACAATTCGCCTACAGGAACCTCGGCGGGATCGTGTCTCTAGGCCGACACAGGGGGGTAGCACGAGTGCTGCGTTTCAGGCTCCGAGGCTTTCCGGCCTGGTGGCTCCATCGCACCTACCATCTGTCGCGCATCCCTACGCTCAATCGCAAGATCCGCATCGCGATGGACTGGACCGTCGCTCTGTTCTTCCGTCGCGACGTCGTCCAACTGGGCTCGCTCCAGCGTCCTCGAGACCCGTTCGCAGAGGCCGTGGAAGACGCCGCCGACCGGGACAGATAAGGCAAGCGTGTCGCTCAGGCGATCTCCCGCCGTCGGAAAACCGCCAGCGCAAAGACGAAGACCGCCCCTGCGTAGGCGAGCAGAAGTAGCCCCGCCGCGGCCTGGGAGTGGGTCAGATGGGTGACGTCCGCGGGCCCTACAAGGAACAGGGCGACGTTGTCGCCGATGAGCCAATCGACCCATTGAGGCTTGAACCCTCGGATCAGACTCTCTACGAGCGCGAGATACACGAAGCCGATCCCGAGCGCGGCTGCCGTGTTCCGTCCGACGGCCGAGATC
The DNA here is from genome assembly GCA_050694275.1 of Actinomycetota bacterium. Classification (GTDB taxonomy): domain Bacteria; phylum Actinomycetota; class CADDZG01; order CADDZG01; family WHSQ01; genus JBOGXF01. The sequence continues at coordinate 3,889 of JBOGXF010000103.1, read as the reverse complement.
GAGAGCCCCAGGGTTGCGGCTAACGCAGAGAGGGCTGATGTCCGCACGATCAAAAGGGCGAACGAGCTCCACCACCCGGAGGTCAAACCTGCGGTCGACCCCTCGAACGCGGCGGCGGGATACATCGCCGCCGAGAACATCGCTTGGAGGGTAAGGACCCAGGCGAAGACCACGGCAACAACCGCGACCGCCTTGGCCGCGAGCACTCGGACACGACGAGGCTCCCACGTGAGCAGCGTGGTGATCGTCCGGCTGTGCCACTCCGCTCCGACAAACGATGCGCCCACGAGCCAACCGAGCATAATGAGAGGGATTCCCAACGAGGAGAGGACCCAGTCGAACTCGTTGTACACAAAGCGGGGATCGGATCTCCAGACCTGCTCTTCGCAAAAGCCTTCGGGGTTGGCTCTGGCCTCCGGCGGCATCTCGCCGGTGGCTTGATGTGCGTGAGAGATGCAGCCCCGAAGGTCCGCCTCGTAACGAGCGTCGGCCTCGGTCACCGCCCGCGGGGAGTCGTTCGACGCGACGTACGCGATGGTGCCCGCGACCGCGAAGCCGACGAGGGCCAGGACGGTTAACCACCGGAGCAACCTCCGGGAGAGCAACCGGCGCATCTCAACCGCGACGAGCGCCTTCACGCTGCCACCCCGTAGTCGGATCGGTGAGTTCCAGGAAGACCGTCTCGAGATCGACCTGTTCGGGTCGCAGCTCCATGGGGTAGAGCCCGTGACGAGCGAGGGTCTCTGAGATCGCAGCACCCCGGTCGGGATCCACCTCTACTCGTAGATGGCCATCCCGGGCGGTGGTGGGAAGCCCCGCCGCGTTGAGTGTCGCCATCCCACGGGCGAGATCGTCGATGACCACGAGCATTGCGGTGGCCCGGCCCCGAGAGAGAACCGTTTCTACCGGGCCATTTGCCACACAGCGGCCGCGCGACAGAATGGCGACGCGATCGCACGTCTGCTGCACTTCGTTCAGGATGTGACTCGAGACGAACACCGTGCGTCCCTCTTCGCCGAGCCGGCGCAACAGGTGACGAACCTCCCTTATGCCGGCGGGATCGAGTCCGTTCGCGGGCTCGTCCAGGATCAAGAGTTCGGGATCCTTCAGAAGCGCGGCGGCGATGCCCAAGCGCTGGCGCATGCCGAGCGAGTACCGCTTCACGAGGTCGCCTGAACGGTCGGAGAGCCCAACCGTCTCGAGTACCTCGTCGATCCGGCCCTTAGCTATTCCGTAGAGTCCTGCGAACAGCTCGAGGTTGCGCCGACCGGAGAAAGTCGGGAACAGCGCAGGCGCCTCCACGATCGACCCGATTCTGCGGATGACGGAGTCGAGCTCGGTGCGTGAGTCCCGCCCGAGTATGCGACACGATCCGTCGCTTGGGTGCGCGAGTCCGAGCAGGCATCGGATCGTAGTGGTCTTGCCCGAACCGTTGGGGCCGAGGAAACCGAAGACGCCGCCTCGCTCGACCGTGAGGTCGAGGTCGTTCACGGCCACCGTCGAGCGGCCGCGCCATTGCCGATACTCCTTGCGCAGGCCTCTGATCTCGATCGCCGGGGCTCCGCCCTGCCTGGTGGTCATCACATGCCCTTTCTCCCGTTGCTGTCTCCAGAAGCCTCTAGGACCGCACGGCTGGAAGAAAACGTGGAGGCACCACGATCCCTGGGTGGTCAGCACGAATCCGAGCCCCAATATCGGATCGGGGGAATATTCGAGCTAGAAATAGGTTTTAATGCTTGGAAAGTGAAATTCGAACGTGTGCGTGGTTGGCTTTCGCCTCCCTAGAGTTCGTTCCATAAGCCGACAGGGAGGTGTTTTCTGTGGCAACCGGTACAGTCAAGTGGTTCAACGAGGCCAAGGGTTTTGGCTTCATCACCCCGGAGGATGGTTCGAAGGATCTCTTCGTGCATTTCTCCAACATCCAGGCAGAGGGGTACAAGACCCTCGCCGAGGGCGCAACCGTGACCTATGAGGCTCGTCAGGGCCAGAAGGGTCCCGAGGCGACCAACGTCACGCCCGTCGCCTGATCTTCGGATTCAGGTAGCCAGAAGGGGCCTTCGGGCCCCTTCTTTGCATTCTGGATCCGGATCTCCGATTACTCGCCTTCGTACTTGAACGACACCTTCACCTTGGCCCGGTAGGCCTGAACCTTTCCATCCTCGAGATGCATGTCGAGCAGGGCGATCTCCGCGACGCGAAGGTCCCTGAGCGTCCTGGAGGCGCGCTCGACCGCAGCCGTGGCCGCCTTCTCCCACGACTCCGTGCTCGTCCCCACGAGCTCGATCACCTTGTACACGCTCTCGGCCATGGTCTCTCCTTCTTTCCGCCCGATCTCTCGGCAGTGTGAATGTGCCTGCCGAGATTACTCGCGGAGAGTTCGTGAGGCCCCGGCAGGCGGCACCAGATTGGCCCGGACCCCGAGCAGACGAACCGGCCGATCGATGTCGAACCGGTCGAGCGCGCGAAGGGCCGCCCGCACGAGCGAATCATGATCCCTCGCCGGAGCGTCGGGCCGGACACTCCGCGCGTGTGTGTCGAACGGAGCGAACCTCACCTTCACGGTGACGCCTTTCGCCAGCCGATCCTCTCCCTCGATTTCGTCCGCCACCGCTCGCGCAAGCTTCGCGATCTCCGCCTGGATCACTTCGCGATTGCCGACGTCTTCCTGAAAGGTGACTTCCTTGCCGTGCGACTTTGCAACGTACGGTTCGGCCGACACTCGTCCGAAGTGCTCGCCGAGAGCGATCTGCATGAGCCACGGACCAGTCGCCGGCCCGAACGAATTCGCCAGCAGTGTCTCGTCCCCGTCCGCGAGATCCCCGACGCTTTCGATGCCGAGCTCACTGAGCCGCCGGGCGCTCTTCTTCCCCACGCCCCACAGCGAGTCGGTCGGACGCGCTCTCATCACTTCGGGCCAGTTGGCCCTTGTCAGCCGAAACACACCTCCGGGTTTCGCGAGACCAGACGCGATCTTGGCGCGGAGCTTGTTGTCGCCTATGCCGACCGAACAGGAGAGGCCCGTTTGTGAGTGCACCCGTCGCCTGATCTCCTCGGCCACGCCTTCGGGTCGGTTGGAATCGACCTCCACGAAGGCCTCGTCCCATCCAGCGACCTCGAGAACCCCGTCGAACGCGCGTAGGGTCTCCATGACCTGCTTCGAGGCGGTCTGGTAGGCCTCCCGGTCGACGGGAAGAAACACGGCTTCGGGGCACCGACGCGCCGCCGTCCGCAGCGGCATCCCCGATCGAATGCCAAAGCGCCGCGCCTCGTAGGACGCGGTGGATACCACCCCGCGCTTGGTCGGGTTGCCGTCGCCTCCGACCACCACCGGCCGGCCGCGTAGCTCCGGTCGCCGCAGCACCTCCACAGCGGCGATGAACTCATCGATGTCGACGTGCAGGACGAAAGGAGCACACTCAAGCGTCGCGCCGTGTGTGATGGAGCGTCGCGGCCGGATCCGGGGAAGTCTTACGGGCGGTTGGAGAAGGTCGCGACGATCGTGCCCGCAGATGGCGGCCCTGGGCATCCGGCGAGGGCGCCTCCGGTCGACTCGATCACGATTACCAGCTCCTTGAGCCCGCGAGTCATCGCCAGCGGATCGTCGGACGCGCCGCAGATGTGGTCGTGAGTATCGGTTCCGTCGGTGTAACCGAAGGTGTAGACCGACGCGTACACGGGCTGACCCAAGGCATCTTGGATCTCGAGCTGTACGAACCGCTCCCCGCGCTTGACCTCGAAGACGCCACAGCCCACCGGCGGCGCCGAGCATGCAACGCCCGCCCCAGCCGCGCCCAGGGCCGGCCCCACGTAGCCGGTCTCGGCCGTGCGCTCCTTCTTTTTCTTCTTCTGGTCGGCTTCCGATGGAACTGCGGCGAGCGCGCTCAACACG
>JBOGXF010000102.1:0-37402 GCA_050694275.1 Actinomycetota bacterium | reverse complement strand
TGACCACGCTCATCTAAACCTCCCCAGACCTGCTCACTGAAATCCTCCACCCGGGAGCTGCTCGGTGACGGAGAAATCCGCCGAGAAGGGTGGAGCCCCTTCGACGCTGGTGGTGTCCAAACCGCCGCGCGAAGGAGCCCTGCCCCATGCTCACACGGGAGGAAGAAGTGGAAGCGACAGCACTACGAAAGAGAGGTTGGACGATCTCCGCGATCGCCCGTCACCTCGGGCGCGATCGCGGGACGGTCCGCCGGCACCTGAAGGGCGAACACGAAGCCGGGACGCGTCGGCGCCCGGACGACTGGTTCGCCGCGTTCGTTCCCTACATCACGGCGCGCTTCGGTGACGACAAGCACCTGTGGACCACTGTGCTCTACCGCGAGCTCACAGAACTGGGGTTCGTGACCAGCTACCAGACGCTGACGCGCGAGATCCGGGCCCGCAGCCTGAGGCCGGAATGCAAGGAGTGCGCCGGCGCCCGCCCGGACGTGGCCACGATCGAGATCGACCATCCACCCGGGCAAGAGATGCAGTTCGACTGGCTCGAGCTGACCGAGACGCCGTGGGGCGTGCCCGCGTACGTGCTCGTCGGGGCGCTCAGCTACTCGTCGAAATGCCGTGGTTCGTTCTCGGATGGAAAGACCACCGGGCACCTCGTCGAGTCGCTCGATCAGGTGCTGCGCGCCATGGGCGGGACTGCGCGCCGGTGGCGCACCGATCGCATGTCGGGTGTGGTCGTCCCCGGCACCGACCGCCTCACCGCCGCCTTCGCGGATGTCGCCAAGTTCTACGGAGTGGGGATCGATATCTGTCCCAAGGGACGCGCCAAGAGAAAGGGCGTCGTCGAAGCGAACAACAGGTACATCACCCAGGGTTGGTGGCGCACGGCCGAGGTGTCGACTCCGGCGCAAGCGCAAGAGAGCCTCGATTCGTTCTGCGCCACGGTCGCAGACGCGCGTCCGCGCGGCGATCGCACCGTCGCCGACCTCGCCGCCGAGGAACGCCTGGGCCCGCTTCCTCAGACCGCCTATCCGGCGGTGATCGAGGTCACCAACAAGGTCACACCGTCGGCTCTGGTGCCCTTTGACGGCAACTCCTATTCGGTTCCCCCGGAGCTGATCGGGACAGACGTCGTGATCAGGACCCGCCTCCGAGCAGGGGAGATAGAGGTGGTGTCACCGGCCGGCGTGGTCGTTGCGACCCATGCCCGGGCTCCCAAGGGCCGTCACGAGACCGTGCGTCTCGACCAGCATCGCGCCGCCTTGGAGAGACTCGTGCTCGCCGGTTTCACCACCGACAAGCCCTGTCGCCACAAGGCCAACCGGCCGCCCGGGGACGAAGCCAAAGCTGCGGCCGCGGCGCTGCGCGGTGAAGCTCCGTCGGCCAGTGATGCCGAGGTCATCGACCTGTCCACCTACGAGCGACTGTCGAAAGGGATGCGATGAGCAACGACACCATCTATCAGAAGCTGCGCACGCACCTGTCCTACCTCGGTCTGGGTCGCGCCGCGGAGGTGCTCGCGTCGCACCTCGAAGAGGCGCAGCGCGAGCGCACCTCTGCGACCGCGTTCCTGGAGCGACTGCTCGCCGAGGAGGTCGCCGCGACCGAGGTGCGCCGGCTCGCCGGTCGTCTTCGCTTCGCTCACTTCCCGGTCGACAAGCGTCTCGAGGACTTCGACTTCGATGCGCAGCCGGGGCTCGACCGAAAGATGATCGAGGAGCTCGCCACGCTGCGGTTCGTCGAGGAGAAGGCCAATCTTCTGTTGATCGGCAGACCGGGCGTTGGAAAGACCCACATCGCTCTGGCTCTAGGACACCGCGCCGTCGAGGCTGGCTATCGCGTCTATTACACGACCGCAGCAGACCTCGCGGCGCGTTGCCGACGCGCTGCGCTCGAAGGCCGGTGGGCGACCACGATGCGGTTCTTCAACGGACCGCAGCTGCTCATCGTCGATGAGCTCGGATACCTCCCAATGCCGGACGACGCGGCGTCGGCGTTCTTCCAGGTCGTTGCGCGTCGATACGAACATGGCTCCATCTGCCTAACAACGAATCGCAACATCAGCTCCTGGTCAGAGATCTTCGAGGACTCCGTGGTCGCGGTCGCGATCCTCGACCGGCTTCTTCATCACGCCACCGTGCTCGCGATTGAGGGCGATAGCTATCGCATGCGGGCCCACCGCGAGCGCCTGGCGGAGGTGCGGAAGGGGGTGGTCGACACGACCCCCGGTTAGGCTTGATCCACCGTCACTGAGCCGCCTCAACTGGTGGATTTCGGTGAGCAACACTGGTGAATTTCGATGAGCGCCGGCAGAGCCGCGAAGAGAAGGAGTGGCGAGATGAGGATCGGCATCGGTCTTCCGAACCCGGTACCCGATACCGACGGAGACACGCTGGTGAAGTGGGCCCGACAGGCCGAGGGGGCGGGCTTCTCCTCCCTGGCGACCATCGATCGCATCGTCTACCCGAGTTACGAGTCGCTGATCTCGCTCGCCGCCGCGGCGGCCGTGACCGAGCGCATCGGGTTGATGACCAACATCCTGATCGCGCCGCTGCGCGATGAAGTGCTGCTAGCGAAAGAGGCGGCCTCTGTGGACCGTCTCTCCGCGGGACGGTTGACGCTGGGTCTAGCGGCTGGAGGTCGCCGAGATGACTTTGCGGCCGTGGGTGACGGTTTCGGAACGCGGGGCCGGCACCTCGACCGACAGATCGAGATCATGAAGAGAGTGTGGCGCGGGGAGCAACTCACGGACACAGGGCAGCCCTCCGTTCCGCTTCCCGGGCGCGAGGTTCCGATTCTGATTGGTGGCTCAACGGACAAGACGGTGGAGCGAACGGTGAAGTACGGGATCGGATACACGGCCGGGGGTGGAGGTCCGGACATGATGGCGCCCATCGCGGAGAAGGTGCGGAGGTCGTGGGGGGAGTCGGGCCGCGAGGGCGAGCCCCGCATTGTGGCCCTGAGCTACTTTGCGTTGGGGCCCAGGGCAGAGGACGGAGCCGCGAGATATCTCAAGGACTACTACGCCTACCTCGGGGAGTGGGCGGACCGGATTGCAGAGTCGGCCCCTACGACCCCTGAAGCACTCAAGGGGATTGCGGCGAGCTTCCAGGACATCGGCGTCGACGAGCTGATTCTGGATCCGACCATCTCAGAGCTCGACCAGGTCGACCGGTTGGCGGAGGCCATGCTCTAACTCGTTGTGGCTCTCTAACTGAACTCCTCCAGCTCGAACAGCTGGCGGATCTCGATCTCCCCGTCGGCCTCGGGCTCACCGCCGGCCTCAAACGGGAGCCGCTTGGCCCATTCGATGGCCTCGTCCATCGACTTCACCTGGAGAATCCAGTAGCCGGCGACGATCTCCTTGGGCTCGCCGAAGGGGCCGTCGATCACGGTGCGCTTGCCGCCGGAGAACCTGACCCGCACGCCCTCGGCGCTCCAATGGAGCGCCGAGAGATCCAGTAGCACGCCGGCCTTCGACAGCTCCTCGTTGTACTTGCCCATCTGGGCCATGAACTCCTCGCTCGGCAGGTGTCCGGGTTCCCTGTCTCCCTTAATCATCATCATCACTCGCATGTCCGTGCCTCCTTCTTCTACCTGGGCCCGGGACGCCGACACGGGACTGATATCGGAGCTCGGCGGCGCGGTCCTGGGGCTCCCCCACGACATACCGATTCTAGGCAGGTCGTTCTGGCCGACCCACAGGGCGCGCCCGGGAATAGAGGCTCGTGCTAGCTCACCGCCTTATGTCGCGGTTGGCGAAGGTGAAGAACGCGATCGCAGCGGCCAGAGCACCGATCCCCACCAAGGCCCACAGGTCCGAAAGCGCGCGACCATCCATCACCTCACTCGCGCGGAAGTAATGGAATGGCGAAAGAAACCGGAGACCGTGCAACTCGTCGATGAGGAGCGCCGTAAAGTTCACGAAGAAGGACAGCACCACGACTCCCACGGACAGTCCGATCGCTCGGCCGCGCAGGCTCGCGTGCACGCTGATCAACACAGCCATCATGGCAAAGCCGCTGAAGAGCAACCACGACCCGAAAAAGGCCCGCGCAAGTTCGGCGACGCCAATCTCCGAGACGGCCGTTATGGTCAACCGGGCCACGAGAGCGGAGAGAAATCCCATCATCTCGACGAAGGTCACCGCTACTATGGAGGCGGCGGCCTTTCCCGCGAGGAACGAACTTCTGGAAATGGGCCTCGTGAGCGTGAGATCTATCGTGCCTCGCTCGACCTCGGTAGCTACCGCTCCCGAAGCAATCATCAGCGCCGACGCGGTGAACAGCGAGAGCGTTATGGGATGCGACATGCCAGTCGCCACCCACCCGGATGGCCTGAGGAAGTCAAATGATCCACCCACCAATGCTTGGATGGCACGCGGCGGCTCTCGAAGGAAACCTGTGATTTCGCCATCGGTCGCAAACGACGACGAAGACAGCAGCAGCAAATAGAAGAACGCGGCTGCACCCAAACCCACGGCGAGAAGACTCCTTCTTATGTGCCGAAGGGACTGGGCGAAGACCTGAACGTTCACGCTTGCTCCTCCTCATAGACGGCAAAGAAGGCTTCCCGGAGGCTCGCGGGCTCGGCCAGGAAATCTTCGACTCCGAGGTCCGAGAGGCGATCGATCAGGGCGTGCATATCTCCCTGGTAGTCGAAATGGACGACCCTAGAGTCCCCCCTCAGGCGCGCTACGCCGGCGACCTCGAGGACGGAGAGGTCGGTCACGGGCTGCTTGAAGGTCACCGTGCAATGACGCACCCGGTTCTCGGCCAGCTCTTCGGTCGGTGCCTCCTTGACGACACGACCCGTGCGCAGGACGGCGACGCGATCCGCGCATTCCTCGACCTCGGACAGGATGTGTGATGAGAGAAAAGTCGTTCCTCCGCGGGCTCGTTGTTCGCGAACCAGGGTCATGAACCGCTCCTTCATGACGGGATCGAGCCCTTCGGTCGGCTCGTCGAGAATCACCAGTTCGGGGTCGTGCTGGAACGCCTGGACGATCGCTATCTTCTGGCGCATCCCGCGCGAGTAGAAGCGCATCTGCCGGTCGAGGTCGGCATCTTCCAACTCAAGGCGCTCACACAATTCCTTTAGGCGCACCGGCTTGCGGGGATGCAGAGATCCGAGATATTCAAGGCACTCGCGCCCGGTCATCTGTGGCCACAGGCCAAACTCGCCGGGGATATGACCGACGCGCTCGAGGATCGATCCGCGATCGCGACCGACATCAAGTCCGAAGACTCGCACGGAGCCACTCGTCGGATGCAGAAGTCCGAGAAGACAACGGATGGTTGTCGTCTTGCCCGAACCGTTGGGACCCAGATACCCGTAGGTCTCACCTTCGGCGACGATCAGAGACACCCCGCGGACGGCCTCGGTCGCGCCATAACGTTTGACGAGGTCCTCTATCTCGACCACATGAGCCATGGAAGCTCATTCTCATCCACAGGAGGTCGCAGCGCCGTAGCGCCGCTTCCCTCGACCGGAAAAGGGACTCCGAGCAGGTCTTTAGCGTAGGGAGCGATGAGTCTCGGGACTTCGGCCAGTCAGTATGTAAGAACTCCACGCTTTGCCGAGGGAGGCACCGTGAGCGTTTCCTTTCCCGGAGAGTCAGCGGAATACAGGGCGGCGCGCGACCGGCTGCTCCAGCGCGAGATCGAGTTGCGCCGCGCGACGGAGGCGGTGGCTGCCGCGAGGCGTGAGCTGCCACCCGGCGGTCCCATCCCGGAGGACTATGTCTTCCAAGGCGTGGGACCGGGCGGCGCGCCGACAGACGTGAAGCTGTCGGAACTGTTCGCGCCGGGCAAAGACTCACTGGTGATCTACAGCTTTATGTTCCCGCGCGACCCCGGCGATGATCGTCCCGGACCAAAGAGCGGTCAGACGGCACTACTTCCCCTCACGGAGGGCCCATGCCCGTCGTGCACGGCGCTCCTCGACCAGCTCGACGGCGCCGCGGAGCACGTCGGCCAGCACATCAACCTGGCCGTCGTCGCGAAAGCCCCGCTTGAGCGCGTCCTCACCTTCGCCAAGGAGCGTGGCTGGCGGCGACTGCAGCTCTTGTCCTCGGCCGGCAACAGCTACACGCGCGACTTCCTCGGCGAGACGGCGGAAGGAGACCAGAGACCGATGCTGAACGTGTTCCATCGCGATGGCGATGTGATCCGCCATTTCTGGGCCTCGGAGCTCTTCTACGCGCCAACCGATCCTGGACAGGATCCTCGCCACGTGGGCACGCTCGAGCCGGTCTGGAACCTATTCGACCTCACCCCCGAGGGCCGTCCGAGCGACTGGGATGAGCAGTTGAGCTACTCATGAGCGCGGCGCCCTAACGCCACAACTGGGCTTGCCTATCGCGCTCTTTCGTCAAAAGATTGGGCCCTTGGCCGCTTAGACGAAAGGGGAGACCATGGCCATGCAGGCACGAATCAGCACAATCGAAGGTGAGGGAGGCAAGATCGACGACGCAGTCAAGATCATCAACGAAAAGGTCATGCCCGCCCTCAAAGATCTGAAAGGGTTCACCGCCGCAAACTTCTTGGCCGACAGGTCGGCGGGAAAGCTGGTGGCGGTTGCATTCTGGCAAGACGAGGCCTCGATGGAGGGAAGCGCCGAAGCCGTAAAGCCCATGCGAACCGAAGTGGCAGAAGCAATGAACGGTAAGGTCGTTGGGTCCGAGTCTTACGAGCTGGTAGCCCAGAGCTGGTAGGTGTGCCAGGCTTGAATTGCGGGGGGCTAGTGTCTGCGTTTAGCGTCGGATTCCGACGCTAAACGCGGAAACCTGAGAGTAGCCCCTCAAGTAGAAGGTCGGTCGGGAAGCCCCTCACGGAGTTCAGCCAGAAGCTCAGGGTCATCTACTGCGAGAACGAGAACCACATCCTCGGGAGAGGTACGTTCCTCAGCTCGGGATTTCAGAACCTTCGCCAACCCATCGTCGTCGATCCGATCCTGGGAGGAACCGGCGAGTTCCGCAATGCCAGGGGTCAGGTGACGGTCGACTTCTCGGTCGGCGTCATCACCATCGAGCTACTCCCATAGAAATCGGGCCCCGGACGGGACCCGAGAGCGGGGAGGGCCATTTGGTCCTCCCCGTTGCTCTTATGACCCGCTCCCTCGCCAGCGGCCAAGAGCGTAGGAGGCGACGTGGACACGAAGATGAGGTCGAGCCAACTCGACTGATCTGTCGGTGGCCGTCCCTAGAATCCAATCGTGGACATTCGTTTCTACTTGGATGAGTCCGACGAGCCGCACATCCACAAACATCATGTCACTGAGGCAGAAGTCGAGGAGGTTCTCAGGGGCCCACTCGAAGATCGGAGCGGCGCGGAGGGGACTCGAGTAGCGATCGGCCAGACTGCGGCAGGCCGTTTTATCCGGATTATCTACGTGCCGGAACGAGACCTGGATGCGATATTCGTGCTCACCGCCTATGACCTCGGACCGAAGGCGCTCAAGGCATTGCGCCGTAGACTAAGGAGAAGACGATGAGCAAGAACAGATACCCGCCGGGCTGGGACGAGGGACGAGTGCGTCGAGTCCTCGACCACTACGAGCAGCAAACAGACGAGGAGGCAGTCGCTGAGGACGAAGACCGCTATGACACGGCTAGCCGTACTGTGCTGGAAGTGCCCAGGGATCTCCTCCCAGCCATCCGAGAACTGATCGCCAAACGTAGGGCGGGTTGACAACGCCTAGCCGGAGCTTGCTCGAATTAGTTGTTTGTTTGTGGACCAGAGGGGAGTTGAACCCCTGACCTCACCCGTGCGAGGGGTGCGCTCTACCAACTGAGCTACTGGCCCAAGGCCTAGATAGTAAGGCTAGCGGCCCTCGAGATAGGTGGCGTGTTCCTCGAGCGCGGTGCGCAGGGCGTTCTGGATGGTCGAGGTCGTGAAGTCCCCCCTCGTGCGCTCGATGATCGAGCGGGCGACGTCAGTGAGCCTCCTGAGCCCGAACGTGATGCCGTCCGGGTAATCCATCGAGACGAGCACGTAATACATGTCGTCCATCGCCCCCAGCAGCTCCTCACACCGCTTCAGCTCGCCGTGACGCATGAGATCGAGGATGTGCCGGCGCAGCTCGCCGATCGCCTCCGCCATGCCCTTGAGAAACGCCTGGGGCGGAAGGTCGAGCTCCTCGGGGGTGGGAAACGGAGCGCCGGTCGTCATGGCGAAAGTGAGGCGCGCCTCGGCGAGCTCCTTCTCGGCGTCGTGGACGAACCCGGCGTTGAGGATGTCGGCATGATCGTGGAGCGCATCCCGGGCGGCGTCGAGCTGGGACTGCGCCTCGTCAAGGAGCTTGGTGGCGACGTCGACCTCGTAACGGTGCATCGCGCGAATGGCGTTTCCGCACGAGCGGATTGCGTTGCGACTCTCAGTCATGCCCCGCTCGCGCGCGCTCGTCTTCGCGTCGAGCTCTTCACGCAGGCGACCGGCGATCTCAGAGAGGTCCACGGGCGCAGACTACCGGTTGGTCAGAGGGTCCGCCGGGAGGATAAGAAGCGCGATTCCGGCGAGCCAGCGGCGTCAATGGCAAGGAGGACGACCGAGGCGCACTCGGAGCGTGCGTCGAGCGGAGGACGACGCAGCCAGTGGCGGCGATGGCCGTTGGAATCGCCTGAGTTATTTCCCGGCGGGCCCTAAAGGTCTGCGGTAGCGGTGAATCCACGGGCATCCCGCATGCGCTCGTGTCGCGCGCGCGCCCTCTGGAGCGAATGCACCTTGGCCGAGCGCTCGAGGCGCCTTCGCTTGGCCTCGAGGAGGAGGGTGACGTAGACGCACAACGATGTGAGCAGAAGAAGGTGCACCTCCCACATCGGTCCCCCGACCGCGACCGCGACCATTCCCGAGAGGGAAGCCGAAACACCGAGGAAGACGAGGATTCGGGCCCGACGCCGCTGTCCCCTGCGGAACGACGATCGCGCAATCCGCTCGTAGGGCTCAGGCACCACGACCCAGCGGCCGGTCCTCGACGCGCGCGGAGCGATGAGCTGCATGCGGCGCTTGAATCTCTCGGCGCTCGAAAGCGGAGTCGCTTGCCGGGCCCGCAGAACGGCGGGCAGGAACACCATGGCCCAAGCGGCCCCCAGCAACAGCAAGAACAAGATCGTCAAGCGGCGCTCTCCTGGCCTTGGCCCAAACGCTTCGGGGGCCGGGGGTCGGCGCTGATCCCCCGGGTTAGGGTCACGGTAGCGCGCCGCCCCCGGAAAACCGTGGATTTCGCGCGGCGACGATGAGGCGACAACACCCGAACGAAGGAGCGTGGATGCCACCTCAGCTTGTGCGCAGCGACGAGGCTCTCGACCAGGTGTCGTGCGACGCGCTGCTCGTCGGAGCTGTCACCGGTGACCAGTCCGGCTCCCTGGTAGACGACCGAATCGATGGAATGCTCGATGGGCTGTTGTCCGAGCACCTAAGGGACGTCGGCTTCAAGGCCAAGATCGGCGACCTCACGATCGTGCCGATCCAGCAGAGGATCTCCGCGAAGTCCGTCGCGGTCGTCGGGCTCGGGGGGAGCTCCGATCTCGACGCCACCGCGCTTCGGAGGGCGGCCGGCGTCGCCGGACGGCGACTGTCGGATCGAGGCGTCGTGGCGACCAACATCCACGAGGCGATCTCAGGGGGCGGGGGCGCCGGCGCGGTCGGTGAGGGGTTGCTGTTGGGCTGCTATCGCTTCGTCGCGTACAAGTCCGACCCCAAGCCGGCAAAGCTCGAGCGGATTCTGATGCTCGGGAATCCGGATGCCGAGGAACTCGACCGCGCGACCGCGATCGCCGAGGCGACCTGGCTCGCGCGCGACCTCACGAACGAACCGGCATCGACGCTCACGCCGGAGCTGCTCGCGAGCATGGCGACGGAGATGGCGGCCACGTCCGGGCTCGAGTGCACCGTCTACGACGAGAACGCTCTCGGCGAGCGCGGCTTCGGCGGGATTCTCGGGGTCAACCAGGGCTCGAACAAACCACCCCGGCTGATCCAGCTCCGGTACGCGCCGGCGTCTCCGAAGGGAAAGGTCGTCCTCGTCGGCAAGGGCATCACGTTCGACTCCGGCGGTCTCTCCCTCAAGGACGCGAAGAACATGGAGACGATGAAGACCGATATGGCCGGGGCGGCCGCGGTTATCGGCGCGATGAGCGCGCTCGCCCGGCTGGGTGTCGGGGTTGAGGTTCTGGCCCTCGTTCCGGCCACCGAGAACATGCCCGGTGGCAACGCGATCAAGCCCGGCGATGTGATCAAGCACTATGGGGGGCGCACGTCCGAGGTGCTCAACACGGACGCGGAAGGCCGGCTGGTGCTCGCCGACGCGGTCGCGTTCGCGTGCGAGCAAGAGCCGGACGCGATCATCGACGTCGCAACCCTGACAGGTGCCATCATGGTCGCCCTCGGAAAGAAAGCGACCGGCCTTTTCTGCAACGACGACGGGCTGCGCGACGAGATCGCGGTCGCCGCCGCGAGGGCGGGAGAGCGCGTCTGGCCGATGCCTCTCTACGACGACTATCGAACCGACCTCGACTCGGAGATCGCCGACATCAAGAACACCGGCCCGAGATGGGGCGGCGCGATCAACGGGGCGCTGTTCATCCGGGATTTCCTGAAGGACGGTGTCCCCTGGGCGCACCTCGACATCGCCGGACCCTCACGCGCCGACGGTGACTACGACGAGAACGTCAAGGGGGGCACCGGCGTCGGAACCCGCACGTTGCTCGCGTTTCTGGAAGGAAGAAGCCGCTGACCCGGGGCGACGAGAGACGCGACGAGAACGTCGTCCCTCTTGGAAGGGATCCGGTGGAGGCGTCTCCGCCCGCGGTCGCCCGGCCGAGCCGGGCGCACGGGATCGGGATTGCGGGCATGGCGATATCGGCCCTCCTCGGTACCGTGGCCACGCTTGCATTTGTCACCGTGAGATGGCCCGACGACACCGGGAGATTTCTGATCGCAGCCGTCTTTCTGTGCGCGGTCGCGTTCATGGCGTTCTCATCGATTGCCGTGTTCTCTGCCGCGCGTGACACCTATCCGCGCCGGGCGGCTCGCCACGAGCGGGAGAAGGAAGCGCAATAGACTCCCCCGTCATGGAGATCGAAGGCCATCCAACTCAGGACCTGGTCGAGGAGCTCGAGCGGCGCGGGGCGCTCAAGGTCAACGGCGCCGGTTCGGGCCCCCGGATCGACGCCCTGCGCTTCGTGTCGGAACGGGTCGGCGACGTCCCCGGCTTTTGGCTGTTTCTGCCCGAGGAGACCTTCCAGACCGGCTTCGACGAGTTGCCCTGAAGTGAAGAAGTAGTGTCGGTCGATCGGGCGGAATTCAAGAACGCGCTCGCGAAGTTCCCCAGCGGCATCACCATCGTGACCGTCGCGGTCGAGGGCACTCTTCACGGTATGACCGCGTCGGCGTTCGCCTCGGTCTCCCTGGAGCCACCGCTCATCCTCGTTTGTCTCGACAAGTCTTCTCGGACCAGAGAGCTTCTTCTCGAGGTCGGCACGTTCGCGGTCAACGTCTTAGCGGCTCACCAAGAGGAAGCCGCGCGGGCGTTCGCTCAAACCGGCAAGAAGCCGTTCGAAGAGCTGCCCCACGGATTCGGATCCACCGGAGCTCCGTTGCTCGAAGAGTCCCTCGCGTGGATCGAGTGCCGCGTCGAGCGCGCGATCGAAGCCGGCGATCACGACGTGGTCGTGGGCGAGGTGATCGCATGCGCGGGACGCTCCGGCGATCCCCTCGTCTACTTCGACAAGTCTTACCGGTCGCTGGGCTTGGACTGAGGCCCCGGCCCGCCGACGATCCGCAAGATCAGTCGGTCCCCGTCGTCGAGAGAACGGACGGTTCCGCCGGGCAGCTCCACCACGTAGCGGCACCGCGCCACCCGGCGGCTGACGCGGTTCGGAGGCATCGATCGCACGATGTGCCTGACAACCCAGTCTTCGTCACAGAAGACGACGTCGATGGGTCCTCTCACCCCGAAGGTGTGAACCTGCGACGCGCGCTCGATCACCAGGGCATGACCGGGGGCAAGCGGCGGCGCCCGGCCGATCAGACCGCGCATGCGCCGGGGCACGGTGCGGGCCCATTCGAGAGCGTGAGCGAGCACGTCTCCGGTTGGCGATTGAAGGGTGGCGCCTGGCACGGGAATACGTTAGAACGACGCGCCGACGAATCCACTCGAAGGCAATGGGAGGCAAGCATGAAGTGGGAGTACACGACCGTTCCTCTGATCTCGCATTCGCTGCAAGAGATCCTCAATCAGTGGGGCGAGGAGGGCTGGGAGCTGGTCCAGGTGCTCGAGAGCCAGGCGACCGGGATGACCGCGTTCCTCAAGCGACCGAAGGAGTCCGGCTCCTCCTGACTGACCCGGCGAGTGGTCGTGAGACGCCCTCACAGGGCGCGTGGCGACCACTCGGCACCCAGTCAGGGGCGGATCCAGGTGCCGGAGCGCCCGCCCGACTTGCGCAAGAGCCTGAGCTCCGAGACCGCGACGCCTCGCTCGGTCCCCTTAACCATGTCGTAGATGGTGAGGGCCGCGACCGCGACCGCGGTCATCGCCTCCATCTCGACCCCGGTTCGCTCGGCGGTGCGGACGGTGGCGATCACGCCGATTCCTTCCTCGTCCGGCTCGAAGGCGATCTCGACGGCGCCGATGGAGATCGGGTGACACAGGGGGATGAGCTCCGACGTCCGCTTGGCCCCCATGATTCCCGCGATCCGGGCGACCTCGAGGGCATCTCCCTTGTCGAGTTCTCGCTCGAGCACGAGGTCCCGGGTCGGTGGGCTCATGTGCACGAGACAGGCGGCCACCGCCTCGCGCGAGGTGATCTCCTTCTTGGTGACGTCGACCATCTTCGACTCACTCTCGGGATGCCGCGCGTCCATCACTCATCACCGCCGGGGAGGCGCCACACCTCGACGACGACCGTGGCGCCGGCTTCGAGCACCGTCTCGTCGCGCTCGAAACGCGCGACGCCGTGGCAGTCGACGAGGCTCGACTGGATGTGCGATCCCTGGGGGCCGGTGGGGGCCGCGCGCCAGCCGCCGGCCGACGGGCTCAATCGGACCCGTACGAAATGGAGCCGGCCGGGCTTCTTCTGAATGGTCTCGGTCAGAGTGGCCTCGAGCGTCGGGCGCATGAGACTTGCGCAGCCACGCATCTTGCGGATCGCCGGCCGCACGAACTGCTCGAACGAGACGTGGATCGACACCGGGTTGCCCGGGAGGCCGAGAAAGGGCGTGGTCCCGACGGCTCCGAGCACCACCGGTTTTCCCGGCTGCATCGCGACGCGCCACATGTCGATGCGGCCGAGCTCCTCGACGACGTCTTTGACGAAGTCGTACTTGCCGACCGCGACCCCCCCCGAGGAAACCACGAGATCGGAGATCTCAGCGGCCCGCCTGAAGGCGATGACCACGGCCTCCCGCTCGTCGGGAACGCCCGGAGACGTCACGACCTCTCCGCCCGCCTCTTGGACCAGCGTTCTCAGCGCGACCGAATTCGAGTCGCGGATCTGCCCCGGGGCCGGCGTTGCCTCCGGCGGCACGAGCTCGTCGCCGGTGACGAGGACCGCGACCTTGGGCCCGCGCCGCACCGGCAGCGGAGAAAGCCCCATGGACGCCAGGAGGGCGAGCTCTCCCGGCCCCAGCTCGGACCCGGCCCGCGCGAGGATCTCGCCGGCGGCGAGATCGTCGCCCGCGGGCCGGACGTGATTGCCCGCGGGCGTCGGCGCCTTCACGACGACTCGGCCGTCGTCCTCGTCCGTCTGCTCGACCGCGACCACCGCGTCGGCGCCGTCCGGCAGGGCCGCGCCGGTGTAGATGCGTGCCGCGGTCCCCGACAGAATCTTGAGGTCACCCGGATCGCCGGCGCGCACCTCTCCCACGATCTCGAGCGTGACGGGGTTCGCCTCCGACGCGGAACCTGCGTCCTCGCCCCGCACCGCATAGCCGTCCATCGCCGAGTTGTCGAAGCGGGGAAGGGGGTGAGGTGCGATCAGATCCTCTGCAAGCACGAGCCCGTGAGCGTCACCGACGAGAGCGTCGACCACCGGAAGCGGATCGATCGCTGCGAGAACTCTTTCTCTTGCCTCTTCGACGGTCAGCATGTGTGCCTGCTCCTACTGAAGAGTCGGGGCGATCTCGGCGAGCCACTCACGCAGAGGCTTGGAGAGATCGTCGCGCCGAAGCGCGAGCATGATCGACGCCTTGAGATAGTCGAGCTTCTTGCCGACGTCGAAGATCGGGCCGGGATGGATGTAGGCGAAGACCGACTGCTCGTGGGCGAGAATCCTTATCGCGTCGGTGAGCTGGATCTCTCCCCCCACTCCCTCGGTGGTGCGATCGATCGCATCGAAAATGTCCGGAGCAAGCACGTATCGTCCGCGCGCCCCGAGATCCGATGGCGCCTCCTCGCGCGATGGCTTCTCGACCATGTCGCGCACGCGGACGATGTCGCCCGCAATCGGTTCGCAATCGACGATGCCATACGAGGGGATGTCCTCGGGAGCCACTCGTTGCACGGCAACGACGCTTCCGCCGTGTTCCTCGTAGGCGGCGACCATCCGCTCGAGCAGTGGGGGCTCGTCGCCGACCGGCTCGGGAACTATCTCGTCCCCGACCAACACCGCAAACGGCTCGCCCCCGACGTGCGCGCGCGCCATCGCCACTGCGTCGCCGAAACCCCGGGCGGTCTTCTGCCGCACGAAGTGAACGTTCGCGAGTTCGCCTATGCGCCGTACTTCGGCGAGCAGCTCGTCCTTACCACCGGCCTCGAGAAAGTCCTCCAGCTCGGGAGAACGGTCGAAGTGGTCCTCGATCGCGCTCTTACCGCGGCCGGTGATGATGAGGATGTCGTCCATTCCCGCTCGAACGGCTTCCTCGACGACGTACTGGATGCCGGGACGGTCGACGACCGGAATCATCTCTTTGGCCTGAGCCTTGGTCGCGGGTAGGAAACGAGTGCCGACCCCGGCCGCGGGAATGACCGCCTTTCGGATCGCCATCCCTGCAGTGTAGTGGCAGAGCTACGTGGCGAGCTTGAGGTTCGTCTGCGACGGCTTGTCGGCGACACTCACCCGGTCACGCCCCTCTTGCTTGGCGCGGTACATGGCGCGGTCCGCGGCCTCGACCAGGTTTCGATACGAGTCTCCGTGATCTGGAAACGAAGCGACGCCAATCGATACCGTGAGATTGATCGGGACCTCCCCCGCGCCGTCGAATGGTTCCATTCGGATCGCGTCGACGACCTTTTCGGCGGTCGTCATCGCGCCGTGCACATCGGTCTCGGACAGAAGGCAGATGAACTCCTCGCCCCCGTAGCGTGCGAACGTGTCGATCTCACGTAGCGTCCGGTTTACACGCTGCGAGAACTCGATCAATATCTCGTCCCCACGCTGGTGCCCGTAGGTGTCGTTGATCTCCTTGAAGTTGTCGAGGTCGACCATGAGAACGCTGAACGGCCGCTCGAAGCGCATCGCCGTCGCGAGGACCTGGCGGAACTGCATCTGGTAATAGCGTCGGTTGTAGACGCCGGTGAGCCCATCCGTGAGCGACAGCCGCTGTGCCTCTTCGTGAAGTTGAACGTTCTCGATCGCGACTCCGCCTTGCTCCGCAAGGAAGATCGCGGTCTCGAGGTTCTCGCGCGTGAACTGGTGAGAGGTGTCCCTTCGGTAGATCGCGAGCACCCCGTTGATGCGCTCACCGCTGTAGAGCGGGATGGCAATAACGACCGGAAGATCGGGTTCCCCGCGCGCCGGCCGCGGCCCCCCACTCGGGTCGGGAAGCAAGATCGCGATGCCGCGCTCCGCGACAAGCCCGGCCACGCCGTCGCCCACACGCAAGCGATCCAGCTCGTCGGTCTCGACGCCCGAACCAATGGCCGGGTAGAGCTCGTCGCGCGTCGAGGTGAACATCCACAGCGTGCCGGCGTCCGCGCCCACCGCGTCCATGGCGGTGAGCAGGATCGAATCGTGAATCTGCTTCAGATCGTGAGTCGACCGCAGCGTCTCACCCACTCGGCGCACGGCGCGTTGCAGCTGGTCGCGGGAAGACTGCAACTCGTTGATGGTCACGGCGAGTCGCTCGGTCATGTCGTTGAAGGCGGCGGCCAGGTGCCCGACCTCATCGCGCGAGCGCACCGGAATTCGGTGATCGAAGCGGCCCTCGGAGATGGCGCGCGCGCCCTCCGAGAGCTCTTCGAGAGGCTGGGTTATGAGGCGTGCGAGGAGATAGGCGAGGACCGCGGTGACTATGAGCGCGAGCAACAAGAACCCGAGCATGGGAACGAGGAGTCTCTGGGAGACGGCCTCGATCGGCCCCGACGGCGTCCAGGCGACGAGAGCCATGTCGCCGGGGAGCTCGACCGCTCGACCTCTGCCCCCGCCCGCGACGTCGACCTCGAACGTGTCGTCGAAGACCGGATCCATCATGACCGGCTCCCCGACGTCTTCGGTCGTTGCGATGACACGACGATCGGCTACCACGGCGAGCTGGACCGTGCGTCGACTCGACGAGAGCAGGAGATCCTCGTCGAGCCAGAAACCGCCCACGGCGCTGCCAAGGCGATCTCCTTCGGGTGTATTGATCGGGATGCGCGCGGTGCGCGCGAAGCCCGGACCCGCCCCTCGCTCCGCGCCGAGCACATCGCGCGCGCTCGGGGTCGCGAACCCGGCGACGAAGGACGGTCTCGAGCGTTCGTAGGCGAGGAGGTCTCCTTCTTCATTCAGCACGAGCAAGAAGTCGAGTCCCTCGGCCCCCCTCACCTCGTCAGACAGGGCAGCCGCGATCGCCCGCTTTCTCTCTCTGTCGAGAAGCATCAGGAGGTCTGCCGAGAACACCTTCGCTCGCACCGAGTCCGCAACCGTTGCGGTTCGGTCGTTGTAGAGGGTGACGGTGGCGTCGATTGCCGGCTCGATCGACAGCAGGGCGCGCTGCTCCAGCTCGCCGGTAACGACGTTCTGCACGACGAATGCAGCCGCCGCCAGGGGGAGCATGACGATTACGACGAAAAACAGCGTGAGCTTGCGCTGGAGAGGCATGGCCTCGCTTTCCCCTTTTGTGTGGGTTTTCGACACCCGCTCGCTTTCACTTTACTTGCGCGCCCCTCGGAGATGAGAAGATTTCGGGCCTATGCCCGTCTACGAGTACGCCTGTACCGCCTGCGGAGAGCGGACCGAGGCCAAGCAAGGCTTCGACGACCCGCCGCTCGAGACGTGCCCCTACTGCGGGGGGAAGCTCAGGAAGCTCTACTCCCCGGTGGGAATCGTCTTCAAGGGATCCGGCTTCTATTCGACCGACTCCAAGAAGCCCACGGGGGCCAAGCCGAAGAAAGAGGGCAAGAAGACCGAGTCCAAGTCCGAGAGCAGATCCGAGAGCAGATCCGAGAGCAAGTCGTCCGGGGACACGGCGACCGAGGGCCGGACGTCGAGCGCACCCGAAGGCTCGAAGTGAGCGCCACCCAGGCCGACGTCGGCGTCTTCGGAGGCTCCGGCTTCTACAGCTTCCTCGAGGACATCGAGGAGGTGAAGGTCGACACCCCTTACGGGGAGCCATCGGCCCCCGCCGCCCTGGGCACCGTCGAGGGCCGCCGGGTTGCGTTCCTTCCCCGGCATGGGACCGGTCATCAATACCCGCCCCACGTGATCAACTACCGCGCCAACGTGTGGGCCCTCAAGGAGCTGGGGGTGACTCGCATCGTCGGACCGTGCGCAGCCGGGTCGCTGAAACCCCAGTACCGGCCGGGTGACTTCGTCGTGTGCGACCAGCTCGTCGACCGCACGACGGGACGCAAAGACACCTTCTACGACGGTCCGACGACGACGCACGTCGCCTACGCGGACCCGTATTGCCCGGAGCTGCGCGTGCTCGCGATCGACACCGCGAAGTCACAAGGCATCACCGTGCATGAAAAAGGAACCGTGGTCACGGTCCAGGGGCCGCGCTTCTCGACGAGGGCCGAGTCCAAGTGGTTCCAGGACGCGGGGTGGGAGGTCGTCAACATGACGCAGTACCCGGAGGCCTACCTCGCGCGCGAGCTTGAGATCTGCTACGTCAACATCTCACTCATCACCGATTACGACGTCGGCGTCGAGGGAGAGGCGGTGGCGGTAAGCCACGAGGAGGTCCTGCGGGTGTTCAACGCGAACCTGGACAAGCTCCGACGCCTGCTCATGACGATGATCCCGGCGATCCCGTCGGAGCGTTCATGTCTCTGCAGCACCGCCCTCGAGGGCTCACGCCTCGAACCGTAAACGCATCGGGCCCCGGTTTCCCGGGGCCCGAGTTGATCCTGCTCGGCGATCTATCTCGTGAACTTGATCGGTATGTCGAAGTGCGCCGTCTCCGATCCGTCCTGGTTCGTGATGTCCACCTTGAACACCTTCTTGCCGGGCTTCTTGTGGTTCGTCACGAGAGGCACGCCCGATTCCGACTCGGCATTGATCGTGAGATCGACGATGAGCGGGTTGCAGGTGTTGTCGCTCGGCGTCGGTGCGCCCGAGACCGTCCACCCTGTCTTCTTGCTGCCCTCGATCAGGAGCCTCACCCGGTTGAGCGGCTCGAGGTCGAGGAACCACACCGCGTGCACACCCGCGTCCTGCTCCTCGTCGGTGCGGTCCTTCTCGAGAATGTCGGCCGATACCTCGATGGTCGGCCTCACGGGAAAGACACTCCCGGTGTCCGGGCGGCACCCGGGTCCGAAGGCGATCTCGATCGTGCCTCCGCCCAAGAGCTCGTCCTCCTCGATGGCGTCGTCGGGGGCGACGTCGAAGCCCTTCGGCACCATCATCGTGAAGAGGCCGATCTCGTCATCGTCTTCGGCGAACTCGAGGTGGATGTCGAAGGCGGGATGCCCCTTGACCTTGGTGTCCGAGAGCTTGAGCTCCAGCTTGGGCTCGAACTTGGCGAGGGCGACGCCGGCCATCAGGAGCAGGGCCAGGCCCGCCGCAACGATAACGATCGCCTTTCTCATCGTGGTTCCTTTCGGCTCCGGGCGGCCGCGCTGCCGCGGTCGATCCTTTCGGAAGGGGAGATTCGCCCTCTGTCGCCCAACTCCTGCCAGCCGTCCCTCCCGGGGCGGGACGGGTAGGCTCCCGGGCCGATGTCACTCCTTCAAGCCGTCGTCTTGGGGGCCGTGCAGGGGCTCACCGAGTTCATCCCCATCAGCTCCTCGGGGCACCTCGTGCTCGTCCCCGAGGCCCTCGGCTGGTCCGAGCCGGGCCTCGCGTTCGACGTCTTCCTGCACTCGGCGTCGCTCGTCGCGCTCCTGGCGTACTTCGCCGGCGACCTCATCGATCTCGTCCGAGGGGTGGTCGCGCGGGATCGTGACTCGATGCGGTTGTTCGGGCTCCTCGTCGTGGGCACCATCCCCGCGGTCATCGCCGCGCTCGCATTCGAGGACTTCTTCGAGGACGCGTTCGAAGAGCCTTCCGCCGCGGCCGTCCTGCTCCTGGTGACGGCGGCCGTGCTCGTGAGCGCCGAGCTGATCCTGCGCCGTCACGAGAGCCGCTCGGCGCGCGCCGGCGGGTCGCTCAGAGATATCAACGACCTCAAGTATCGGGACGCCGGGGTCGTCGGCGTCGCTCAGGCCTTCGCCATTCTGCCGGGCATCTCGCGCTCGGGCGCGACCATCGGAGCGGGTCTGGGACTCAAGATGGCGCGGGACGACGCCGCCCGCTTCGCCTTCCTGCTCGCCATCCCCGCTCTGATCGGCGCGTCGCTCGTCCAGATTCCGGAGCTGGGCTCGTCGGAAATCGGGCCGGGAGCGGCGCTTGGTGGCTTTGCCGCGTCGCTCGTGACGTCGTACGCCGCGATCGCAGGATTGATCCGCTATCTCAAGACCCGCACGCTCTATCCGTTCGCGGTCTACTGCATCATTGCGAGCGGGATCTTCTCCCTGCTCGTGTCCTAGCTGCCGGCAACGGTCATCTCGGCCACGAGCGTGGTCGCCCCACCATAGGAGCCGCCGAACGGGAGCCAGCGAAGGTCGTCTGCGACCGCCTCGATCCCAGAAAGGATCTCGAGCATCGGCGCGGCGATCGTGACCTCCTTGACAGCCTGAGCCCGCTCGCCGTCCTGCAGGAGATGACCGGTCGCTCCGACCGAGAAATCACCCGAGATGGGATTGGCACCCGAATGCACCCCATGGAAGTCCTTGACGAGCAAGGCGTGTCCCGCACGCCTCAAGACCTCCTCGAGCTTGTGACCCGTAGGCTCGAACGCGAGGTTCGAGGGCGACGGGCCGGGCGGAGACTTGAAGCCGGCGCGCGCCGCGTTCCCCGTCGAGGCGCGGCCCCCGCGTCGCGCGCTGGTCACGTCGTACAGGAACGAGGACAGCACTCCCGAAGAGATGACCTCGGTGCGCGTCGTCGGCACCCCTTCGGCATCCCACGGCTCCGTTCCGGGGGCGCCCACCACCCGTCCGTCGTCGACGAGGGTCAGGACATCCGACGCCACTTTCTCGCCGAGCTTGTCGGCGAACAGCGACCTGCCCTTCTGGACCGCCTCGCCGGTCAGGACGCTCCCGAGCACCGCCAGGAACTCGCCCGCGGTGTGAGGATCGAAGACCACCGCCATCCGGCCTGAGGGGATTTTCGTCGCGCCCAACACGCCGAGGGCATCATCCGCGGCGCGGCGCGCGACCTCGGCCGCGTCGAGATCTCTTATTCCGCGACCGAGATCGAACTCGAACCCCACCTGCGTGTCGTCGCCCTCGGTCGCGATCGCAATCGAGTAGCACCACGCATCGGTCCGGCGGTAGGTTCCGGCGATGCCGCGGGTGGTGGCGATGGCGACGATCGCATCGGAGTCGGCGTAGACGGCTTCCTCGACCGCCCGGACGCGCCGATCGTGCGCCCGCGTCTGACTCTCGAGCTCGAGGGAGAACGCGACCTTCTCGTCGGGCGTCACCTCGGTCTGGGATTCGTCGACGAGACCGGCGATGTCCTCGGGCGGCCTCTGCCACGGCTCGGCGAGACCCACGGCGTCGTCCGGGCTCGCGTGTGCGGCGTTGTCGCGGGCTTGCTGCACGAGCGAGTCGAGGCCGTCGTCTGAGATGTCGGTCGAGTATGCGAAACCGGCGCGTCCCCCGGCGACCACGCGCACGCCGGCGCCGCGCGGTTCGGCCGACGACACGGACTCGACCTCGCCGAGATAGGCCTTCACCGAGAACTTGCGCTCGTGGGTGAGGAACGCCTCGAGATCCTCGCCGCGGCGAGCCCGCTCGACGATAGTCTGCGCGAGATCGAGCAATTCGCGGGTCACGCTTCGGTTCCTCCAACGGTCATCTTCTCGAGCAACACGGTCGACATCCCGTTCGTCACCGGCGCGTGTTGCCCGTCCTTTCCGCACACCCCTTCCTTGCGGCCGAAGTCGCTGCCGACGGCCGCGATGGCACCGAGAACCTGGGGGCCGTTACCGATCAGGTTCGCTCCGCGAATGGGATAAGTGATCTCGCCCTTCTCGATCATGTAGGCCTCGGACATGCCGAACACGAAGTTCCCGGTCGCAGGATTGACCTCGCCCCCGGCAAACGTCGCGGCGTAGACGCCGCGCTCGACCGAGCGGATGATGTCGTTGCGATCCTCTGTTCCCGGCAGCAGGTACGTGTTGGACATTCTGACGATGGGGAGGTGCGCGTACGACTGACGCCGTCCGTTCCCCGTCGAGGGATGGCCGATCTTGGTCGCGGAGCGCCGGTCGCTGAGATGACCGACGAGGACCCCGCGCTCGAACAGAACGGTTCGCTGAGCGGGGGTACCCTCGTCGTCCACCCCGAAAGAGCCCCACGCGCCGACATCGGTCGCGTCGTCGACGATCGTGACCGCATCGGACCCGAACCGTTCGCCCGAGCGGTTCGAATACACACTCGCTTCTTTCACGAGGGCGTCGGCCTCGAGTCCGTGCCCGCACGCCTCGTGTATCAGCACGCCGCCGGTCCCGGGTGCGAGAACGACCGGGAACTCCCCGGCCGGAGAGGGCCGCGCGTCGAGCATGCGAAGGGCCCGCCGGGCCGCCCTTTCGGCGACCTCGGCCGGGGGATGCGCGTCCAGGAGTTCAAACCCGCCGGAGTGGCCGGGGGCGTCGAAGCCGGTCGCGATCTGCCCGTCGCGCGCCGCGACAACCCGGACCGAAAGACGAACGCGGGTGCGGTCATCCTCGACGTAGAGGCCCTCCGAAGTCGCGATGAGAATCCTTTGGCGGACGTCTGCATAGGATGCGACCACCTGACGGACTTCTCCGCCGGCTCGGCGCGCGGAGTCGTCCGCCTCGAACAGGGCCGCCGCCTTTTTCTCCGCCCCGACGTCGCCGGGGGGAACGCCCACCGGGTGCGCGAGCACATCGGTCTGCCGACGAAGATCCTGTGGCGCCGCGGGCGTCCCCTCGGACAGCGCCGCCCGGGCCGCTCGGGCGGCCCCCACCATGGCCTGTTCGGTGAGGAGGTTCGTGTACGCGTACGCGGCTCGCTCCCCGGCGACTACCCGGATGCCGGCGCCCAGATCCCACCCTGAGGCGACGTCTTCAACTCGCATGTCTTCGAGTCGAAGCGAGGTCGAGGAGCGTTCCTCGACGAAGATCTCGGCGAAGTCGCCACCCCTTTTGAGCGCCGCCCCGAGGGCCTTGCCGATGACCGCCTCGTCCAGCATTTAGTGGGCAGGATACCGGGGCCGCCCCAGGACCCCCACCCCCGGTCCGCCGGTCCCCTTTTTTGGTTGGGCCCGGGTCACTTTTCGGCCATTTTTCTATACAAACCGCCCTATGTGCGCTTGTGCATGCGCGGCGCCACGATGTACGCTCGACCCGGTATCGCATGGCCTCCGCACCACCCTCGCACGCACCGACGCTGACAAGGAGACCCTCTGAGCGACCACGACCGTACCGGCTACACGCCCCGGCAACGGGAGCGGCTCCAGCTCGTTCACGAACGTTTGACCCAGGCCCGCCGGGAGCTCGACGCATTGATCGGCGACGCCTACCTTCGCCCCCGTGCCTCGATCGTCCCGGTCCACTTTCTCGATCTCGCGTCCGCGGTCGAGAAACTCCGGTGGGCCGAGAAGGAGTGGCGCGAGCTCGACCAGGAAATGGAAGAAGGGGAAGAGCCGGGCCCTCCTGACGACCTCAGGGTCGAGGTCGCACACGCCGAGACCTCCTCCTAGAAATCTGGTCGGTCAGCCGATCGAGCGGGCCGCGGGGAAGGTCCGGAGCGCCGGCGGCACGAGCGGCAACAGACGCCGCGACGTCTGGCGCCCGGCCGCGAGCGCGGCCGTGGCGGGGCGCGACAGCCTGAGCCCGTAGCCTTCCCGTATCTGTGCTGGAAGGAGGGCCGCTGTGATGAACGCGGAGGCGGCGGCGAGCCGCCACGGAACCAACCGGATCGGCCTCAGGATCGGCTCCGCCAGAGCGCGCGCGGTGGGAGTGACGGTCACCTCTCGCGACGCGATCTTCTGGTTCGCCCACTCCCGGAGGTCGGAAATCGTCGGCGGGATGATCTCCTCGGGGATGTCGAACAACCGGGCGACGATCTTCGTCTCCTCGTAATAGCGGTCCCGTTCGCCGTCCGAGAGAGTGGCGACACATGCCTCGTACACGCGCAAGCTGGAGTCGACAAGGGTGAAGTTGACCCATAACAGAAGCTGGGGGTCCTTCGCGCGGTAAGGAGTGCCGTCCGCGGCAACACCGGCGATCCGGTCGTGCAGAGAGTTCACCTTGCGAGCAGCCTCGACCGCAACGCTCTCTTCACCGAACACGATGGTGAGCATGACGTCGAGCGTCCGTCTGAGACGACCGATCGGATCAGATCGAAACGCCGAGTAGTCGGCGACACCCGCGGCGACGAGCGGGTGCGCGAGCTGCATGAGAAGCGCGGCTCGGCCCCCGAGCAGAAGGATCGACTCGCGATTGATCCTCCACATCATCGAATCGGGGCCGAATAGCGACGCGCCCATACCTGAATCATGACGCATCGGAAGCTATTTTGGGGGCATCCTCAACGCGCCGTCGAGACGAATAACCTCGCCGTTGAGCATCGGGTTCTCGACGATGTGACACACGAGAGCCGCGTACTCCTCGGCCGTACCGAGCCGGTGAGGATGCGGCGTGTTCTCCGCAAGCTTGGCGCGCGCCTCTTCGGGAAGGCCGGCGAGCATCGGGGTATCGAAGGTCCCGGGAGCGACCGTGACGCATCGAATCAATCTGCTTGCGAGATCGCGCGCGATCGGGAGGGTCATGCTCGCGACCCCACCTTTTGACGCAGCGTAGGCGGCCTGCCCGATCTGGCCCTCGAAGGCGGCGATGCTGGCCGTGTTCACTATCACGCCGCGCTCTTCACCGAAGGATTCCTGTGACGCCATCTGCGCGGCGACGAGGCGGATGACGTTGAACGTGCCGATCAGGTTGACCCTCACGACGAACTCGAAGCGTTCGAGATCGGTGGGCGTGCCGTCGCGCGTAAGGACGCGACCGGGAAAGCCCACACCGGCACAGTTCACGGTTATATGGATCCCCCCGAACTGAGACGCGGCCCCCTCGACCATCGCTCCGACGTCCTTCTCGGAGGTCACATCCGTCTCGAAAAAGGTGGCCTTCTCTCCGAGCTCCTTGGCCGCGACGTCTCCTTCAGACGACGACAGGTCGGCGATCGCGACCGACGCGCCCCTGTCGATCAAGGCGCGCGCCACCGCCAGCCCCAGTCCCGACGCGCCACCGGTGACCAGAGCGCACTTGCCCCCGATGTCCAAGGATCCCTACCTTCCCTCGCCGGCTCCCTCGGTGTCCTCGATGATTCGGCCGCCCGCGAGCACGAGCCCATCCTCGCATCTGGTCTCGACCGTTCCGTCGGAGAACTGCTCGTGGTACAGGGCGGCGTAGGCCCCGTCCCTGCCGAGGAGCTCGGCGTGGGAGCCTCGCTCGACGATGCGGCCGCGGTCGAGATAGAGGATCGTGTCGGCGGCGAGCACGGTCGACAGCCGGTGGGCGATGGCGACGGTGGTGCGCCCCCTCATGAGCGGCGCCAGCGCCCGTTGCACGAGCCGCTCCGAATGGGTGTCGAGGGCGCTCGTGGCCTCGTCGAGGATCAGGATGCGTGGGTCCTTGAGGATGACTCGGGCGATGGCGAGCCGCTGCTTCTCGCCGCCCGACAGCTTGTAGCCACGCTCGCCGACGACGGTGTCGAAGCCCTCCGGCATCTCCATGATGCGGTCGTAGATGTAGGCCGCGCGCGCGGCGGCCTCGATCTCGTCGTCGGTCGCCCCGAGCCGGCCGTATTGCAGGTTGTCGCGCACGGATGCGTTGAAGAGATACGTCTCCTGAGTGACCATGCCAACGATCTCGCCCAGCGACTCGAGCCTGATGTCTCTGACGTCGATGCCGTCGATCCGAACGCTTCCCCGGTCGACGTCGTACAGGCGCGGGAGCAGATAGGTGAGGGTGGTCTTTCCCGCTCCCGAAGGCCCGACGAGCGCGACGAGCTTTCCAGGCTCGATCTCTACGTCGACGCCGCCGATGGTCCACAGTCGCTCGAGCTCGTTGTTGGATGCCTGTCGGTCGTAGCGGAACCACACATCGGACAGCCCTATCGTGCCGGTGACCTCCGACGGTTCGAGCTCGATCGCGCCGTCGTGATCGACGATGTCGCGTTCGAGATCGAGGTACTCGAATATGCGATCGAACAGGGCCAGCGCCGACTGCACCTCGACCTGGACGTTCAGCAACTGTCCGAGCGGGAAGAAAAGGCG
This sequence comes from Actinomycetota bacterium, assembly GCA_050694275.1. Lineage (GTDB taxonomy): Bacteria > Actinomycetota > CADDZG01 > CADDZG01 > WHSQ01 > JBOGXF01. The sequence continues at coordinate 11,694 of JBOGXF010000102.1, read as the reverse complement.
GCTCTGAAGCGTCGTGAACGCGACGATCGTTCCGGCGAGATCGCTCGGAGTTTGATCTATCCCGCCGCGCAGGAGGAGATAACCGCCGACCAGATAGACGAACGCCGGGGTGATCGAGAAAAAGATTTGGATCAGGGCGAAGAAGCCGCGCCCGATCATGGTTCGCCTTACCTCCAGCCCGGCATAGCGCGCGCTGTGATCCCCAAACCGCTCGATCTCGTACGCCTGGCGCCCGAACGACTTCGACAGCAGGACCCCCGAGACCGACAGCGTCTCCTGCATGTGTGCGGTCAGGTCCGCGAGTGACTCCTGGCTCTGGCCCGAGACCTCGCGCCGGACCTTTCCCACTCTCCTCGACAACCACAAGAACAGGGGCATCACGCCGAGGGACAGCAGGGTGAGCTCCCACGAAAGGATGAACATCGCGGCGACCGTCGAGATGACCGTCGTCACGTTGGCGAGGATGCTCGAAGCCGTGTCGCTCACCACGGACTGCACGCCACCGACGTCGTTGCTGAGCCTGGATTGGATCTCTCCGGTTCTGGTTGAGGTGAAGAACCGGAGCGACATGCTCTGCAGGTGCGAGTAGAGGCTGTTTCGCAGGTCCTGCATCACGCTCTGGCCGATGATGTTGTTCGTGTACGTCTGCCACAGCCCAAGCAGTCCCGAGACGATGGGCGTGGCGATCATCGCGGCCACGACGATGAACAAGAGGCGCAGGCGGTCGGAGGCCACCTCTTCCGTCGCCAGGATGATGTCGGAGAAGACGACCTTGATCAGAAGCGGGTTGACCAGCCCGAGCCCGGACGTCACGAGGATGAGGGCCGCGACCAGGGTGACCTTCCGCCGGTACGGGACGAAGGATCTGACGATGCGCCGGAGCGTGCCCGGCCGAGCGGGGCGCTCCGGTGTCTGATGTGGCATGAGCCGGTGTGGTCCGGGCACGTTTTCCCTCCTCGGCCCCCTCAACAACCCAATCTCCGCCTATCTTCCTTCGCCGAGTGGTCGTCAGACGCCCTCAGGGGGCACTTCACGACCACTCGGCGGGGAAAACGGGTTAGCGGAGGCGGAGCGAGACCGCGACCCCGTCCCTGGTCGGGACGATGATCGTGCGGAAATCGGGGTCCGCGGCCATCGCCCGGTTGGTCTCGTCGATCGCCTCGGTCCATCCCTCGCGCACGTCGGCCTCGTCCGACTCGCCGGTGACCCGACCGCTCCACAGCATGTTGTCGCACATGTAGAGGCCCCCGACGCGCACCCTGCGCCGGCCCATCTGCCACGCCTTCGGATAGCCCCCCTTGTCGACATCGCAATAGACGATGTCGAACTCTCCGTCGGTCTCCTCGAGGGCCGCGAACGCGTCGCTCACGTGGTAACGAATCGGTTCGAGCAACCCCGCCCGCCCGAGAAAGTCGAGCGCCTTCTTCTCGTTCTCGGGATCGGTGTCGGTGAGGTGGATCTCGCCCTCCGGCCCGGTCGCGCGCGAGAACCAATAAGCCGAATACCCGAAGCCGGAGCCGAGCTCGAAGACCCGGCGCGCCCCGACGGCGCGCGCCGCAAGCTCGAGCAATTGCCCGCACAGACGCCCGATGATCGGAAAGCCCTTTTCTTGTGCGAACGCCTCCATCTCGAGCAGGACGGGTTCGTCGTCGACCGCGGCAAGCTCTTTCATGTAGCGATCGACGGCGGGGGCAACGATGTCCATCGGCAGAAAGGTTATCCGAGCACGAGCTCGCGCAGCCTTTCGAAGAGCTGGGGGCCCGCGGCGATCACACCATGGGCGTCGTCGAGGGGGGCCGGAAGCTCGGCGACCACCCCGCCCGCCTCCTCGACCAGGAGCACCCCGGCCGCCTTGTCCCACGGGTTCATCGGCGCCTCGAAGAAGCCGTCGAGCCGGCCGCACGAGACCGAGGCAAGGTCCAGCGCGGCCGAGCCCGCTCGTCTGATGTCGCGTACGCGCGGCAACACGCGCGGCAAACGCCGCGCCTGGATCGCGCGCGCCTCGGCGTCGTAGGCGAAGCCGGTCCCGATCAGCGCGTCGGAGAGATCGGACGTGCCGGTCACCTGCATGCGCCGACCGTTGAGTCGCGCGCCGGCCCCCTCCATCGCGCTGAAGAGCTCGTCGCGGCACGGGTCGTAAACGAGCGCGACGCGCGTCCGCTCCTTCTCCTCCACCGCGATGCTCACGCACCACAGCGGGATGCGGAACAGGAAGTTCACCGTTCCGTCGAGTGGATCGATGACCCATCTGAGCCCGGAGCCGCTCACCTCACGGCCCCCTTCCTCTCCCAGGATCCCGTCGTCGGGACGCTCGCTGCGAATCGTGTCGACGATCACCGCCTCTGCGTCTCGATCGGCGTCGCTGACCAAGTCGGTCGGCGTGGACTTGGACTCGATGCCCCGAGCGGGCTCGCGAAACCGCTCGAGCAGGAGATCGCCGGCCCGCCGAGCCGCCTTCGTCGCCAGCTCGAGCAGGGCGTCATCCATTGGGCATCCGTTCAACAACGGTGGCCGCGCGTTCAGAGCAGTCTTCTTGCACCATGTCTATCCTCGCAACTATGGGAGTGCTCGCCGAACCGATCGAGGAGCTGCTCAACGCCGCGCTGGTGAGCGAGCTGACCGTGATCGATCAATCCGGTCGCCCCGTAACGTACCCACTCATTCCTCTGTACGACGGAACTCATATCTACATGACCTCGAGCGTGTTGTTCTCGAGGAAGCTCGAGCACATGAAGCGCAACCCCAGGGTGTCCGTAACGATCACCGATCCGGTCGCGGCCGCGGTCGAGCCCTTCCGCCGCGCCACCATCCAGGGAGACGCCGCGATCATCGAGGAGGATCTCCACTCCGGCTGGGAACGCGTGCTGCCGTTGTGGGCGGCCAAGGAGCCGATCATCAAGGACCTCGTCAAGAAGCGCTTCGCGATGCCCCTGTTTTGGGAGCGATCGATCATCCAGATCACCCCCCGCCGCGCCTTCTTGTGGGCGGAGGGCGACACGAGGACCGACCCCCGCGTCTTCGACCTCGCACGGGCTTCGTAGATGGCGCGCTCGACGGTTCGCAAGGACGCGGTTCTCGACGACATCGCCGGCTACTCGCACGCGGTCCTCGCGTTCGTCGACGAAGACGGGTACCCGGTCAACGTCGCCGCGAGCTTCCGGCCGAACCGACAGAGCAACTCGATAGACCTCGATCCTCCGGCGGGTCCCTCGCTCCCCGCCGAGGGCACCGAGGTGAACGTCATCTTCAGTCACATCCGTCCCTATCCCGGAGTCGGCTACGACCAGCGTCGCTACGTGTCGGTGTGGGGACCAGTCACGAAGGTGAACGGATCCCTTCGAGTGACACCGGAGCGGACGCACGGATGGGACGAGGAACGGATGTCGTTCTTCGAGCTGTGCGAGCGAAGCGTCCCGGTCGCGCACACCTACATGGGAAAGCTGACCCGGGAGCGGGGCGAACCCGTGAAACCGACCCTATCTCTCGGGTGGCTCATCTTCCTCGCGACGAGAGTCCCGTTCCTCACGGCAACTTTCGTGCCGGTCCTTCTCGGCGCGCTCGTCGCGCGTGCCGACGGCTTCTCGGCGTGGTGGTTGGTGTTGCTTGCCCTCGTCGGCGGCTCGGCCGTCCATCTCGGTCTCAACGTATCGAACGACGTCTTCGACACCATGAGCGGCGCGGACACGGCAAACGTCAACCCGACGATGTTCAGCGGCGGCTCACGCATGATCCAGTACGGGCTTGTCAGCCTGAGATCGATGGCCATCACGGCCGCGGCGCTTTACGCGGTGGGGATCGCCATTGGCCTCTATCTCGTGGCGACGCGCGGCATCGAGTTGTTGTGGATCGGCGCGGCAGGCATCTTCCTGTCGGTCTTCTACACCGCGCCGCCCCTCAGGCTCGTTCACCGGGGCCTGGGCGAGGTGTGCGTCGCGCTCGGCTTCGGCCCGATCATGATGCTCGGGAGCTATTTCGTCGTCGCCCAACGACTGACGTTCGAAGCGTTCTACGCGTCGCTGCCGGTAGCGATACTGATCATGCTGGTGCTCTACGTGAATCAGATCCCCGACAAGCCGGCCGACGCGAAGGCGGGCAAGCGCACGATCGTGGTGCGGCTCTCCAGGGACGCCATCATCACGGGCTACGCCGCGTCGGTGGTGGCCACGTTCGGCCTCATCGCGGGAGGGGTCATCGCCGGGATCATGCCGGTCTGGACGTTGTTGGCACTGCTGCCGATCCCCCTCGCGCTCAAGGTGTACCGCGCGCTCCGCTCTCACTACGAGAGCCCGTACGAGCTCATGGACGCGATGGGCAAGAACATCATGCTGCACCTGTTCACCGGGCTGCTCCTGATCGCCGGCTACGCGATCGAAGTGTTCGTCTAACTCCCAAGGCCGCGCAGCCTTCCCCGCATCCTCACCGGCCTGTACGGTTTCGGTAAAGCAACCGCTCACGTTACCGACAACAAGAGGAATGAGGATGAGTTGATTTCGTGACCTTGGGCGACGACTTTGACGTGACGCTGGAGGCCGCGCGCGCGGGGGCCGAATGGGCCTGGACCGCCATCTACCGCGACCTTGCGGCCCCCGTAACGGGCTACCTGCGCGCCCGCGGCGCGACCGAACCCGAGGATCTCACGGGCGAAGTCTTCTTGCAGCTCGTACGGGATCTCAACGCCTTTTCCGGGGACGAACGCGACTTCCGCGCGTGGGTCTTCACGATCGCCCATCACCGCATGCTCGACGCGACCCGGAGCGCAGGGCGCCGGCCGGCCGCGCCCGTCGATCATCGAGATCTCGCCGAGGAGACCGCCAATGTCGATACCGCGGAAACCGCGCTGCGATCCCTCGCCGTCGACCGGGTCCGGCGCCTCATCCGCAGGCTCTCCCCCGACCAGCAGGACGTCCTGCTCCTGAGGCTGTTCGGCGACCTGACCGTGGATGAGGTCGCGCTGGCGGTGGGGAAACGCCCGGGGGCGGTCAAGGCCCTTCAGCGCAGGGGGCTCGCCGCCTTAAAGAGAGAAATTTCCAGGGAGGGCGTAACCCTATGAGCGAACACGGCGCTTACGAAGATGAGATGAGACGTTTCTTCGGACTCAGCGACCGTGACATCGACCGCCTGCTGGACGGCCGGGCGCCGGCCAGCGACGGCGAATTTGACGAACTCGCCTCGTTCCTGAGCGAGACCAAGGCCGCGCTGGCCCAGACCCCCCCGACCGATGTTGAGGAGGCTCACGTGGCCGCGATCGTGGAAACGGCTCGAATCTCCATCGAGGGCGACCCCAGTGTCAGTCCGGCAAGCAAAGCCAACGGGCCCGACCGGGTGTCCGCCGCGCCGCCTAGGAGAAGGAGCATCATGAGCAACCGATTCGTATCCCTGATTGCCAAGGCGGCCGCCACGGCCGTCGCCGCCATGATCCTGGTGGCCGGGCTCGCATTCGCCGGAGTGGATCTTCCGGGCGACGCGGCCGAGGAGGCCTTCGACGCGGTGCTCGGCGTCGAGCTTCCCAACCAGGGCGACGACCTCGACACCGATGTCCTCCCCGACGATCCCGAGGTCACAGTGCTCGGTGACGGGCCGGACCCAGACCACGCCAGCCCCGTGGCGTTGGCGGTGTTCGACCTGATCTCCAACTGGGCCGGCGAGTTCGACTGCGAGTTCGGCATCGCCGTGGCGACCACAGCAACCGAGGCCGCGGGCGAAGAGTTCACCACCGAGACCGACCCCTGCGCCGCAGGAGACGACGGTCAGGCCACCGGCGAGACCAAGGCCGCCGAGGGCAAAGCGACCGGCGACAGCAAGTCCGCCGAGGGTCGCACCACCGGCGACAGCAAGTCCGCCGAGGGTCAGGACGCCGGCGACAGCAAGTCCGGCGAGGGTCAGGACGCCGGATCGAGCGGCCAGACGACCGGCGAGGAGAAATCCGGGCAGGGTCAGCAGGCCGGCGACGACGGTCAAGAGACCGGCGAGGAGCAGGCCGAGCAGGGACAGAGCAACAGGCCGTAACCAAAGACCAGCGAAGAGCTAGGCGGTTCGACAAGGGTCCGCGGGAGCGGGCCCTTGTCGCGTCCGGGGGCGAGGAGTTCGGCGCGCGAGACGCCTACTTATCGGGATCGAAGCGGAGGATGTCTATCCCGCGATAGAGATCGATCCCGTAAACGAGATCCTTCGATAGCCAGTACGCGGAGAACCCGCTGCGTTGCGCCCAAGGCTCGAACCAGCCGACCTCTTTGACCTTTCCCTCGGGCGAGACCTTCAAGAAGCGCGTCCCCTTTCCGTACCACCCGATCGTCACCAATCCCCCGTTGCGAAAGTTGGGGTGCTCTTCGAACCAGTGCGAGCTCGCCGTCGAGTTCTCCACCGTGAAGCTGTCGACCAGCCTGAACGTCTTGGTCCTTCTCCATCCTCTGGTGTCGTAGGTCACGAAGGGTCCGGAAGAGCCCTCGCCCTGCATCAGCAGGAACCGATCCTTGCCGCGATTCGGCCACCGCGCCGCGTGGAAGATCCATTGCCCCGGAGCGGGATGCTCGCCTTGCGCCAGGACTTTCGGCTCGAGCGGTTTGCGCACGTCGAGGAGGAGCAGCGGCGTCGAGTACGTGGAGACGATCACGAAGCCACGCTTGAACTCCTCGACATCGTGGGCGCCGCCGTTCAGCCCGACAAGCTTGTGCCAGTCGCCGACGAGCTTGGGATTGGCGGGGTCGCTCAGATTGACGATCGATCCGTCCGATCCGTACGACCACTTGCAGGCCAAGATGCAACTCGTCGTGTGGTCCCCCGCGCCCTGGAGCGCGGCCATCTCGACCGGATTCGTCTTGTCTTCGACGTCCCAGATGTGCAGGATGCTACGGGGCAAGGATTCCGAGAACAGCATGATCTTCCCGTTCGTCGAGACATCCTCGTTCTCGAACTCGAATCCGAAAGGCGTCGTCGAGAGCAAGACCGGTTCGGCCGGATCGGAAACCTCGTAGATCGAGAAGTTGCGCCACGACGTGACGTAGAGGTGCTTACCGATCAACCGCGCTCCGGTAGCGGTGACCGCGTCGAACGGAACGAGCTTGAGCCACTCGACGTTGTCCGACGAGTTACCGCCGGGGCTCGGTCCGGCGAAGACGGGCGGAACGATCGGAAGGGCCAGGAGAACGGCGGCCAAGCAAGCATTCAGGCTGCGCTTCATACGGGTACCTTCTCCGGGAGTCGGCCAGCCTCCTTCCTGCTTTGCGATGCTGCCTTCAGGCCCCAGAACGTTGCCACACCGGCGGCGAGAACCAGGAAATTGCGCAGGCCCAGCACCGTCAGGCCAAGCGGAGATCCGGGCTCAGATGCACCGGCATAGAAGGGGCCCAAGACATCACCAATGGTGAACGGAAAGATGATCTGGGTCAGCAGCGCGATGGGAAGGACCGACAGCAGCGACCACCGCAGCCTCCTGGTCAGTGGGTGGGAGAGTGCGGCTGCGCCGAGCCCGATGAGCCAGACACCGAACTGCGGCGAGAAGACGGTCCCGAGAAACATCAGCAGGGCCAGCGTCCCGAACATCCCCGCTGCGAGAAATGGGACGTCTCCCCTCCCGACATAGCGACCAACCATCCACCATCCCAGACCGAGCGCGGCAAAGGAGCCGGCAAGACCTATTGACTTGAGGAGGTCGGAAACTCCGGAGACCGCCTCGTTCGCGCCAAACTGAAAATTCGGGTGCATGTCGTACCCGAACTCGCTGGCGGTCAGGAGCAAGAACCCCCAGGTGCTTTCCACATGGACGCCGCGCTGGGAGTGAAAACCGATCACGCCGTCCAGCAGCCCGTGCCACGACCCTGACACCACGATGGGAAGAAGAAACAAGGCTGCGATCAGAGCGGCGCCCCCCAGAAGCCTCTTGAAGCGTGGCGTCACCTCGAACGCGGGCAGCAGCAAGAACGCCGGATAAACCTTGGCGATCGCCCCGAAGCCGAGCCATCCGCCGGCCCCACCCCAGCGTCCTACGGACGCCCGTTGAATCGCCCACACAGTCGCCACCGCCGGAATCAGGTCAAGTCTCAGGTACACAATCGGGCCGAGCAGCAACATGGCAACGATCCAGACCCACGGGCCGAGCGACGACCCCCAGCGCCTCGCCAGCAGCAACACCCCGACGAAGCCGGCGAGATCCAGGAAAACCATGATCCAGATGAATTGCTGGCCGAACTCCGAGCCTCCGAACGGCACTATCTTTGCCGCCCCAAGGAACGGGAGAACGCCGGGCGGGTATTCGATCGACGCATTCGAGTAGAGATCTAGTTTGTCTTCAACGATGGCGGTCGACCACGACTGGTACTTCTGGAGATCGCCAAACCCTGCGTTGTAGTTGATGGGGAGGTAGGCGAGCGACACGTTCAGCACTCGGCTGGCAAGAAAAGCGCAGACGAGAATGATCAGCGTGCGTCTCTTCACGTTTTTCTCCCCGACGTCCGGTCAACCCAGCGTCGCCTTCCGACGCTCAGTTCGACCACCTTGACGCCGCGGCGCACTTCGGCTCAAGTTACCCCGTAAAGCGATCGGGGTGTCTGCCCGCTACTCCATGACGGGGTTCCCGTCCGGCGACACCACCCACCAGATGTCCATGAGCCCTTGGCCGTTGGTGTCACCGGCGGCCTCGTCTCCCGAGAAGTTGTGCAGCGGCAGGTTGTTGTAGGTCACCTGGGTGGTGCCGTCGGTGCGCTCGGCGGTTCCCAGCAGCGACTGGTCGAGACCCTCTCCGGCGGTCGGTTCTCCCGCGGCCTCGAGCGCCGGCCACGCGTCTGCGCATTCGTCGTAGCAAGTCGGCTCCCCGTTCTGCTCTTGGTCGGGCACGAACATGTACAGGGTCATCCCCTCGGAATCAACGATGATGTCGCCGAGGGGCGAGCTCGCCACCTCGACCGTGGCGGCCGCCGGCTCCTGTGCTTGTTCCTGGGTTTCCGCGGGAGACTCCTCCGCATCGTCTCCGCACGCTGCGAGCAGCAGCGCACACGCAACGGACAACGTCAGGAATCGATTCATTGCCGACACCTCCCATAGCAGCCTTGGAGGTAATACGAAAGCGGGGGCCGTGCGGTTCAACGCATGGGTCGACCAAGACGAATCGCAAAGGCAGCTTTGGCCTGGAGCTACCGACCGAATCGGGGCAGTACCGGGCGTTTCGTAGCCGAGCGGCGTGTGAAGCCGGGCGACGACAAAGAGACATGCGCCCAAGGCGCGTCTGAGCCGTTCACCATCCAGCCTGAGCCATAGCCAAGAGTCTCGACCTACAATCCGACGATGAATCTTCGTGTGCAGTGTGTGTGCTTCGACTCGAACGACCCCGATTCGACGGCGCGCTTCTGGGAGCAAGTTCTGGGATGGCGACGGACGCACTCAGATCCCGACGAGGTCGTCCTGGAACCGCCTGAGGGCAGTCGTGAGGATGGGATCGTGCCCGACATCATGTTCTTCCGTGTCCCGGAGGGGAAGAGCGTCAAGAATCGCCTGCACCTGGATCTGCGTCCGATCGATCAAGCCGCCGAGGTCGCACGTCTCGAAGCGCTCGGCGCGCGACGTATTTCGGTAGGACAAGGTGAAGATGCGACGTGGGTTGTGATGGCCGATCCCGAGGGAAACGAGTTCTGCGTGCTGCGAGCCCTCACGGAGGAAGAGCTCCGATCGTGACGCCGGCCCACCGTTTGGCCGCGAGCGCACCCCTTGTTTGTCCCCCCGGCGGGAACCGAACAAAAGGGGCGCAGCCAACGGACTCTTTTGGCCGTTAACCACACCAGAGGTGGTCAGTGGCCAAAAGAACCTGTGCCCCCGGCAGGATTCGAACGAAAGGGGCGCACACATCCGGTTGTCTTGTCGGGGTCGTATTCGATACCCAGATGAGCACCTGCGGGGACGCGTGATTATCGAGTCCGGATCTTCCCAGTAAGACTCGCGCGAGTCGGTGGCGGGAGGCCTCTTGTCGACGGCGACCTCGAGGAGGAGACTGGTCAAGCACGGGCCGAGGTGCCCCGACCAAAGGAGTTTGATTTGAGCGTCTTCATTACACTGACGTCGCAGGCCGACCCGGCGAAGGTAGAGCAGGTGCTACAGGCGAACGCCGACCGGGTGCAGCAAATCAACAAGCAGGCACAAGGCCTGGGGTGCATCCATCACCGCTTCGTCGGCGGGGACGGCGTCGTGATGGTCCTGGATGAGTGGGATTCGCCCGAGTCCTTCTACAAGTTCTTCGAGAACAACACCGACATCCCCGTCATCATGCAAGAGGTGGGTATCACGTCGGCTCCCGACATCAAGGTCTGGAACAAGCTCGACACGCGCGACGAGTTCTAGCTGTATTTCAGAACGCATGTAGTTCTACGCTATCGACTTCACCAGTCGTCACTCTGGGCAGAGGATTAACGCGTCCTGATGGGGGTCGCGCACCCTGACGGCGACCTACGCCCTCACTTAGAAGCACCCGTTGAACTCGCCCTGCGCAATCGTGGCGCGATCGGTGGGGTGATCGGTGAGGCGTCAGGTGAGGCGATCGGCTTCACCTAGCGCTCTCGCCGGCGTCTTGGACGGCGGCGGTCGCGATTAGCCGCTCAGTCATGGTGGGTTGGGTTTTCCGTCGCCCTCGCGCGTCCTGGGCGACACACATGGCGGCGGGCCCAGCATGTCGTGAGGGCCCGCCATGCATAATCGTTGGCATGGCCCCAGCTAGCTTCCACATGTCCCCAGACGAGTTCAGGCGCCGTGGGCGCGAGGCCGTGGACTGGGTCGCCGACTATCTAGAACGGATCGAGAGCTTCCCCGTGCTGTCGCAAATTGCCCCCGGCGAGGTTCGCTCTAAGCTCCCGCCCTCGGCACCCGAGCATCCGGAGCCGTTCGAAGAGGTGTTGAAGGACCTCAACGAGATCATCCTGCCCGGCATCACGCACTGGCAGTCCCCGAACTTCTTCGCTTTCTTCCCCGGCAACAGCTCCGGGCCCTCGGTCCTTGGAGAACTGCTATCCGCCGGGCTTGGCGTGCAGGGCATGCTGTGGGCGACGAGCCCCGCGTGTACCGAGTTGGAGGCGCACGTCCTCGATTGGCTCGCCGAACTGCTCGGTCTTCCCGAGCGATTCCGCTCCACTGCGTCGGGTGGAGGGGTCATACAAGACTCGGCCTCGAGCGCGACTCTGTGCGCGCTCCTCGCCGCCAGAGAGCGCGCCACCAAGGGCTCGTCCAACGAGCGCGGGATCACCGACCGCCTCACTGTGTACGCATCGTCCCAGGCCCACAGCTCGGTCGAGAAGGCAGTGCGGATCGCGGGGATCGGTTCCGCAAACCTGCGCAAGGTGGAGGTCGACAACGCGCTGGCGATGCGCCCGGACGACCTCGCCCGACTTGTCGACGAAGACGCCGCCGACGGGGCACTTCCGGTCATGGTCGTGGCGACCGTGGGCACAACTTCGACGATGGCGGTCGATGCCCTTCCGGAGATCGTCGCGGTCTGCCGGAAACGCGGGCTGTGGCTACATGCAGACGCGGCGATGGCGGGCACAGCGGCGATCTGCCCCGAACTGAGGTGGATTCACGACGGACTGGAAGGGGCTGACCACGCTCATCTAAACCTCCCCAGACCTGCTCACTGAAATCCTCCACCCGGGAGCTGCTCGGTGACGGAGAAATCCGCCGAGAAGGGTGGAGCCCCTTCGACGCTGGTGGTGTCCAAACCGC
>JBOGXF010000101.1:0-6642 GCA_050694275.1 Actinomycetota bacterium | reverse complement strand
ATGGTCCTGACCGGCCTCGAGATACGACGGGCCCGGCCCCGCGTCGCCCACCCAATACGTATCGGCGTTAGGTGGGATCGTGCAGCCGAGGTGCGAGAGGTTGAACAGCGTCGCCTCGGCCGCCGAGTGCGCGCCGTCCTCGTTGCCGGTGACGACGACCCCGGCGACCTTGCTGTACAGGGGATACTGTCCGGCCTCGTTGCGCTCCTGGTAAGTGCCGTCGAGCCGCTCGATCACGAGCTGCGCCACGCTCGAACGGTGCCCGAACCAGATTGGCGTTCCGATCACGAGGATGTGCGCGCTCTTGATCTTCTCGAGGATTCGAGGCCATTCGTCGCCCTCGCCCTCGTCCGAGGTAACGCCGGTCGGCACGTGGTAATCGACGACGCGGACGATCTCGGTCTCGACATCCATCGTGTCGAACCATTCGACGACCCTGTTCATCAGCGCCTCGGTGTTGGATTTCTCCGGTGAGCGCTTGAGAGTGCAATTGAGAAAAATCGCTTTTAGCGTCATACGGCGTCCTTTCCGCACGGGTCGTGCACGTGACTGCGGGCTGTCCGTCCTTCTGCGGCCTGCTTGCCTTGGTCGAGATGCTCGCGCACGAGCCGGTCGAAGACACGCTTGACGTAGAGGCGGCCCATCAGCCAGCGAAGCCGGCCGTCCCCGGTGCGAAATCTGCCCCGATAGGTCATCTCGGTGCAGCCGTCTTCGGCGACCTCGAAGACGATCTCCTCCTCGACCCCGGGAAGAGGGCCTTTGAGCCAGCGATAGGAGATGCGCTCGGGCGCCTCGAGCGTGACCAGCTCGAGCGTGCGGATCGTCCTTCCCCTGTGCTCGGAGAGGAACTCGACGACCCGCTCGTCGTCCGAGCGCCTCTCGACGACCTCGCCGGCCGCCGCAACGACCTCGAAGCACAATTCCCTGGGGGCCTCGACGCGCACGCACCGGGTGGCGAGGGCAATCCATCCCACGATCGCGTCAACCTCCTCCGCTCGCCTTATTCAGAGTCATTCGACGACGATGGGCAATCAGGGGTAAGCCTTATTCATCCCCGACTTTAGGAGGAACACGATGACAGACCGCATCCGGTTCCATTTCGACCCGCTGTGCCCGTGGGCGTGGCAGAGTTCTCGATGGATCCGAGAAGTTGAGAAGGTCAGGGACGTCGAGATCGAGTGGCGGCTGTTCAGCCTCCAGCTCATCAACGCCGACAAGGATGACCCGCTCGCCGACGAGCACGTCAAGGGGACGCCGGCGCTCCGCACCCTCGCCCTGGTGCGGCGTACCGGCGGCAACGACGCGGTCGGACGCGTCTACAAGATGCTCGGCGAGATGGTTCACGAGAACGGCGAGTCGCTGAACACGGAGACGGTCCGGAGAGCTGTGGCCGAGTCCGATCTGGACGCCTCGCTGGTGGACGACGCGCTCGCGGACGAATCGACCTCGGAGGAGGTGCGCGGCGAGTTCCAGGCGGCGGTGTCCGAGGCCGGGTGCTTCGGCGTCCCCACGATCGTCCTGCCGTCGGGTCGCGGGATGTTCGGACCGGTCGTCGCGACCGCACCCACCGGCGAAGCCGCCGGAGAGCTGTGGGACCGCGTCGAGTGGATGATCGACTACGACGGGTTCTTCGAGCTCAAGCGAGAGCGCGACCGAAAGCCTAGCGGCTAGTGCACCTCGCCCGTGGGCTCGTGCAACTCGCCGCCGGGCGGTTGATGCGGTTAGCGCAACCCGTAGCGGCGAGGGGCACGCAGGGCTTCGGGCCATGTGTCCTCGAGCTCGATGCCGAGGCCGTCGGCGACGCGGTTCACATAGTTGAAGTAGGACACGACCTGGTTGGCATCGACGATCGCGCGGTCGTCGAGGCCGGCGGCGCGAAGCTCGGCGATGTCCGACTCCGTCATTTCGCTCGGCGATCTCGTGAGCTTGAGCGCGTAACGGCAGAGCGAGCGCATGCGCTCGTCGAGATCTTCGAAGCGTCCGGAGGCGACCGTCTCCTGGAGGGCCTCGTCACCGGTTTCCGCGGCGAGCGAGGCCCCGTGCTGGACCACTCAGTAGTGACAATCGTTGACGGCGGACACCGCGACGGCCATCGCCTCGCGCTCGGCCCGCGTCAGGGGAGACTCGCCGTACATGATGGTCCGGTAGAGAGACAGGTGAGCCCGCAGGGCCTTGTCGTTGAGCGAGTGCGACGCAAGCACGTTCGGGAGGGACTCCGCCCCCTCGGCTCGCTGCACCCACATGTCACGTCTCCTCTGATCGACTCGGAAGAGGATAAGAGAGTTCGCGCTTGAAGAGAGCAGGAGTTGAGCCCTCGCATGGAAGGGGATGGGTCGAGTGAAAGACGAGCACGATCTGATCGTCATCGGAATGGGCGTCGGCGGCGAAGAGGTCGCGGGCAGGGCCGCAGAGGCCGGGCTCGACGTCCTCGCCATCGAGAAGAAGCTCGTCGGGGGCGAGTGCCCTTACTGGGGCTGCGTCCCGTCAAAGATGATGATTCGCGCCGGCAACTCTCTCGCCGAGTCGGCGCGCGTCATGGGCCTCGCGGGGAACTCGACCATCTCGCCCGACTGGGCGCCGGTGGCCCGGCGCATTCGCGAGCAGGCGACCGACACGTGGAACGACAAGGTCGCGGTCGAGCGCCATGAGAAGAAGGGAAGCACGGTGGTCAAGGCCGCCGCGACCATCGTCGGCCCCCACGAGGTGGAGATCGACGGTCACCGGGTGAAGGCAAAGCGGGGAATCGTCATCTCCGCCGGCGGCGATCCCGCGATCCCTCCGATCGACGGCCTGAAAGACGTCGACTACTGGACGAACCGTGAGGCCATCGAGGCCGAAGCCACCCCGTCGTCGATGATCGTGCTGGGTGCCGGTCCGATCGGCCTCGAGCTCGCGCAGGTCTATCACCGGTTCGGAACGGACGTCACGATCGTCGAGATCGCCGACCACGCCCTGCCCTTTGACGAGCCCGAGAACGGCGAGGCGATGGGCGAGGTCCTGCGCGGCGAGGGGATGAAGCTCCACACCGGCGCCACCACCGAGTCGGTAAAGCAAACAGGCGACGGCATCGAGCTCCGACTGGAGGACGGCACCGCCCTCGAGGCCGAGAAGCTGCTCGTCGCCACCGGCCGGCGTCCGGACCTCAAGGCGCTCGGCGTCGAGGCGGCGGGAATCGATCCCGACGCTCGATCAATCGAGGTCGACGACCACCTCCGCGCCGGTAATGGCATCTGGTCCGTGGGCGACATCACCGGCAAGGGCGAGTTCACCCATGTCGCGGTGTACCAGGGAAGGGTCGCCGCGGCCGACATCCTCGGTCAGGACCACGCTCCCGCCGACTACTCCGCGGTCCCGCGGGTCACTTTTACCGATCCCGAGGTCGCCGCGGTCGGCCTCACCGAGGCCCAGGCAAGGAAAATCGACCTCAGGGTCAAGACCGGCGTGTCGCAGACCGCCTCGTCCGCCCGCGGCTGGATCCACGGGCCGGGTGCCGAGCACGGGGTGATCAAGCTCGTCGGTGACGCCGATAGGGACATCCTCGTGGGCGGGTCGGTGATGGGGCCTGCGGCCGGCGAGGTCCTCGGCCTGCTCGTCCTGGCGGTCAAAGAGCGCGTACCCGTGGCCAAGCTGCGTGAGCTGATCTACCCCTATCCGACCTTCGTGCGGGGGCTCGAGGACGCCCTGCGAGAGCTCGGATAGCGGGGACTGCGCCACGCAATCGGCGCCCCCCGGCATGCGTCCCTTCGAACGGGGGAGTGGTAACCAGATAAGGGAGATTTGCCGTGTCCCGTGACCGCGATCAAGCGAGGCAGGCGACGTCCGCGCGGGCGAGGGCCCGAGCGAAGGCGCGCCGCGACCGGATGATCACGCGCCTTCAGTGGGGCGCCCTGGTAGTCGGAGGGCTCGCGCTGATCGGCTTCATGGTCTTTCGATCGTCCTCCGGCGGGGTCTCCGTCGACGGTGTCGCCGCGCTCGGGGCTCCGGCCCCCGACGTCGAGATGACCGATTTCGACGGACAGACATTCACGCTCGATGAGTACGAGGGGAAACCGCTGGTGCTCAACTTCTGGGCGTCGTGGTGCCCGCCCTGCGTCGCCGAGATGCCCGAGTTCGAGAGGGTCTTCCAGGCGGTCGGGGACGAGGTCGAGTTCCTCGGCGTCAATCAACGGGATCAACACGGCCCCGCGGTCGACCTCGCCCAAGAGACCGGAGTCTCCTACCGGCTCGCCCGGGATCCCCAGGGCCGGGTGTTCGACGCGTTCGGGGGCGCGGGCATGCCGACCACGGCGTTCATCGATGCCGACGGCAACGTCGTCGATGTCGTCACCGGCCAGCTCTCCGTGGAGTTGCTCGCCCAGCGCATCGAACAATCCTTCGGGGTGACGGTCGATGCGTGATGGAACCTGGGACGCGCCCGAAGGCGCGCCGAACCGTTCGAAGAAGGGCCTGGTCGCGACGATCGCCATCGCCGCCATCGCGCTGGTTGCAGTCGTGATCGCCTTTCAGCGCTACGGCGGGGAGGACGATCCGCTCACGACCGCCACCACCTCGGGGACCGAGCCGCTCGTCGACCCCGACGACATCATCTCGGGGGGACCGCCGCCCGACGGCATCCCTCCCATCGACGAGCCGAAGTTCCTCAGCATTGCGGAGGTCGACTTTCTCGAACCGCAAGAACCGGTGGTCTCGCTGGTTATCGAGGACGACGCGCGCGCCTATCCGCTTCAGATCATGACGTGGCACGAGATCGCCAACGACACCGTGGGCGGGGTTCCGGTCACGGTCACCTTCTGTCCCCTCTGCAACACCGCCTACGCGTTCGAGCAACCCGAGATCGAGGGAGAGATCACGACGTTCGGCACATCGGGCAAGCTCTACAACTCGAACCTCGTGATGTACGACCGAGCCACCGAGTCGCTGTGGCCGCAGGCGCTTGGGCAGGCGGTGATCGGCCCGCTCACCGGCACGACGCTCGAGCGCGTCCCGTCGCAGATAGTCTCGTGGGAGGAGTTCCGGACATCGTTCCCCGATGGAAAGGTGCTGTCCCGAGACACCGGCCACGTCCGTAGCTACGGCCGCAACCCCTACCCCGGATACGACGAGGTCGGCAGCATGCCGTTCCTGTTCAAGGGCGAGGTCGACGGCCGCCTGGCTGCGGTCGAGCGGATTCTCGGAGTCGAGACCGAGAATGAGAAGTTTGCCTTCCCCTACTTCGCGCTGGAGAAGGCGGCGACCGACGGCGCTGCGGCGATCAACTCGGAGGTCGGCGGCGTGCCGATTCTCGTCGTGTGGAAAGCCGGCGCGGTGTCGGCGCTTGACGATGCGTCGATCGCCGCGTCCAAAGAGGTCGGCGCGGCCTTCGCTTTCTCACGGGCGATGGACGGCAGGGTCCTGTCGTTCGACGTCACCGACGGACAGATAGTCGACCGGCAGACCAAGAGCACGTGGAACATCTTCGGGCACGCGAACTCTGGTCCCTTGGATGGCCAAAGGCTCGAGGCCGCGAACGCTCACGACTCGTTCTGGTTCGACTGGGCCGCGTTCCATCCCGACACGAGGGTGTGGGGGGGCGAATGATGTGTCTACTCGTTCGCACGATGAGTTCCTTGCCGCGACCCTTCCGGCGCTCGATCTCGTCTACAACCTCGCCCGGCGCCTCGTGAGCGGTTACCTCGAGGTCGAGGATCTCGTGCAGGAGACCTACATGCGTGCGTTCGAGGCGTGGGAGGCCGGCCGCAAGCCGCGCAAGGTCGAGCCCTGGATCGCGACCATCTGTTTGAATGTAGGCCGGAGCTGGCTGCGCCGCGCCTCGACCCAGCGCGAGTTCCCGACCGAAGACCAGCCCCTGCTCGCGGATCCCACAAACGTCGAGGAGCGCGCCATCGAGGAGTTACGCCGGGAACGCGTCCACCAGGCCTTGTGGAAGCTTCCGGAGGCGCAGCGCATCGCCATCGCGCTGATGGACCTCGATGGGTTCACCGCCTCTCAGGTGGCGAAGATGACGGGTTCGCCGCGCGGGACCGTGCTCGCGCGCGTGCATCGCGGTCGCAAGAAGCTGGCGCGTCTGCTCGAGGGGGAGGTGATCCGGAATGAGCCATGAGCCCGAACGAGATGCCGCCGCCTATCTCGGCGGCGAGATGTCGCGCCGGCGCAGGAGGTCGTTCGAGGCCCACATCATCGAATGCGACGACTGCTGGCACGAGGTCGACACGGGACGCCGCGGGCGGTCCGTCGCGGAGTCCGGGCGCGAGCTTGCGCCACAGCGGCTGCGGGAGACCGTGCGGGCATCGGTCGAAGCGATCGAGCACGCGGGCCGGAGATGGCGCTGGCGATACACCGGCGCGATCGGGGTGGCCGTCGTGGCGGTCGCGCTGTTGGCCGCACCTCTGTTCTTCCGATCTCCCGGGCAGCCGCCCGTGATCGACGCGGTTCTCGCCGACTTCGGCGGCGGACACGAGATCGGCACGACCTCGTCTCCGGCGTTGCCATTCCGGCTCGGCGATCTCCGCCTCAAGGAGGCGCGCGCCGGATCGATGTCCGACATGTCGGTGGTCGTACACGTCTACGAAGACGACGCGGGACACCAGGTCACGGTGTACCAGGCCGACAAGACGTTCCCGGTCGCCCGCGAAGCGGACCACG
>JBOGXF010000100.1:0-2731 GCA_050694275.1 Actinomycetota bacterium | reverse complement strand
TGGCCGGGCTCGACGGGGTCAAGAACAAGATCGAGCCGCCCGAGCCGGTCGACAAGGACCTCTATGAGCTGCCGCCAGAGGAGCTTGCGGAGGTGCCGCAGGTGCCCGGAACTCTCGAGGCCGTACTCGACGCCCTCGAGGAAGATAACGACTTCCTGCTGGAGGGTGGCGTGTTCACCGAGGACGTCATCCACCACTGGGTCGAGTACAAGCGCACTCGTGAGGTCGACGAGATGCGGCTCCGCCCGCACCCGTGGGAGTTCTACATGTACTACGACATCTAGACCCGCACCCCTGATCGCCCCGGCCCCCCTGCGAAGCAGGGGGGCCTTTTTCGTGGGCCACGGCCGGGGCGATACGAGGGGTTTGGACCGATTTAAGGCGCGGCTCCCTCATGCGAGTGAAAAAAAACCCACTTCTAGGAAGGAATGCCCAGGATGGCAGCGAATCGTAGGCGTATGAACACGCAGCGTCACTAGGACGAGGCACGACCCAAGGAGGGGAAGGACATGACCAAGAGGATCTCGGTCGCATCGGCGATCCTCGCCGGATGGGCTATCACGCTCGCTCTGCTGCTGCTCACCCTGACGCCGGTCGCCCTGGCGCACCACGCCGACGACCACGACAAGGGCAAGGGCCACAACGCCTCTCAGGGGCAGGGTGGCGGCGGCGACCACGACGGCGACGCCGACTCGGACCCGAACACGAGCTACACCGAGGACAACGACACCAACGACGGTGGCACGCCCAACAACGTCGAGGACGACGGCGACAACAAGCACCCATCGGGCAAGGACCGGTCGGTCGAGCCCGGGGGATCCGGGAACCAGGGCAAGGCCGAATCCGATCCCGACGACGACGGCCGTGGCCCCGATCGCAGTAACGGGGGTCCCGACAAGCCGAACGGTTCGGGCGGAGACGATCTCGCCGATCAGGACGGCAACAACGGGTGCGGTAACGACGACGACTTCGAAGACGACAACGAGGGCCTGTGCCTCGGCCGCCAGGGTCCGAAGGACAACGGCGGCAATGGAGGTCCCGGTAGCGCCAACATGACCATCGACGTCGACTGCTTCTCGGTAATCGTCACCTCGAGCAAGGACATCTCCTTCGTCGAGGTCACGTTCGCCGACGGCACGACAGTCAAGTTCGAGGGACTCACAGGGACCGCGTTCTCGCGCACTTTCGATGCACCGCTCGAGTCCGCTCGTGCGAAGTCGGGAACCACGATCGTTTCCGGCAGCGTCGGTGAAGTGTGCGACGAGGTCGAAGGCGGAGTCATCGAGAATCCCGGATTTCCGGATGACCGCAGGCCATTGCCCGACATCGTTCTCGGTGGTCGTCTCACAAACGAGAGCGGACCCGATGTCGAAGCCAGCGTTCTGCGAGCGCCGTCGGCAGAAGAGGGCGCGGTGCTCCCCTTCACCGGTGCGGGAATCTCGAGCATCGTGCTGACGGGGCTGTTCCTCATGACCGCCGGGGGCATCCTGACTCGGCGCCGCAAGTAATCACCTTCGCAAGCGAGATCGAACGAGGGGGCCGGCTACAGGCCCCCTCTTTCATATGATCGGATCATGGACAGCCTCGACGGCGTCGCCGACCTGGTTCTCCCCACTGCAGACGGAGAACGGATCCGCTTCGGCGACCTCTGGTCGGACCGCGCCGCGGCGATCGTGTGGCTCCGTCACTACGGGTGACCGTTCTGTCAGCAGCAGGCCGCGCAGTTGCGCGCCGGGGTTGACGAGTTCACATCCAGGAGCGTGAACCTCGCCATGGTCGGGATGGGCACGCCCGAGACGGCCGCCCGGTTCAAGACCCGCTACGCGCCGAACGTCCGCTTGGTCGTCGACCGCAGAAAAGAGACGTACCGGGCCTTCGGGCTCAGACGGGGATCGGCCGGCGACGTCGTGGGACCGAAGGTGTGGCTCCCCGGCGTCAAGGCGCTCGCGACCGGACAGGTCGTCAGGAAGCCCCGGCAAGATCCCTACCAGCTTGGCGGCGCAGCCGTCGTCGACGCCTCGGGTGAGATCAGGTACGCGTATCGTGCGGCGACGTCGGCCGACCACCCACCGATAGACGAGCTCCTGGCGGCCCTGCGCAGATGAAGTACCTGCCGGCGTTGCTGATTCTCATCGTGCTTGTCGCGCTGATGGCGGGCGCGGGATCGAAGGGCGTGCAGACAAGCGCGCGGATCGTGCTCGTCATCGTCGGGCTGATCGCCCTCATCTCGCTCTTCGCGCTGGTGGTGGCGCGCGCGCTGTAGCCCTACCCGTAGATGATCGGCTCGGCCGCGCGACGGACCCGCCGGGTATGCCGCAGGTACTCCTCCTCGAGTTCCTGTCGGGGCTGCTCGTTGTAGCCCATCGACACCCCGAGCGCTTCGAGATCCTCGGCCCTGTCCGGAAGCGCATCGACCGGACGACCGACCAACAAGAACAACCGGTTTCTAAGCCTGGTCAAGAACGAATAGGCGGCCGCGAACCGAGACGCGTCGCTCTCCGAGATGATCCCAGCGTCGCGCGCCGCGTCCAACGCGTCGGTGGTGTTGGTGACCCTCAGGGTGGGGTTTCGATGACCGTGAAGGAGCTGGGTGATCTGTACGGTGAACTCGATGTCCGACAGGCCTCCCGGCCCGAGCTTCAGGTTACGGCGTCGATCGGTTCCGCGCGGAATACGCTCCCGCTCCATGCGTGCCTTCAGATGCCTGATCTCGCCGAGTGCCGTGGGGGCC
>JBOGXF010000099.1:0-15532 GCA_050694275.1 Actinomycetota bacterium | reverse complement strand
ATAGCTGCACGCGACGGTGAGGTCGATCGTGTAGACGCGCCCGGTGTCGGGGTCGACCCACGTGTACGGGTCGAACGACACGAGCTGGGCGTTGCGGGCGCCGGCGAACTGCGGGGAGACGACCTCCCACTTCTTGCCACCATTGGTCGAGCGCAGGACGTCGACGCGCGTGTTGGTCCGAAGCGCCGACGTGAAGATCGTGTTCTTGTCGGTGAGCCCGAGGGTCGGCTCGGCCGACTCCTGCCCGATCTCGTACAGCGCGGGGTTGGGGGCGTTGCGGGTGACCGCGGGGTCCTTGATCGGCCCGCCCCCGGCGTGGTGGGCGACCGCCTTGGGCCCGGATGGGTCGCGCTTGGCCTCGGCCCGCGGGGCGGCGGGGCCGGTCGCGAGGGCGACGGCGACAAGGATGGCAACGGCGATCGGTGCGAGCGAGCGGCGCAGGGCGATGGAAGACACGGCAGGCCCCCTTGGCTGCGGTGGGATGCTTAAGTCCTATATATCCCTATTCGCCGCCAACCGCGGGGCCCCTGCCGCCAGCTTTTCGGGGGCCGACCCCTGCCTCCGTTTCCCTGCGCCTGCGGCATCCCTCACGACCCGCCGAGATTCTCGAGCCACTCCTCGAATCGCCTGCCACCAGGCGCCTCGTCAGTGATCGCGGTCCTCTCGAATCAAGCCCGCAGCCGGTCGCCTCATCTCGCCAACGGCCTTGCGTCGCGCCTTCACACGCGCGTCCACGCGGCGAAGAGTGGCAGCGCGGTCCTCAGATCGACGCTCGAGCAAAGCCTTGCGAAGAATCGCCACAACCTGGCTGGAGAGCGATCGGCCCTCCCTTCCGGCCATTCTCTTCAGAGCGACATAAACATCGTCCGGTATCCCACGGACGTGCAACGATTTCATCGTTCAAGCTGGGCGATGGTCAGGCCGGGTACTCGCTCGAAATGCCTCACGTTGCGCGTGGCGAGCGGAAGGTCAAACCGTCGGCAGATACCCGCCTGAAGAGAGTCCTTGATCCCGATTCCCTCCCCCTCCCGTTCCAGTTTCAAGAAAATCGCCCCGGCCTCCATCGCAGCCGGTGCATCAAAAGGCAAGGTGCGCCCGCGCAGCAAAGTCTCGATTCGCGTCCGTCTGCCGCCGAAATCGGAACCAACCCGCAGTTCGAAGGCGGTCACCGATGTGAGCCGCAGCCTGCCCTGCGAACCGGCCGCCTGAATCCACGAGGCGCCAGGGTCATGATCTCTCAGATAGTCGATCACCAGGTCCGTGTCCGCGACTACCAGTCCGCCGGTTGCCACGTCGCCCACGCCTTGTCGATGCGTCGCTTCATCTCGTCCGCGTCCTCATCGGAGATTGATCCGCGCAGCTCGAGGAACTCCTTCATTTCTGACTCATGCCTCTCGCGCAGATAAAAGTCGATTGCCTCTCGAACAAGGGGCGAGAAGCCGCGAATTCCCCGCTTGGCCGCGAGCTCGGTGAGGGCAAGGTGCTGCTCACGGGTGATTTCGATCGTTGTGCGCATGCATGCATCTTAGCATGCAAGCCGCCACGCTAGGAGCTGCCTGCGTGGCTCAGTCGGCGCCGTGGAGATCGGCGGCCTCGCCGGCGTCCTCGAACGCCTCGATCTCGGCGCGCGACGGCATCAGCGAGCCGGCCCCCGGGAGCGCCGCCCGGACGGCATCGAACAGGGCCGCGGTGGTCGTGTAGCGCGCGGTCGAGGTCGTGCGCTTCTTCTCGCCCCAGCACGGCTTGCCGGCGTAATCGAGGTCGCGCCCCCTGGCGTCCTGCTCCGGCCACCACCAGTAGCGCGTCTCTTTGAGCGCACGGTTGTCGATCCTCGTGTCGAAGTGGTTGTGCGACAGGGTCGCGTAGCAACCGATACCGTGGAACTGGCTCTTGCGCGCGAGGTTGCGCTGCTTGCGATTGCCGGTGTCGGCCATCCTGTTGTCGGCTGCCGTCCCGTACATGTGCTGGGACAGGCGCGCCCCCCCGATGCAGTCGTTGTAGGCGACGCTGCGAAAGCCCGAGTTGATCCCGATTGGGTTGTCGCCGCCCTTGGCGCGCACCGCCTCGAGTCGCCACATCAGCCGCCGCACGAACTTCCGGACGCGCCTCGGCGCCACCATGCCCCCGCCGAAGGTGTCGGAGTAGGCGTTCGCCTTCGCCGAGCAGCGCGAGTTCTCGTTCTGCTTGAACTCCTTGTAGTCGAAGTGGATGGTCGAGCCGTTCTCGTCCTCGAGCGCGTTGAGGGTCTCGAACGTCTCAGCGCCGGCGAGCCCGTCGACCGTGAGGCCATAGTGCGCCTGGAACGCCTTGAGCGCGGCGGTCGTCTCGGCCCCGAAGGTCTGGTTGATCTTCATCCACTGTTGATCGTTGCTGGGGTACCAGCCCGAGAGCCGCACGTTGAGGGCGCGCACGTCCCTTCCGGTGTCGCCCGCCTTGAGGTCCCGGGTCCACTCGTAGGCGAACGCGGGCGCGGCCACCCCTTGCAGGGCGAGCGCGAGGGCGATCACGATAACCATGCGCGCGCGAAGACCGGTGACTCTCATGCCTATGAAGTCGGCTCGGGCGAGGGGGTCGCTTAAATCACAATTCCCCCAAATCCGTCCCCCGATCGGGGGAGATTCCCTCGGGCCGGGCGGACGCCTATCATCTGAAGTCATGAGCCGTGAGCCGGTCCGTGTCGTCTTGATCGACGATCACGACCTGTTGCGTCGGGGGATCAAGACGATGCTCGAGCGCGAGGGCGACATCGAGGTCGTCGGCGAGGCCGGTGACGGGACCAGAGCGCTGGCGCTCGTCGAGGAGACCCTTCCCGACGTCGTCCTCATCGACGTCATCATGCCGACCGTCGACGGCATCGAGGCGACCCGCCAGATCAAGGGCGACTTTCCCAACGTCGGCGTTGTCGTCCTGTCCGGCCACGACGAGCAGCAGTTCGTCTTCGACGCGATCAAGGCGGGCGCGTCCGGTTACATGCTCAAGACGGCCGAGCTCGAGGAGGTCGTCGACATCGTCAAGCAGATCGCGTCGGGGTCCGGCCAGATCGATGCCGGCATCGCGTCGCGCGTGCTCGACGAGTTCCAGAGCTATCAGAAGACCCAGGTCACCGAGGGCGTCTTCCAGCCGCTGACCCCGCGCGAGCGGCAGATCCTGCAGCACATGGCCGACGGCCTCCCGAACAAGACGATCGCGGCGCGGCTCCAGATCTCGGAACGCACGGTGACGACGCACGTCGCCAACATCTACACCAAGCTGCACGTGAACAACCGCGTCTCCGCGATTCAAGAGGCCATGCGGCGGCGCATCCTCGACTACACGCCATGAAAACCGATCTTGCGGTTCCGACTGACCGCTCGAAGGAGGACTGCAAGATTGGTTTCTAAAGAATTGCGCGCCCTGCCGGCGGTCGATCGTGTCATCGACGCGCTCGGTGAGACGGCGCCGCGCGCGCTCGTGGTCGCGGCGGCGCGGCGCGCGGTCGACGACGCGCGCAACCGCGCGCTCGGCGGGGGCGAGGTCGCGACGTTCGACGACATCGTCGCGGCGGCGCGCGCTCTCCTCGACGAACACTCACGCTCGCTGCTCGGGCCGGTGATCAACGCCACCGGGGTGTTGATCCACACGAACCTCGGGCGGGTGCCGCTCGGGCAAACGCAGCTCGACGCGGTGGCGGAGGTCGCCGGGGGGTACTCGAACCTCGAATACGACCTCGATCGCGGCCGGCGCGGGAGCCGCTACGGCCACGCCCGGCGGCTGCTGACCGCCCTCACGGGGGCCGAGTCCGCGCTCGTGGTCAACAACAATGCGGCCGCGGTCCTCGTCACTCTCGCCGCGCTGTGCGGGGGCCGCGAGGTCGTCATCAGCCGCGGCGAGCTCATCGAGATCGGCGGCGAGTTCCGGATCCCCGACGTCATGGCGGCGTCCGGCGCGCGCCTGGTCGAGGTCGGGACGACCAACCGCACGCATCTCGCCGACTACGAACGCGCCATCACCGAGCACACCGCGGCGATCCTCAAGGTTCACCCCTCCAACTACCGCGTCGTCGGGTTCACCGCGTCTGTGCCGGCGCGCGACCTCGCCCGCCTCGCCCGGGGCCGGGGGGTGACGTTCATCCACGACCTCGGGTCGGGGATGGTGGACGCCCCCGCGGAGCTCGAGTGGCTCCAGGCCGAGCCCCCGGTCGCCGCCGCGCTCGAGGACGGTCCCGATGTCGTCACGTTCTCCGGCGACAAGCTCTTGGGCGGCCCCCAGGCGGGAATCGTCGTCGGGCGCACCGCGCCGGTCGAGAGGATCGCCCGTCACCCGCTCGTGCGGGCCGTGCGTCCGGACAAGATGACGCTCGCCGCGCTCGAGGCGACGGTGTCGCTCTATCTCGAGGGCCGGGGGGCCGAGCTCCCGCTGTGGCGCATGGCGGCGGCCCGCTCCGCCGAGCTCGAGCGGCGCGCCCGCGCGCTCGCCGCGGCCCTCAACGACGCGGTCGCCGGCCTCAAGGCCGAGGCCGTCGCGTCGGCCGCGGTCACCGGCGGTGGGTCGCTTCCGGGCGGACAGGTGTCGTCGTGGGCGGTCGCGGTCGTCCACCCCGAGAAGAGCGCGGCGGCGATCGAGCGCGCCCTGAGGGCCGGAGAGACGCCGGTCATCGGCCGCATCGAGGACGACGTGCTCCTGCTCGACCTCCGCACCGTGTTAGACGAGGGCGACAAGCGCCTGCGCGCGCTCGTCGCCGCCGCCCTCACCTGACTCTCCGGGCGTCGAGAGCTAAAACCAACGCTTCGGCTCGCCACTCGCGTCAGACACCTGTCAGACAATTTGTCAGACAATCGTCTGACGCGGGTCAGCCGAGATGGCAACTGTGTAGAAGGTAGTTTCAGGGCGCTCTGGAGCTCCGGCCGGGCTGAGCCCCATCGGGAGCCTCACGACCCGGGTCAGTGTGAGTGGCGGCGAGCGGGCGAGCGGGCCGCGGCGCACTCCAGGGTTGCGCCCCGCTCAAACCGGGGAGCCTTCGCCCGATACTTGCCCCGCCGGTCCTTGATGCGGACCTTGTAGCGACCGTCGAAATCGGTGGTCGTCTTCTTGATCTTGTGGCCCCAGCGGAGGATCTTGACCGTGGCGCCTTCCACGCACCCCGCCGCGCCCGGCCCCGCGGTCACGCGGCCCTTGGCGACGAGATGGCGGCGGAGCCGAAGCGACACCTTGCGTTCGGTCGCGCCGGATGTCTCGGAATCGATGTCGATGAGGGTGGGATCGAGCGCCTCGAGCGCCCCGGCGGCGTTGAGCCGTCCGCCGCTGATCGTCTTGCCGTCGAGCGACGCGAGCGGGTCGGTGCCCTCGACGATCGCCGCGGCGACTACGCTCACGCTCGACTCGGGCATGTGCGACCACAGCAGGGCCGCGACCCCCGAGACGTGCGGCGCGGCCATGGACGTTCCCGCTTGGAACGACACCTCGTCGCCGGTGTAATTGGTGCCCACGCAGCGGATCTCGAGGTCGTCGATGTCCGCCCCCGCCCCCGAGCCGAGCAGGCTGCTCGTGAAGCGGAACCGGATGTAGGCGCTGCCTCCCTCGAAGCTTTTCAGGGATTCGCTCCTGGGGGCCCACGCCCCCTCGGTCGAGCCCGACCACGCGGCGAGCTCGGCCCAGCTCTTCTCGTCGGTCGACGCCTCCACGAGGAGGCCGTCGAGCGTGGCCTCGGTGTCGAGGCGCAACCAGTAGTTGAGCCGGCACCCGACCAAGCCGGACAGGTCGACCGCCGAGACCTTCTGCGCCCACGAGTTGGTGCCGGGGAGGTAGTCGCGATCGGGACTGTCGGCCAGGAAGTAGTCGCCCTCGAGGGCGCGCCCCCAGTCGTTGTTCACGCCTCCGGTCTTCCACCGCCCATCGAGCGCGATCTCGAAACCATCGATCGCAGGTTTCACTATCTTGGCCTCGGTCGAGAGGATCGAGCTCCCCGGCGCGCCGAGATGCACGGTCTCGTCGCCGTAGTTCGAGAACGGCACGAGCCGGTCTGACGAGTCGGTCGCGGCGACGCACACCCGGTTGGGCGCGGTACTCGAGCACGGGTAAGTCGGGACGGTGTCGTTGTCGCTCGACTCGTTTCCTGCGGCAACGACGAACAGGACATTGCTCGCCCGCGAGATCGCCTCCGAGATCGCTTGCGAGTTGTTGGGCCCCCCGAAGCTCGCGTTGACCACGCGTGCGCCGTTCGTCACCGCGTAGGTGAGGGCAGCCGCGATGTCCGCGCTGGCTCCCGCGCCGGCATGATCGAGCGCGCGGAGCGGCATGATCGCGGCCTTATGCGCAACGCCGGCTATCGACAGCGAGTTGTTCGCCTGGGCGCCGGCGATCCCGGCGACGTGCGTCCCGTGTCCGTTCAGGTCTCGCGGCGTCGCATCGCCCTCGACGAAATCCCATCCTCGGACGTCGTCGACGAACCCGTTTCCGTCGTCGTCGAGGCCGTTACCCGGGACCTCGTCCGAGTTTTTCCATATGTTCGGCGCGAGCTCGGGATGATCGTAGGCGACCCCCGTGTCGACGATCGCGACGGTGATGCCCGATCCCTTCGTTAGATTCCACGCAGGCGGCGCGTCGATGTCGGCGTCGTCCTCGCCCCCGCGGCCGTTGACGGTCTGTCCGACGTTGCGCAGGGCCCACTGCTCGTCGATGCGCGGATCGTTTGGCAGAGAAGTGGAGTGGTAGACGAAGTTCGGCTCGGCGTAGGCGACGAGCTCGCTCGCCTCGAGCGCGGCGATGGCGGATTCGAGCGATGGTTCGGCCGGCGTCTCGACGAGCTCGGTACGGGGCATCACCGATCGCACAGGACGAAGCCCGTGTCGCTTTTGCAATGCGGCGACCTTCTGCTCGGACGCGCCGGCCCGGTAGCCGATCACGAGCTGGCCGGGAACGTGATCGAGATTGGCTGGGGTCGTGGCGGGGACGGACGGCGCGGCCACGGCGACCGGAACCAGCGCAGCGGCGAGCGCGCACGCGAGCGTTATCCCAAGCGTGCGACGCGTCGTGACTCTCCCGCGACACTTCGGATCCAACTAGTCCATCCTCCCCAGGGATGCCGGCACGCCTCGTCCCGACGTGCCACCTCCTAGTGGTATCGGCGGACTAGTCAGGTACCTGTATGTCGCAATCGCCCCTGGTGCCCTGGCCCGTTCCTCAAAGCGAAGAAGCGGCCGGGGGCGACGGCCGCTTCTTCTGTTGGGAACGGGGCTGGGGAGCCCCCCTCAGTTGTGGTGTCAGGTGCCGGCGCGGGCGGGCGCGGCCGGACGGAATGGGTGAGCGGCTGATCCGAGGGCCACTGCGGTGTCTCCTCCGTTCGGCAGCTGGGCGGCCTCGATGAGGCCCCTGGCTTTGCGTCCCCGTCTCACGGCGGGTTTGCCTTTATCGCTGGAGGCGGCTGCCTCCACCCGGATCATCGACTAATACCTGGAAAAGCTTGAGGGCCCCGCCCGACGATTTCTTCGCGCTTGTGACGCGCGCCACTGACAGCGCAGTCGACGAGGCGGATCTTGTTGCCGTGAGTGGCGCTATGACCCCGTCCCAGCACCAAGTTCCGCCCGAGTCATTGCTTCTCCGCACCGCTCGTGACCAGTTCGGGTTGCTTGCACGGGCCCAGATTCTCGCCCTCGGCTTCTCTGCAGACTGGATCAAGCGGCGAGTGCAACGAGGTGAGCTTCAGCGCGTCTACCCCGGCGTGCACTTGATGCCGGCCGTGCCTCCGTCCCCCGAACAGGAGCTGATGGCCGTCGTCCTGTGGGCCGGTCGGGGCGTGATCGTGTCGCATCGCTCGGCGGCCGTCTTGCTCGGCCTGGACGGGGTCGACGACCACGTCGTCGAGCTGACCGTTTCCCGGGCCCTGAGGCCCCCGGGGCCCGGCGTGATACTGCACCGAACTCACAACATGCCCCGGTTCGACCGCAGCCTGGTCGGTCCCCTCCCGGTAACGACCGCGGCGCGGACCCTGATCGATATCGGCGACCAGGTGGATGAAGAGACGGTGGAGATCGCGCTGGACTCCGCGCTCAGGGTTGGACTCACATCGGTTCCTCGACTCCAGTGGAGGCTTGAGCAGTTTCAGACCCGCGGCCGCAGGGGCCCCGCCGTGCTGATCAATCTGCTCGGCTATCGGGCCCCGGGGGAGAAACCGGCGGCCAGCGCGCACGAAACCCGTGTGTGGCGCACGATTCGCGATTCCGATCTGCCCCGGCCGGTGCGCCAGCATCCCGTGAGAGTGGGCAGGAGAACCCGCCACATCGACATTGCCTATCCCCGACGCCTCCTGGGGATCGAGTGCCACAGCTACAAGCACCACTCCGGATACCTCGCGTGGGAGGGCGACGTCGAGCGCGACGAAGAACTCCGAGAGCTGGGCTGGAGAATCCTCTACGTCACTCCGAGGCAGCTCCGGCGCGATCCAAGTTTGGTCGTGGGCAGAATCAGAAAGGCACTGATGGATAGCCCTGCTCAATAGAGGTATTCGTTGCTGTTAGTGGCGCTATGCGCCCTTGGTTGCAACGAGATCGGGCGTGTGGGGCGATACTCCTGCTTATGCACGTCATTGGGACCGCGGGGCACGTCGATCACGGCAAGTCGACGCTCGTCGAGAGGCTCACGGGGATCGATCCCGACCGCTTCGCCGAGGAGAAGCGGCGCGGCCTCACCATCGATCTCGGGTTCGCGTGGCTGCGTCTGCCGGCGGGCCGAGAGATCGGCCTCATCGACGTCCCCGGGCACGAGCGCTTCATCAAGAACATGCTCGCGGGGGCCGGCGGGATCACCGTGTGCCTGTTCGTGGTCGCCGCCAACGAGGGCTGGATGCCGCAGTCGGCCGAGCATCTGTCTGCGCTCGACGTGCTCGGCATCACTTCCGGGGTCGTCGCCCTGACAAAATCCGACACGGTCGACGAGGAGACGCTCGAGATCGCGCGCGTCGAGGTCGAGGAGCACATCGCCCATTCCACGCTTGCCGGCGCGCCGGTCGTGGCGTGCTCGGCGACGACCGGACGAGGCATCGACGAGCTTGTCGCGGCCCTCGACACCGTCATCGCCGCCGCCCCCCCGGCCCCCGATCTGGGCCGCCCGCGGTTGTGGGTCGATCGCGTGTTCACCGTCGCCGGCGCCGGCACGGTCGTGACCGGGACGCTCGCAGGCGGGGGCTTCGCGGTCGG
Organism: Actinomycetota bacterium; assembly: GCA_050694275.1. Taxonomy (GTDB): domain Bacteria; phylum Actinomycetota; class CADDZG01; order CADDZG01; family WHSQ01; genus JBOGXF01. The sequence goes on along the minus strand of JBOGXF010000099.1, from coordinate 6,362 downwards.
CGAGGAGGTCGAGATCGCCCCCGCCGGGCGGCGCGCTCGCATCCGCACGATCCAGAGCCATAAGAAAGAGGTGTCGTCGATCGGTCCCGGCAACCGGGTCGCCCTCAACCTCGCCGGGCTCGAGCGACAGGGGGCCGAGCGCGGCGACGCGATCGTGGGGGGCGATCAGTGGCGCAACGCGGCCCGCATCGCCGCATGGCTCAGAGTGCTGCCGGCCGCGCTGTCGGGCCACGAGCACGAGCTGTCGGAGAAGGGCGCGCACCTCCTCTACGTGGGATCGGCCGAGACCCCCGTGCGCATCAAACTGCTCGACGCCGACAAGCTCGCGGCGGGCGAGACCGGCTTCGCGCAGCTCTATCTGCGCGACCCGCTCCCGCTCCGGCGGGGAGATCGTTTCGTCCTGCGCGACGCGGGCCGCGTGCGGACGTTCGGGGGCGGCGAGGTCCTCGATCCCGCGCCCCCGCGCAGGGTCTCGGTCGAGCTCATGGAACGGCTGCGGGAGGCAGCGCCCGAGGACGCCCTCGCCGCGCTGGTCGAGTCCGAAGGCGAGATCGTCGCCGCCGACGCGCTGGCTCGCTCCGGGGCGGTAGAGATCCCAGCAACCGTGGCCCGGCTCGGCCCGATCGCGGTGTCGAAGGGCCGACTCGACGAGCTCGCGTCCGTCGTGCGCGGCGCGCTCGAGCGTCATCACGAGAACCGACCGCTCGAACGCGGTCTTTCGCGCGAGGGCCTGCGCGCCGCGACCGGTCTTGGGGCCGGCGCTTTCGACGCGCTCGTCGCGCGACTCGACGACGTAGTCGAAGACGGCGCGACCGTGCGTCTCGCAAGCTTCTCGGTCGAGCTTGCCCCCGAGCAGCGCCGCGCCCGCGACGCACTGATCGACGAGATCTCCTCGGCCGGGTTCGCGCCCCCGGTTGAGAAGGATCTGAAGGCCGACCCCGCGCTCCTGCGCGCGCTGGTCGACGCACAGGAGCTCATCAAATTGGGCGACTTCTACCTCACGCGCGCGCAGGCAGACGAGGCGCGCCGAAGAGTGCGCGAGCACATCGAGTCGTCGGGTGAGATCACCGTGGCCGAGATACGCGACCTGCTCGGGACGAGTCGCAAGTACGCGGTGCCGCTCTGCGAATGGCTCGATCAGACCGGTGCGACGCGCCGCCGAGGCGACGTGCGCGTCCTCGGCCCGAACCCCTGACTCGCCCACTGCCACCGGCCGAGTGGTCGCCACGCGCCCCTGTATGGCGCTTCACGACCACTCGGCGGGAGGGGTTATTCGCCGTGGAGCGGGTCGCCGTGCACCGGCGTTGCGCCGGTGAGATCCCCGTCCGGCAGGGGCCGGGGCGAGCCCGAGGCGAGCTCGTCGGCGAGAGAGTCCACCACCTTCGAGAGATCGTGCTCGGAATGGAACACCTCGCGCTGACGCGTCGCCGACGTCCCGCGCTCGAGGATCGAGTTGACTCGCAAAAGGTCCTCGAGGCAGCCCAGGCGCTCGGCGGTGGGCTCCAGACGCTCGACCAGGTCGCCGATCGAGCGTCGCAGCGAGACGAGGTTGCCCTCCTCGTCGCGGATGATCTCGGCGTCCAATCCGTAGCGCGCGGCGCGCCACTTGTTATCGCGAATCGTCCACGCGTGATGCGTCGGGACCTCGAGACCGTTGTTGTATCGCTCGGCGAGCCACACGACGAGTGCCTGCGACAGGGCGTTGATGGCGCACGTCTCGTCCATGGTCGAGATTCCGTCGCAGATCCGCAGCTCGATCGTGCCGAAGCCGGGATGGGGCCGGATGTCCCACCACACCTCGCGGATGCTGCGGATCGTCCCGGCCCCGATCAGCGTGCGCATGAAACGCTGGAACTGTCCCCAGTTCTCCATCGTGTAGGGAAGGCCGGCCGTCGGGAGCGACTCGAACACCTTCGACCGAGTCGACGCGAGCCCGGTGTCGCGTCCCTGCCAGAAGGGGCTCGACGTCGATAGCGCGAGGAAGTGCGGGATGAACGTCGCGAGGCTGTTGCCGACCGCGATCGCTTCCTCGCCGGAGCGGACGCCGACGTGCGTGTGGACGCCGAAGATCAAGAGGCGCCGCGCGGTCCACTGACAGTCCTCGATCAGGCGGTGGTAGCGAGGGTCCGGCGACACCGTCTGGTCCGACCACGCGCTGAAGGGGTGAGTGCCCGAGCTGATGACGCGGTAGCCGAGACGGTCGGCGACTTCGACCAGCCGACCCAGCTTGCCGTCGAGGTCGCGGCGGGCCTGGCCCACGGTCGGGCAGATGTCGGTGATGACTTCGATCGTGCATTCGAGGAGTTCGTGCTTGTAGCCGGGATGGCCCTCGAGCTCCGCGAGGATCTTCGTTGCGGCCGTGTCGGTCGCGAGCGCGCCGGACTCGTCGACGAGCTGAAGCTCGAGTTCGACGCCAAGCGTCGGACGCTCGGAGCCGTTGAAGATGATATTCACAAGGAAACTTTACGGCACCCCCGACGACCGCACCCGGTAGCGACCGGCGACGTACACGAGCGCCAGAACGTTTGCCGCGATCCCGGCGACGACCACCCCCGCTCCGGGCGGGATCGCGCCCAGGAGCGGAACTATCGCTCCTGCCACCCACGCGAGCTGCAGCGCCGACTCGAATCGCGCGAACGCCCACCCGCGTGCGCCTTCCGTCACCTCGCGCTGCACGATTGCGTCGAACGCCAGCTTGGCCGCTCCGGCCGCGACGCCGAACGAGAACACGAGCACCCCGGCGGTCACGAGCGAGAAGTAACGTCCGACGAGTATCCCGGTCACCCCGGCGATCGCGAGCGATGCGACGACGATGCCTTCCTCTTTGAGCCTTCGCCGGATGCGCGGCGCGACCACCGCCCCCACGAGCGCGCCGACCGCCGCCGAGCCGATCAGTGCCCCGAGTCCGACCGAAGACAGTCCCTCGCGGCGCAGCGCGAACGCGAGATGGAAGACGAGAAAACCCACCAAAAATCGCATACCCGAGATCGCGACCACCGCTTGTCGCACCGACACGCTGCGCGCCGCGGCGCGCGCCCCCATCCGCTCGCCGATGGGCCTGCGGCCGCGCGGCGACGGGAGCAGCAGGGCGGGAACCGCTCCGAGGTAATAGACGAGCGCGGTGACGAGCAGCTCGAAGTTGACGCCCGGCCATCGGATCAGCAGCAAGCCCGGTAAGCCCGCCGCTATCCCGGCCACCGCGCTCGTGCGCGACAAGGACGAGTTGGCGTGGACCAGGGTTCGGCCCTCGGGCACGAGTTGCGGCAACAGCGCACCGCGCACGACCAGCGCGGCGCGCGACAGAACGAGAATCCCGAACGCGATCGGGAACAAGAGCAGACTGTCGAGGCGCGTGGCGAGCATCCACGCGAGCGTTCCGCGTCCGAGGGCGGCCGCGACCATCGCGATCCTCATGCTCCCGCGATGACGATCGAGCACCCTGGACAGAAACGGCGCGACGAGGGCGAAGGGAGCGACGGTCAGAGCGAGGTAAAGCGCGACGCGATCGCGCGCCGTCGTCTCGGGCACGGAGAAGAACAGCGAGCCCGCCAGGGCGAGGGCGATCAGCGCGTCGCCCGCCGCGCCGGAAGCCCAGAACAGAAGGAGGCGGCCGAATTCCGGCGTCCCCGCCTCTCTGCGAGCGCCGCGCATCGCCCGCCGGGCGAGGATGCGGGCCGGGGACGCCCGATGTTGCTCGGGATCGTCTTCTACATACGCCTGTCTTCGACCGAACCGCCGAGGTCTATCCACACCTCTTGCAGGTTCTCGTACGTCTTGTCGGACGGCAAGGAGCGCAACATGCCCAGGTAGTCGACGGGACTGCCCATCGCGGGCGCCGGGCTCACGTGACGCTTCGTAGTCGGGCACGGACGCACCGGCGTTCGCAGGAGTCCGGGGGCCGGAGTCGAAACCCCTTCTTGAAGGGTAAAGACAAGATAAATACAGCCTGCCGGAACCGACTTAAGGCGCGAATCAGTCACACTGGTGGTTACCGGACGGGCCAGCCTGGGGAGGCGTGATTTTCGGATGCGACGCCACTGGACATTAGGGGCAGCGCTGGCGGCGACCCTGGTCGCCGGGCTGCTCGCGGCCCCGGCCCCCGCAGCGTCCAGAGACGACGACAAGCAGTTCGACATCGAGCGCCGGGAGTACGTCGCCGACACCAAGCACGGCCAGATCTTCGTCCACGTCGCGCACGCGGTCGACGACGGCAAGATCGTGCGCGCGCCGTCGATCTTCACCTACTCCCCGTACTCGATCCTCGGGACCCCGCCGAACTACCGGCGCGCCAACGATGCGGAGCGATGGGTCCCCGACGGTTACCACCGCGTGTGGGCCGACGTCGTCGGCACAGGCAACTCCGGCGGGTGCTTCGACTACGGCGGCAAGCGCGAGAAGGAAACGGGCGCGGCCCTCGTCGAGTGGATAACGAAGCAGAAGTGGTCGAACGGCAAGGTCGCGATGATGGGCGGCTCGTACGAGGGGACCACCGCGACCGCGGCCGCGGTCGAAAACCCCAAGGGCCTCGTCACCATCGTCCCCGAGGCCGCGATCTCGCGCTGGTACGAGTACGCGTACTCGGGCGGGGTGCGTTACTTCCTGAACGACGAGGCGATCGGCAACCAGGGGCCCGGCTCGATCGCCGACGAGGGCTTCGATACGCCGCTCGCGTTCGACTTCGGCCTTGCGTTGCCCCCGCCGCTCGACGCGGGGGGGCCGGGTTGGGCGCAGCGCGTGCAGTCGGCCATGACGCCGTGCGACGAGATTGAGCACACCGAGCACGGTTACGACGACACCCCCGACTACGACAAGTTCTGGCTCGAGCGCGACTACATCGTGGACGCGAAGAAGATCGACATCCCCGTGCTGATCGCGCACAACTGGGGTGACTGGAATGTCAAGCAAGAAGAGGCGTTCAACCTCTACCACGCGCTCAAGAACTCGCCGAAGAGGGTCCTCTACATGGGGACGCGCTGGCAGGGCCACTCGACTCCGGGCGGGGGCTACGACAAGTTCGTCGAGAAGTGGATGGCGCACTACCTCAAGGGCGTCAACAACGGCATCGACAAGTCGCCGACGGTCATCAGCCAGGTCGCCAACCAGGACGCGGCCGGGAAGTGGTACAAGGGCAGGCCACCGAGGACACGCAACATCTCTCTGATAGCCCAGGCGACGCCGCGCACGAGCGCCGCCGACTACCAGTGGAAGATCCTGCCCTCGAAGCCCCTCCCGAATCCGTTCGGAGGGGCCGAGGCGGCATCTTTCCCCGGGGTCTCAACGCAGGAATTGCACGCCAACGGGCATCCGCGCAACAACCACGAGTGGCTGTGGTTCGAGTCTCCGCCGTTGAAAAAGGATGTGCGCATCTTCGGTACGCCCAAGGTGCAGATCTACTCGACCGTGCAGCGTGAATGGGTCACCTACACGCCGCTCATCGTCGACGTCGATCCCGCCAAGATGATCATGGTCGAGGGAAACCACGTCGGTTACACCGACTCGGGCGCTCACCTTTCGGTCACGCGCGGCTTCCACGACTCCCGCTATCGCAACAGCCTCGCCAAGCAAGCGCCGGTCGAGCCCGGCAGACCGTTCGAGATGACGATCGCGGCGAAGCCCGTCGACTACATATTCAAGAAGGGTCACTTCATCGGTCTTAACTTCATGACCGACGTGTCGGAGTGGACGGTGGCCAAGCCCTATCCATGCGACAGCAACGCGTGCGCACTCGTAAACCTCAACCTCGACGAGGGCAGGACCCGCCTCATCCTGCCGGTCGTGAACGGCCCCAAGAACGCCCACACGCTGTTCCAGGCCGGCGGGCACGCGCACGGGTGATGACGTCGCCATGAGACGAATTCGCACTCGGCGCAGACGAGGCGTGATTTCCGCCCTGGCCGCGTCGCTCGTGGCGGGGGTCTTGTTCGCCGCGCCGGCCCCCTCGGCGGCTCACGGGTGTGGGGACAGCGAGACCTACGCGGTGCGCAACTTCCACATCGAGATGAAGCCGGTCAAGAAGACCTACCACGTCGGCGACACCGCCAAGGTCAAGTTCACCGTGACGCGCCCGGCCCACGAGGATCCCGCGGGGGCCGGCCAGGAATACGACCCGCCCATGTCGTTCCCGGCCGAAGACGTCCAGCTAGGCGTCGGCCTCTTCGTCGGTGAGACGTTCTTCACCGGCTGGGCCCTGACCGACGCCGAGGGCAAGGCGATGGTGAGCATCAAGATCCTGCGCTACGCCGACACCGGCCCCGCCCACGCGCGGGCCTACGCCACCAAGATGATCCACCAGAACGTCTGCGTCACCGTCCTCGAGGACGGCTTCACGGCCCAGGACAACATCTTCACCGTCACCCGCTAGG